>SXYR01000109.1 GCA_005788265.1 Bacteroidota bacterium | reverse complement strand
TCCAATTTATTTCGCCCGCCCTATGGACGATTGAAATCACGACAAGCAAAGCATTTGAAAGAAGCTGGTTTTCAGATTGTCATGTGGAGTCTGTTGAGTGCAGATTATGACAGGCGTATTTCAAAGGAGGCATGTGCCATGCGTATCTTGAAACATTTGAAACCCGGCAAGATTATTTTATTGCATGATTCAGAAAAAGCGGCGGTGAACATGTTGCATGCATTAGAGACATTGCTTGAATATGCTTTAAAGAGGGGCTATCGATTTGAAGCCATGCCATACAAAAAAGGGTCTGCGTAAAAACGCTGACCCGTATAATCCGTACCCTATGAAAACTGAATATAATTTATATAGATTTTAAAAAATAACCTCCAAAAATTTTTCAAAGATTTTATGATTGATACGCATTGCCATTTGTATGCACTTGAATTTGAAGCCGATAGGCAAGCCATCTTGGATGCAGCAAAGCAAGAGGGGGTTGAGCGTATTTTTCTTCCTGCGATTGATCGCAGCTCGCATCACATGATGATGGAGTTGGCAACAAATGCAAAAGGATATTGTTTGCCTATGATGGGATTGCATCCATGTTCAGTGGGTGTAAATTTTGAGAATGAATTAGAAGAGGTTGAATCTTGGTTGGAGCGGGATAGGTTTTATGCAATTGGAGAAATAGGGTTGGATTTTTATCATTCTACTGAGTGGAAGTTGCAACAGGTGGAGGCTTTTGCATTTCAGATCCAACTGGCGAAACGCTACGCATTACCGATTGTCATCCATTCTCGTAGTTCAATGGATGAATGCATTCAAACAATAGCGCAAGAACATGATACAGATTTGAAAGGGATCTTTCATTGTTTTGGTGGTGATTTGCGTCAGGCAAACAGAATTACGGAGATGGGGTGGATGTTGGGTATTGGCGGGGTACTCACCTACAAAAACGCAGGATTGGCAAAAATATTGGAAGAAATTTCATTGGAAAATATTGTTTTGGAAACAGATGCACCTTATTTAAGTCCAGTTCCCTTCAGGGGTAAACGCAACGAACCATCTTATATCAAATATATTGCTCAGAAGGTAGCTGACATTAAAAATATATCAGTTCAGGAAGTAGAAGCCCTGACCAATGCAAATGCGAAAAAAATATTCAGCTTCTAGCGGAAAGAGGTATTTTTGCCATCCTTCTAAGGAGACTTGTCCGAGAGGTAGAAGTAGCACGCCTGGAAAGTTTGTATACCTCTAAAGGGTATCGAGGCTTCGAATCCCTCATTCTCCGCATCGTTATCTTTGTTTGCTATGAAACATGCTGTCCTTAAAATTCATCCTAAAGACAATGTCATCGTAGCATTGCGTGATCTCAAAAAAGGTGAAATCATTTCCTGTGATGGAGAAGATTTTGAATTGATCGAAGACATCCCTGCCAAACATAAGTTTTACGCGCATGATTTTAACAGCCATGCAGAAATTATCATGTATGGTGTGTTGGTAGGCAAAGTAACCCAGGATGTAAAACGAGGGGGACGAATGACCACCCAAAATTTACACCATGCTGTGGAGCCCTATGCATATCGCGGAGTGCAGTACCATTGGACGCCCCCAGATGTAGAAAAATGGAGGACCAGGACTTTCATGGGATATCACAGGAGCGATGGGAGGGTGGGAACAGCCAATTACTGGTTGTTCATTCCAACTGTATTTTGTGAGAATAGAAATCTGGATGTGATCCGTGAGGCCATGCAGAATGAGCTTGGATACGGGGTGACAGATAAATATGTTTCTTTTACCAGGGATTTGGTTGATGAATACAAGGGAAAAGGGACAAGGGAAGAGGGACGAGGGAATGCAGTTGACGGTTCACAGTTGACGGTTAACAGTCAACTGTCAACGGTCAACCGTCAACAGACAACTCAAAACCCACAACGCAGCACCCATAACCGGCTTTTTAAAAATGTCGATGGCATCAAATTCCTCAACCATCAGGGTGGATGTGGCGGCACGAGACAGGATTCTGAAATCTTGCAAAATCTTTTGGCAGCATATGCAGATCATCCCAATGTGGGTGGTGTTACCATTTTGAGTCTAGGTTGTCAACATCTGCAATCCAACGATTTTGTAGCAGCCATCAAAAAAAGAAACCCTTCTTTTGACAAGCCCCTTTATTTATTCGAACAACAGGGAGGGATGACGGAAGAGGAGTTGATAAAACATGCCATTTCTTCCACCTTCAGTGGATTGACTGAAATCAATCAACAGCAAAGACAACCTGCGACTTTAGATAAGTTGACCGTCGGCGTGAAATGTGGAGGCAGCGATGGATTCAGTGGCATCTCTGCAAATCCAGCTGTTGGATATTTTTCAGATTTGCTGGTTGCACTCAATGGAAAGATTTTACTTGCTGAGTTTCCTGAACTCTGTGGGGCTGAACAAGAATTGATTGATCGTGCAATCAATCAATCCACCGCAGAAAAATTCATTCACCTGATGAATGCATACAGTGCACAAGCTGAACAAGTGGGATCTGGTTTTCACGCCAATCCTTCACCCGGAAATATAAGAGATGGACTGATCACTGATGCCATCAAGAGTGCAGGCGCATGCAAAAAAGGCGGAAGCGCTCCAGTAGTGGATGTACTCGATTATACTGAGCCGGCCACCAAACCTGGATTGAGCTTGGTTTGTACTCCTGGGAATGATGTGGAAGCTACTACGGGTAAAGCAGCATCAGGAGCTACATTGATTTTATTTACAACAGGACTTGGCACACCAACTGGAAATCCAGTTTGTCCAACAATCAAACTTTCCACCAATACCAAGCTTGCTGAAAAAATGCCTGACATCATTGATATTGACTGCGGTTCAATTGTGGAAGGGTCAACAACTATTCAGGAAATGGGGGATCAAATTTTAGAATACTGTATCAAAGCAGCCAGCGGCGAAAT
>SXYR01000015.1 GCA_005788265.1 Bacteroidota bacterium | reverse complement strand
CTTCATCCAAAGCAATACCGATCAGCAATGAAATGATACTCTTCGCTGCAGAGAAAGATCCGCTCAATCTGGCAGTATCGTATCCATCCCAATATTTTTCGTAGACCAACTTACCGTTTTGCAAAATAAGAAATGCATGTGTATCATTGGAATCGATGACCTTCATTAAATCTGCTTGAATTTCTTTTGAATTATATCCTGTGTCGAACTGCCATGGCTGATGAAGTTCTCCGCTTTCTACCAAACGGGTTGGATGTGTTTTATAATCGTGAATGGTATGGACACCCCATGCAGCAAAATTTTTCAAATGGGAAAAACGATTGGTGAAGGTGAGTGATGCTAGAACTAAAACAATCGCAAGCAAACTGAGTGAGACTTTTTTAATCATAAAAGTGATTTATCCAAATGGCTGTTCAATAGAAATACTTTGTTTGGTAAAGAAATGCGGTCCGTCTTCGCCAATATACAGGCAGTCCTCCAAGCGTATGCCGAATTCACCTGGAATTGAAATGGTGGGTTCATCACTGAAACACATACCTGGAGCAATCTTAGTCATATTGCCTCTTACAAAATTTGTCCATTCGTGACCCTCCATGCCAATACCATGGCCTGTTCGATGCGGCAGACCAGGCAAGCCATAATTTTTTCCAAATCCTGCGTTTTCAATTACACGTCTTGCAGCCAAATCAACCGACTCGCATGTCGCTCCAATTTTTACAGCTGCAAATGCGGCATCCTGTGCCTGTTTCTCCAAATTCCAAATATCAATTTGCCGTTGGGTTGGTTTCCCAACAACAATGGTTCTGGTAATATCGGAAGCATATCCTTCACAGCTCGTACCTCCATCTACCATCACGACATCCCCTTCACGTATGGTTTGAGGAGTTATACTGCCATGGGGAAGCGCAGAATATTTCCCTACTTGCACACTTGCTCCTCCAGTGTAACCCAATTGTCTGAATGCAGCAGAAATATTGGCAGCAAATGTTGACTGAGACATTCCAGGTTTAATAGTCGCAAAAGCTGCCTTGTATGCCTCGATTGTAACATCATTTGCTTTTTGCATCAACGAAATTTCAGCTTTGCTTTTATACATCCTGCAACCTGCAGTTACCGGAGTAGCATCGACCATGTCAAAACCACTTGACGCTTTTTTCAACCCATCTGCAATAAAAAATCTTACTCTTTCCTCTATGCCGATTCTTCTGTGTTTAACACCTCTGTCTTTTACAATATTTACAATAAGTTCAAACGGACTCTCATGTTCTTCCCAACAGCGAAGCTCAGCTCCAAAAGCAGTATTGATCAACTCTTTGGCTCGATCATCTTCAAATTTTGGACATACATACGCGATCTCACCTTTTGCAGGAATCACCACACCAAAAGTTCTTTCACTTTGACCCCACCGCATCCCTGTAAAATACATACTGGTGGTTGTGCCTTCCATAAATATTGCATCTAACTTTTCTTCGGACATCAATGCTTGGGCTTTGGCAATACGTTGCTTTCGTTCTTCAACTGAAATGGGAACAATATCGCCCGGTAATGGCTTGAGATTTTTTATTGAGGATGGAAGGTTATCTGCCTCTTGAAATGATGGCAGTGCAATCCCTCCTGATAACAAAGCAGTTGAGCTTAAAAAATTTCTGCGGTTCAGTTTATTTTCCATGAATATCTTTTATAATTTCTATTTGTTTACGGTGGGATATTGAATACCGAGTTGCTCTAAATATGTTTCATACTTATTTGAATCATAATAGAATTTTTTCAATTGATCTTTATACTGATTCATGATCCCCTGATTTAAATAAATGGCAGGTGGGTCGTTTTCAGTAATAAAGGGCTTTTATTGAGTATCTTTTGATTGAACTTCTTTAAAATATTTTTTTGCATCTGCGAGCAATGAAGGATTAGTGAAACAATCCAACAATGTCATTGCCGTTGCTTTTGCACCAGCCGTAGATCCTTTATGGGCGATGGGTGTGGCCATTGCGATGGCATCCGCCCAATGGTGCCCTTTTGTTCCAGGAATATTAGCGGGAAAACGCAATACAATAGTGGGAAGATTCCATGAAATATCTGCGATGTCATCAGAGCCCCCTCCCCATGAAAATTGAACAGAGCCCTTGATGGTATCAACTTCCCTCCTCAAACCATCAATCTGCCTACCACTGTTATCTTTCTTAGGTGCTTCCACTAATTTTTGTACAGCCCTTGCCATGCTCTGATCTTTTTCATCCCATATTGGCATACCAACTTTTTTGATGTTTGCATGCATCGCCTCCGCAAGGGGTTTGTTAAAATGCCCTGGCCATGCAGTCCCTAGAATCTGTCTTGAAACAGATGTTCCACTCATCAATGCAGCTCCTTCAGCTATTTTTATTCCTGCTTCATAATTTGCTTTGATGTCTTCATATGTTCTCTCCCTAAAATAATACCAAACACTTGCTTTTGATGGAACCACATTTGGCTGATCCCCTCCATCCACAACAACATAATGTGATCTGTTGGTTGGTTTTAAATGTTCCCGCTTGTAGTTCCAGCCCACATTCATCAATTCGACTGCATCCAATGCGCTCTTGCCTCTCCATGGAGCTCCAGCTGCATGCGCTGCATCTCCTTCAAAATCGAACCTGACACTTACCAATCCATTTCCACCATTGTCACCATAGTCACATGTAAAATCACCACTCACGTGTGTAAAAATACAAGCATCAATATTTTTGAAATAACCATCTCTGATATACCATGCTTTTGTTCCAACCAACTCCTCAGCTACTCCAGGCCATATCACGATTGTTCCAGGAATCTTTTCTCTTTGCATCAATTCTTTCATTGCAATGGCTGCATAAATAATTACAGCCTGCCCAGAATTATGACCTTCGCCATGGCCAGGCGCACCATCTACAATGGGCGACCTAAATGCAACCCCAGGTTTTTGAGATGCTTTTGGGATACAATCGATGTCGCTTCCCAACGCAATCACGGGAGAACCGGAACCCCACTCTGCAATCAATGCTGTAGGTACGCCAGAGATTCCCTTTTCAGTGGTAAATCCGTTTTTTTGCAATATCGAAGTAATAAAATTGGAAGTTTCCCACTCTTGGAATCCAAGTTCACTGTAACTGAAAATCTGATCAACCATGACCTGAATATCTTTGGCTTTGTTACCAACAGAAGCAGCCAATTGATTTTTTAAAGTCAATAATTGTTGGTTGTCGTATTTTTTTTGTGCGTGGATCTTGGCGCCACCTAAAAGCAGCAAAAATGCCGTAAACAGTGCGAAGCAGAAGTACTTGTTCATAGTAAAATAATATTGAATCAATTTACTATTTTCTTGCGACAGTTCAATTCCAAAATGCCAATTAATGAAATTTGGAAGTAGCTTTGCGAACCCTCATGTATACCAACAATGAACTGGCATTAGAAAAAGTTTTTAAAACAGCGCAAGGACGCCCGGTTTTAAAAGAATTCAACTTCAGCTTGCAAAAAGGTGAAAAACTTGGATTGATGGGAGAAACGGGTTCGGGTAAAACCACCTTGCTGAAAATCATTGCAGGGCTGGTGCAGCCTACATCGGGCAATGTATATTTTCAACAAAAAAAAGTAGAGGGTCCAGATGAAGTCTTGCTGCCGGGTCACCCCAAAATCGGATACCTCTCACAACATTTTGAATTACTGAATAATTATTTTGTCCATGAAATTTTGGACATGCATGAGAAAATTGAGCACAGAGATGCAGCCAACATATATCAAATATGTAAAATCGATCATCTGCTCAACAGAAAAACCAATGAGCTATCTGGAGGAGAACGCCAGCGAATTGCCCTTGCCAAAACTTTGATCAGCAATCCCTCAATGATTTTACTTGATGAACCTTTTTCGAATTTGGACGGAATCAACAGAAAAATCATACAAACAGTCGTTAATGATATATTCAAAGAAAAAAACCTGAGCTGCATCATGGTTGCTCACAATCCAGGCGAGCTTCTCTCATGGGCCGATCGCCTCATGATTCTAAAAGAGGGAGCTGTTGTTCAATTGGATACCCCTCAAAGGATCATGGCAACCCCACTCAATACCTATGTGGCCGATATTATTGGCAAAACTTTGTAACGCCATCGTTTTCGTTCAAAAATGAACCCTTTCCCTGCACGTCGTATCAAATGATATGATTAAATTTAGAAACGATTGTTTTTAACGCGTTTGCCGTATGTATACATTTCAAAGCCGGAGAAAATTTATTTTTTCAATTTCTATTTTATTGGGCGGGGGCATGATCAGCCATCCATTGAGCGGACTGAGTAACCCAAAAAATCAGATTGGAAGAATTGGCATCATTGGATTGGATACTTCACACAGCGTTGCTTTCACCAAAGCGCTGAATGGTGCAAGTGAGAATACAGGGGGATTCAAAATTGTAGCTGCTTACCCCAATGGAAGTGCGGACATTGAATCATCTGTCAAGCGCATTCCGGGTTATACAGAAGAGGTAAAAAAATACGGAGTAGAGATTGTAGGATCGGTTGGAGCATTGTTGA
The DNA here is from genome assembly GCA_005788265.1 of Bacteroidota bacterium. Lineage (GTDB taxonomy): Bacteria > Bacteroidota > Bacteroidia > Chitinophagales > Chitinophagaceae > Pollutibacter. The sequence continues at coordinate 3,153 of SXYR01000015.1, read as the reverse complement.
GCAAAGTGGATTTCGTTTGTCTGGAAACAAACGACGGCAGACCCCACCTGCAACAAGCGTTGGAAGTATTCAAGGCAGGTAAACCAATTTTTATTGATAAGCCGGTTGCAGGATCACTTTCAGACACCATCGCTATTTATGAATTGGCCAAACAATTCAATGTGTCTGTTTTTTCAAGCTCATCACTGCGATACATGGAAACAGCACAACAAGTTGCCAATGGTAAAATTGGAAATGTACTTGGAGCTGATTGTTTCAGTCCCGCTACACTTGAACCAACACACCCAGAACTTTTCTGGTATGGCATACATGGTGTCGAACTGCTCTACACGGTCATGGGAACAGGTTGCAAGCATGTAAAAAGAACATCCAATAAAGATGTTGAAATGGTGGTGGGTGAATGGAATGATGGAAGAGTGGGAACCTTTCGTGGAACTAGAACCGGCAAACATGAATATGGTGGTACTGCTTTTGGAGAAAAAGGAAATGCAACGCTGGGGCCATTTCAAGGATATGACAATCTCTTGAAACATATTCTGGAATTCTTTCAAACCCGCAAGGCACCTGTTTCTCCTCAAGAAACAATTGAAATTTATACTTTCATGGAAGCTGCACATGAAAGCAAAAGAAAAAAAGGTGCGGCCATTGCACTTGCAAATACGCTGGCATCACATAGCAAAAAAGCAAATCAAATTATTCAGTCACTAAAACTATCCTCATGAGTCGTTCTAGAAGAAATTTTATCAAGAAATCATCTGCAGCATCTGCTGCCATAGTGTTTGGAGGTGTTCTGCCAGGATTCTCTGCCAGTCAATACCGCCGCATTCTTGGTTCCAATGAAAAAATTACTGCTGCCGTAATGGGTGTAAACAGCAGAGGATTTTCAGTGGGCAGCAATTTTGCATCACAGAAAGAATGCGAAATGATGTATGTATGTGATGTGGATGTGCGCGCAATGGATAAATGCGTTGCAGCCATTGAAAAAGTACAGGGCAAGAAACCAAAAGCAGAAGGTGATTTCAGAAAAGCTTTGGAAGATCCGCAACTGGATCTGTTGATTGTAACTGCTCCTGATCATTGGCATGCTCCTGCTTCTTTGCTTGCAGTGTCTGCTGGGAAACATGTTTATCTGGAAAAACCATGCAGCCACAATCCCAATGAAGGTGAAATGCTTGTCAAAGCTGCAGCCAAACACAACAAGTTGTTACAAATGGGAAACCAGCGCAGGTCATGGCCGAATGTGATTGCAGCAATGGGGGAGCTAAAGGCAGGTGCCATTGGCAGGCCATACTACGCAAAAACATGGTATACCAATAACCGTGAATCAATCGGTATCGGCAAAACAGCAGAGGTCCCCTCTTGGCTGAATTATGATTTATGGCAGGGTCCCGCTCCACGCAAGCAATACAAAGACAATCTCATTCATTATAATTGGCATTGGTTCTGGCATTGGGGAACAGGTGAGGCCTTGAACAATGGAACACATATGGTGGATCTGGCACGTTGGGGACTCGGAGTAGAATACCCAACGCGTGTGACTTCTGCAGGAGGAAGGTACCGCTACCAGGATGATTGGGAAACACCAGATACACAAGTCATCGATCTTGAATTTGCCAACAATACATTGATCAGCTGGGAAGGCAGATCATGCAACGGGAAAAATACCGAAGGCAGCAGTGTGGGCGTGATTTTCTATGGAGAAACAGGTTCTCTGTTAATTGAAAGCGGCAATGCGTATAAGATTTTTGACCTCAGAAGCAAGTTGGTGAAGGAAGTGAAAAATGATATTGTTGCAAATGCACTCGACAGAACGGGGCCTGGTATGGAACTGGATGCCTTACATATCAGAAATTTTTTCGATGCCATCAAACGCGGAGCAAAATTGAATTCGGATATTTTAAGCGGACACCAAAGTACTTTACTTGTACAATTGGGAAATATCTCTCAACGCACCGGACGTGCACTGAAAGTTGATCCAAGCAATGGAAGAATACTGAATGACAAAGAAGCAATGAAACTTTGGAGCAGAGAATACGAAAAGGGTTGGGAACCTAAAATTTAAACAATGGACATTCGCTTGAAAAACAGCGAGCTGACAAGCAGGCTCTATTCATTGGATGCACTCAGGGGATTTGACATGTTTTGGATCATTGGTGCTGAAGAAATATTTCACACCATGTCTGAAGCAACCCATCATCCCTTATGGAATGCCCTCTCCAATCAGTTTACACATCCGCATTGGAATGGATTTCATGCGTATGATTTGATCTTTCCACTGTTCATGTTTATATCAGGTATATCCAGTGTGTATTCGATTGATAAATCATTGCAAGATGGCGTAAACAAACAAAACTTGTTGTGGAAAGTAATCAAAAGAGGATTGATTCTTTTTGTCTTGGGATTGATTTACAACAATGGATTGATGATCAGAGAACTTGCTGACTTCCGATTCATGAGTGTGCTTGGAAGAATTGGTATTGGATACACGCTTTCCTGTATCATTTATTTATATGCAGGAAAAAAATCCCGGGTCATTTGGTTTGGTGGCTTGTTAATAGGCTATTGGCTTATTTTAAAATGTACATCGGCACCAGGATTCCCCATGGGAGATTTAACGGAGGAAGGAAACTTTGCATCCTATGTTGACAGAAGCATTCTTCCTGGAAAACTTTCCCGTGGTATACATGATACCGTTGGACTCTTCAACAATATTGCCGCCATTGCCACCTCTCTTGCGGGTATATTGACAGGGAGTTACCTGAAAAATAGTACAGTCAATGAATATGGAAAGGTTAAAGCCATGCTGGCAACTGGTTGCCTATCTTTGGCAATTGCACTTATTTGGAACTTTGATTTCCCCATTAATAAAAACATGTGGTCCAGTTCCTTCGTTTTGTATACCACCGGATGGAACCTCCTTTTGTTCACTCTTTTTTATTATATCATCGATGTTAAAGAAATCCGTCGATGGGCATTTTTCTTCAAGGTCATTGGCATGAACTCTATTTTAATTTATATGTCGGGAAAGTTCATCCAATGGGGATATACAAACAAGGGATTTTTTCAATGGCTGTCCGATCTGATGGGAGATCCGTTCAATGCTGTTGCACTTGCCGTCACCGGACTCGCCATCAAATGGATTTTTCTTAAATT
>SXYR01000108.1 GCA_005788265.1 Bacteroidota bacterium | reverse complement strand
GGAGGAACCGGAGTATTGGGGAAAGCATTCATTGAGGGAATTGCCGCATTTGGCGGGAAAGTTGCCATCATTGGCAGAAACGAAGCAGAGGGAAACAAAAGGGCAGATGAGATCAATAAACAAGGAGGCTCCGCCATTTTTGTGAAGGGAAATGTATTGGATGTAAAAGACATGGAGCATGTAAGAGATGTGGTACTTGAAAAATTTGGACGTATCGACGGATTGCTGAATGGAGCAGGCGGAAACATGCCACAAGGGGTGATTCAACCGGACCAGGATGTATTTGATATGAATCTTGAAGGACTCCAACAGGTTTTGGATTTGAATTTAATGGGGACCATCATTCCAACAAAAATATTCGGATCTGTGATTGCCAAACAAGGCGGCGGAAGCATCGTAAACATATCTTCAGTCAGTTCAAAAGAATCCATTACAAAAGTGCTGGGCTACAGCCTTGGCAAAGCAGGTGTAGATTGTTTCACCAGATGGATGGCAGTGGAAGTGTCCAAAAGACATGGTGACAAAGTGAGGGTCAACGGCATCATGCCCGGATTTTTCCTCACCGAACAAAACAGAACCCTGCTTACAAATCCCGATGGCTCTCTGACAGAAAGAGGGAACCTTGTTATCAAAAAATCACCCGGCGGAAGGATGGGCAAACCCGAAGAACTGGTTGGAGCATTGATTTATTTATTGAGCGATGCTTCAATATTTGTGAATGGCACCGATATTTACGTAGACGGCGGACTCGTTGCATTCAGCGGAATTTAAAATCAACCATTGCTCATATTTAAACCACAATTAAAACAAACCATATGACTCCACGCAGAAAATTTATCAAACAGACAGCACAGGCAGGTGCAGCTACCGCCTTGGTTTCCATGGGTTGGACTGCCAAATCCTATGGAAATATCCTAGGTGCAAACGACAAGGTTCGTTGCGGTGTAATTGGATTTTCAGACAGGCACCGTCAGTCTCATATTCCAGCATTTATGCAACACTACAAAGAAATGAACTTTGATATTGTTGCCGTATCTGATATCTGGAAACACAGAAGAGAAGAAGGTGTTGAATTTTTGAAGAAAAAAATGGAGCATGATGTCATTGGTTGCAAAAACAATGAAGAATTGTATGCCCTGAAAGATATTGATGCAGTTTTTATTTCTACAGCTGATTTTCAACATGCACTGCATACGATAGAGGCGTTGAAGGCAAAGAAAGATATATATGTTGAAAAACCTTTTGCCGAAACAATGGAAGACAATCGTGCTGCATTGAAAGCCGCAAAAGAGTCTGACAGAATCATCCAAGTGGGATCACAAAGAAGATCGGGACCCAACTACCATGCTGCAGCAAAATTCATACAGGATGGAAAGTTCGGAGACATCACCATGGTTGAACTTACATGGAATGTCAATCAGCCCGGCAGATGGAGAAGGCCAGATCTTGTTGCGAAATGCCGCGAAGAAGATCTTGACTGGAAACGTTATCTGATGAACAGGCCTTTTGAAAAGTTTGATCCGAGAAAATATTTGGAATACCGCCTCTTCTGGCCATATTCATCAGGAATGCCTGGTCAATGGATGAGCCACCAGATTGATACCGTGCATTGGTTCACGGGATTGAAACATCCAAGAAGTGTGGTTGCCAATGGAGGAGTGTATCAATGGAAGGATGGCAGAAGAAACTGGGATACAACCACTGCAGTATTTGAATACGGACCTACTGATGATTTATCAAAAGGATTCCAGGTTGTATTCATGTCAAGGATGCATCATGGAGATGAGAGTCCAAGTGAAATATATTACAGCAACGGTGGTGAACTGAACCTAATGACCAACAAGGTTTCTCCTAAAGGCGGACTCAGAGAGGGAGCAGCAAAAGCAATGAACATGAAGGCGAATCTCTTGCAGGAAGTAAACCTAACCGACCTGGCCATCAAAGTAGAAACAGGTGCCAATACAGGAGGCGATATGCTTACATCTGCACACGTTCGCAATTGGATGGAATGTGTCAGAAGCAGAAAACAGCCCAATGCCCCTGTTGAAGCAGGTTACACACATTCGATTGCAACCATCATGACCAATGCTGCTGCAAGAACAGGTCAAAAGGTAACTTTCGATGAAAAGACACAAGAAGTAATGGCGGGTGGAAAAGTTTTCAAATACTAATTCACTGAAGCCTGATTTTTTCAAAACGGCGGCTGCATTGGTAGCCGCCAATTTTTTCTTTGGCACCAATGTCATTGCAGTAAAAAAAATATCCCCCCTCTTCATCTCCCCCATTTCACTTGGATATTTGAGAATGATTTTTGCAACTGCAGTGTTTTTCATTTTGTCATATATCCTCGGTAAAAATGAAAGAATCAAAAAAGAGGATCTTCCCACAATTCTTCTGGCAGCCGTTACCGGCATTTCATTGAATCAAATTCTTTCCGTGAATGGAATAGCCAATACCAATCCGGTTCACGCATCGTTGCTGAACATGGCAACACCCATTTTTGTTTCCATCCTTGCGACTGTTTTTTTAAAAGAAGTTTTTGGATGGAATAAAATCATGGGGCTGTTGCTTGGAATTGCAGGTGCATGGATCATGATCATAACAAGAAATGAAGGAGCGACGCAGCATCCAGCAACCCTCTTGGGCGACGCAATGGTCTTGATAGCAGCTGTGTGCTATTCGTCTTACCTCATTCTCATCAAAAAAATAACTGGCAAATATCATTTCACTACCGTGCTCAAATACGTATTTCTGATTGGAACAATCAGCAGCACGCCCTATTGTATTTCAGATTTTGTAGACATTTCCTGGTCCGCTATTCCAGCATCGTCCTACTACTGGTTTTTCCATATTTTATGTCTGGGCACTTTTTTGAGTTACCTGCTGATGAACTGGGGAGTCCAACAATGGGGGCCATCCAAAACAGGAAGCTTTGTTTATTTTCAGCCTCTGTTCGGCACATTGGGAGCAGTAATCATTTTAAATGACGAATTAACGCTTGTAAAAATAATGGCAGGTCTGCTGATCATTGCTGGCGTATGGATCAACTCCGTACAGCGCAACAATAAACCTATTGGATAATTTTATTTTTTTGCAACCAGGCTTTCATTGCATTGATCCAACTTTCTGGACTGGTTTTATTGATCATCCCAAAACCGTGTCCGCCTGTTTCATATACAAAAAGTTCAGCCTCGACCCCATTGGATTTCAAGGCATCGACATAGACATGTGAATTTTCAATGGGAACAACCTTGTCATCTTTTGCATGGACCAAAAATGCAATAGGCGTATTTGAATTTACATGCATTTCGTTGGAAAAATAGTTCATCATGCTCTCAGTAGAATCTTTCCCCAATAAATTTTTCCTGGATCCTACATGAGAAAACTTGCTGAATGAAATGACAGGATATCCCAGGATTTGAAAATCAGGACGCACAGAAATTTTTCTATTTTCCTTGATTTTAATATCATCATAATGAACTGCCAATGAACTTGCCAGGTGTCCTCCTGCCGAGAATCCCATGATACCCACCTTATTGGGATCAACTTTCCAATCCTTAGCATGTTCCCTAACCAACTGAACTGCACGTTGTGCATCCTGCAAGGGTGCAATTTTCTTGTCAGCTTGATGTTCATCAGAAGGAATCCTGTATTTCAACACCAAGGCATGCATGCCGATGCTATTGAAATACTTCGCTACGTCGGTCCCTTCGTGTTCAGAAGCAAGGATGCGGTATCCACCACCCGGACAAATAACGACACAGGGTTTCAGGACATCGGTTCCTGCAGAAAAAAACATATAGCCGGGAATGGAGACTTTTGAAATGCGCAATACCCCATCCACTGCACTGGATTCTTCATCAGGAGCATCCATGTAATTGGGGATTTTTTTATACAAAGGATTGTATTGCGCATTTGCCATTGCAATGCAAGAGAGAAAAAAGATAGTTGAAATATATTTTTTCATGGTGAAAACTTAATTTCTGATCGATTGGATGATTGCCAACACTTCTGCTGCAATTTTTTCAATGCCGGCATAATCTTTTGCATCCATTAGTTTTTTGCTCACCAGCTTGCTCCCCATGCCTACTGCACTTACGCCAGATTGGTACCATCCTTCTATGCTTTCTCTTGTGGTGTCAACGCCACCTGTGGGCATGAATACCATCTTGGGAAAAATATCCTTGATGCCTGCCATGAATGCAGGACCCAGCATATTTCCGGGAAACAGTTTTACAAATTTTACTCCTGCATTTTCTGCTGCCTGTATCTCAGTGGGTGTCATGCACCCGGGTCCGTAGAAAATATCATACTTTGTGCAGTAGGCAGCCACATCTCCATCATATCCTGCACTCACCAGAAAGGCAGCACCCGCATCCAAATAAATTTTTGCCTGATGTAAATTCTTGATCGTGCCAATACCTATAATGGCATCTGGCATCTCAGCATTTTTTACTTCCACCAATTTTTTAAAATTAGAAAACGCTTCTTCCCCTCTGTTCGTAAACTCCATTGTTCTCACACCTGCCCTATACAGTGCACGCAAAATTTCAATACTCACTTGTTCATCTGCATTGAAATACAAAGGCAGCATGCCTTGACTCGTAATGGCATCAATGATTTGTTGGGTCTTGTACATGAAAATTATTTAACGTTGAACATTGGCGCCGACGCCTGTTTGAATTAGATTTTCAATTTCTTGAATGGTTGCATAGTTGGTATCGCCCGGAAAAGTATGTTTCAATGCACTTGCTGCCACTCCAAACTCTGCTGCATCTTGCATTGATTTCCCAGATATCAATCCATATATGAGTCCACTGGCAAAGCTGTCACCCGATCCCACTCTGTCTACAATATGGATATCATATTTTTTGGTCAGATGAAATTGTTTTCCATCTGAAATGAATGCAGCCAATTCATTGTAACTGGCGGATTGATTCATTCTTAGTGTTGATGCAAAATACTTGAATCCATATTTTGATTGCAATTGGGCAATTGCACCTTCAAAAGACTTTAGATTAGATTTTCCTGCGTAATCAAAATCTCCCAATGGATGTCCCAGTGCTGCAAAAAAATCCTTTTCCATTCCAATCGCAACATCTACATATCTCCACATCGATGAAATGACAGGCGCAGCTTGTTCTGAGGTCCACATTTTTTTCCTGATATTCAAATCAAAGCTGGTGGTGATGCCTTTTGATTTCGCTGCTTTCAGCGCATGCTCAGTCATGGCAGCTGCTTCTCTTGAAATGGCAGGAGTGATGCCTGAGACATGAAACCAATCAGCACCTTCTAATATTTTCTCAAAATCAAATTCACTTGCTGCTGTTTTTGCAAAAGAAGAATCTCTTCTGTCATATATGACCTGGGATGATCTGATGGATGCGCCTGACTCAACATAATACACACCCATTCTGTCTCCACCCCTCAAAACCGGACTGGTATCGACTCCAAATTTTCTCAAATGATTGATCGCAGATTGTCCAATTGAATTTTCAGGAAGCTTAGAAACAAATACCCCCTGGAGCCCATAGTTGCATACAGCAATCGCCACATTGGCCTCTCCACCTCCATAGTTAACATCCAAGGATTCTGACTGCAAAATTCTCTTGTGATGGGGAGTGGAAAGTCGCAACATGATTTCTCCCAAAGTGACCACTCTTTTTGCCATTGGCTGGTAGATTTTTATCATCCTGAAGGTAACAATTAATCAGCAACCATTCAGCATGCAAATTTGTACTATGAATATTTCTGCGAAATCGTTGAAGTGATACAGAAGTCGATCGACATTTGATTTTTGATTACATTTATTTTCTGATTATTATATTATGAAAAGAATACTCCT
>SXYR01000002.1 GCA_005788265.1 Bacteroidota bacterium | reverse complement strand
TTGTTTAAGTCTAATACGGTATAGCGTCAAAATTGTTACAATAAATCCAAAGAATTGAAGTTAATTTTTTTGAAAATGGCGGAAAGCATAATTTTGCATTGTTCCGGGGTGCTTTGATTAAAAACAAGGCTGAGAAAAACCCGTCGAACCTGATCAGGATAATGCCTGCGCAGGGAAGGACAGTCACAAGATTTATATTCCTCCCCGCCCGGTATGACCTGACTGATTCACATCAAAAAAATCGGTCATGAAATCACATTTTTCACTTGCGTTGCTCTTACTCGCTTTCACTCATGGTTTTTCACAAGTGAGCCAACCAAAATCAGTTGATCCATTCACCTCGAGCGACTCAAGCATGAAAAAAGGATCACTGATGCCCACCATTGAAATACAAGGCGTAAGGGCGGAACAAAAATATCCCTTTACACAGTCCATGATATACAAAAGCAATATTGTGAAAAACAACCTGGGACAAGATATCCCCTTTCTGCTCAATCAGGTGCCCGGTGCAGTTGCCAACTCAGATGCCGGCAATGGAATCGGTTATACCGGAATCAGAATCAGGGGAACAGATCCAAGCAGAATCAATTTTACCATCAACGGAATTTCATACAACGACGCCGAATCTCAGGGCGTATTTCTGGTGAACATGCCTGATCTGCTGTCATCCACCAACAGCATCCAAATTCAAAGAGGTGTAGGTACGAGTACCAATGGCGCAGGTGCTTTTGGCGCAACAGTCAATATGCTGACCAACGAAATACAAGAAAAAGCATACATGGAGTTGAACAATTCAGTAGGATCATTCAGTACTTTCAAACATACTTTTAAAGCCGGGACGGGACTGATCAACAAGCGTTACACCGTAGATTTTAGACTTTCTTCTATCAAAAGTGATGGCTACATCGAAAGAGCCAGCAGCGACTTAAAATCATTTTATATTTCGGCAGCGAGCATCAAAGAAAATTCCTCATTGAGGTTCAATATCATATCCGGAAAAGAAAAAACGTATCAGGCATGGTACGGAGTATCTGAAGAGCAGCTGAAAATCAACCGGAGATTCAATGAAGCTGGGCTCAGACCAGTTGGTGATCCCTATGACAATGAAACAGATAATTACTGGCAAACCCACTATCAACTTTTTTACAATAAAAAGATAAACACAAAGTGGAATCTAAATAATACAATTTTCACTACGACGGGCAAGGGATTCTATGAACAATATAGATCAGAAGAGCCCTATGCCAATTATGGGATGAATGATCCCATCATCAACGGAAATCCAGTTGCCTCCACTGATTTGGTCAGACAATTATGGTTGGATAATATATTCTTTGGAAACAATATCTCCATGAAGCATAAAAACGATAAACGGGAAATTACTTTTGGAGGAAATATGAGCAACTACTTGGGAGACCACTATGGAAAAATAATATGGGCAAAAAATGCTGTGCCCAAAGATTATAAATGGTACGATTTAAATGCGAATAAATCAGAACAGTCTGTATTTGGAAAATGGATGGAAGGATTTGGTGATCTTCAATTCTTTGGTGACATGCAATTGAGAAATGTGCAATATACAATCAATGGATTCAGAACCAACCCAACGCTCAACATCAATCAAAACTGGACATTCTTCAATCCCAAAGCGGGCATCAGGTATACAAAAGAAAAAATCAGTGCCTATGCATCGGTTGCGAGAGCAACCAAAGAGCCGAACAGAGATGATTTTGAAGCAGGCAGTCAGGACATTCCAAGACCTGAAAAACTCGATGATATTGAAGCTGGAATTCAGAGAACAGAAAAGAGATACAGATATGCCATCACCCTATACTACATGAACTACAAAGATCAATTGGTGCTGACAGGTAAAATTAATGATGTGGGTGCTTATACCCGCACCAATATTGCAAAGAGCTTTCGAAGAGGAATTGAATTGGAAGGAACCTATGCCTTCAGGCCCTGGCTTCAGCTAACAAGCAATCTGGCTTTGAGTCAAAATAAAATACAATCTTTTACCGAGTACTATGACGACTATGACAACGGTGGACAAAAAACAAATGACTACTCTTTATCCAATATCGCCTTCTCTCCTGCTGTTGTAAACAATTCGACACTCAGTGCAACAGTCATGAAGAAAACAGAATTGAAATGGATAGCTAAATATGTGAGCAGGCAATATCTTGACAACACTTCCCGGAAAGACAGAAGCCTGAATCCATATTTGGTGAATGACATTCAGATCAACAGAACATTTTCAATAAAAAACGGAACAACCATTTCTGCAGTGATGCAGGTAAACAACCTGTTTAATAAACGCTATGCGCCCAATGGCTATACCTACAGCTATTTCTATGGGGGCAATATCATCAACAATAATTATTTCTACCCCATGGCAGAAAGAAACTGGCTGTTCGGACTGAATATCTCTCTGTAGTTTTTACAAAAAGATTGGTTTAGAATAAATTATTTCTCCATCATTTTTTTACAAAGTCATTCCACATATGTTGCATACACAACAAAACCGTATGCAACATTTTTTCAAAGCAATAGTGATTGTTTTTTTTCTTGCCGGATGCGGCGCACAACACAACATAACCTATTCCTGGTCCAATAAAGATTTCCATTTATCCGCTCCATACAAAAAAATATTTGTTGCAGCATTGGTTGCAAATCCGCATGTAAGGACCCATCTGGAAGAAGAGATGGGATTCGCTGCCCAAAAAAAAGGATTTGCCGTGGAAAGGAGTTGGGATCATTTTCCTCCAACATTTGAATCCAGGAATCCGCCGCCACGTGAGCAAATGATTGAAAAAATCAAATCGCTCCAATGCGAAATAATTTTTACCATCAACCTGGTTGATAAACGAAGTGAAACAAGATACATACCCGGAGGGATGGGCCTGTATGGTCCATACCCAGGATATGGGTTATTTTTCGGTGGTTTTTATTCATATTGGTCGCCTTTTTTCTATGACCCTGGCTACTATGTAACAGATAGGTACTATTTTATGGAAGGCAATTTGTTTGATACCAAAACCGAAACATTGATTTGGTCGGTTCAAACAAAATCAATCAATCCATCTTCAATAGAAGATTTCAGCAAAAGCCTCATTGAGACATTGATGCAAAAGGCGATTGATGACTTAGGGCAACGATAATTAATTAGAGAACTGGTCTTGCCAAGCGAGCATGCCGCCAACTACATTGGTTACATCCGAGAAACCCATTGACTCCAAAATGAGCGCAGCTTGTCCGCTTCTATTTCCACTTCGGCAATACAAATAAATTTCCTTGTCCTTCAGGTTCTCAATCGGATCAATTTCTCCAACGCGAATATTTCCAAGAGGAAGCAGTATTCCTCCAATATTAAATTCATCGTGTTCAGAAGACTCGCGAACATCTATCAAATGAAGAGATTCACCTGCATCAATTTTAGACTTGAGGGATTGGATATCAATTGTTTTCATGGATGCAAAATTATTAAATTATTGCTGATCTAATGGCTTTTCTGGAAGCGGGGGACGCTCAGGCTTCGCAACTGATAATTTGATATCTACCAACTGCCCGACTCGCAATACATTGACATTGCTCTGGGCATCATATGGTGGCGGATTTTGCCAATAAACGAATCCTGCAGTTGTATCCGTCAATCCCACATCCAACATGATCAATCCAGTCGCAATCCCATTGGACTGCAAAAATATTTTTGCCTCCCCATAGGTCATTCCAAACAAATCCGGCACTGGCATCTCTGCTCCTCCCAATCCAGATCCGATGGACAATGAAACCGAGGACCCCATTCTTACGGGAGCACCAGGCTTTATGGATAAGCCATCCACCAATTGATCTTTGATGGCATTTTTTGCGATATCTGAAACATAACTGGTATCGCCCAATTTGAGTCCGAGTGATTTGAGCTCAGACAACGCATTTCTCAATGTCATTCCAATCAGATTTGGCATCGGGATGGTCGGCGGGACAGTACGGTTAATCGTCAAATAAACAACCCTGTTTACTTTTACAGTTGCCTCAGGATCGGGGAATTGCTTGAGAATGATATTGGGCTGCTGACTGTCCACATAAATTGAATCCTGGATAACCACTTCGAATCCCTTTTGCTCCAAACTTGGTTGAATATCTTCCAATAGTTTGCCCTTGACATCCGGTACAACCAGGTACTCACCATGATTGGTGATGATATTCAATGTCAGCAGAAATATACCAACCAACAAAACAGACACACCCATCCCCGCAAGGATATTATGCCAAAGAGGTCTGCTGGTGATAAATGAAAAATTCATGGCTTATTGCTTCGATTTCAATGCATCATCAATCAACATTGCATAAAAAGCTGTCAAGGTCATTCCCGCTGCTGCAACTTGTTGTGGAACTATGCTGGCATCGCTTTGTCCGGGTACGGTATTGATCTCCAGCAAGTATGGCACTTGTTGTTTTTCATTGTAAATAAAATCCATTCTCACAACCCCTCGGCAATTGAATATAGCATAAATACCAGCTGCCGCTGATCTCACTTGTTGAGCTAGCTCTTCCGTGCAAACTGCCGGTGTCACTTCCGTTGATTTTCCCTGGTACTTTGCTTCAAAATCAAAAAAGTCATTTTGTGACATTACTTCTGTGAAAGGAAGAGTGATGACATTGCCATTAGACTTGTATACACCAATCGTAAACTCTCTGCCAGCAATAAATTCCTCCACCAATACCTGTTCATCCTCTTTAAAGGCTTTTTCCAATGCTTCATCCAATCCATCAGGTGATGCCAGTTTGCTCATTCCAATACTGGATCCGCCATTGTTTGGCTTTACAAAAACCGGAAAGTTCAATGCAAGCAATTGAGATTTTCTTTCTCGAAAGCTTTCCTTGAATAAATGAATGGATTTCGCCACATGAAATCCAGCTGCACCTGCTATGGCGACTGTATATTTTTTGTTGAAGGTGATGGCAGAAGCAGAAGCATCACAGGAAGTATATGGAATCTTGAGCAGGTCAAAATAACCTTGCAGCTTCCCATCTTCTCCCGGCGTACCATGTATGCCAATGAAAACTACATCAAAGCAAATTTTCTTGCCATCGATGGTTATTGAAAAATCATCTTTATCAACGATCACTTCCCTTCCATCTTTGGTGGAATGAAACCACTTATCAGGTGTGATATCAATACGATAAACGTTGTACTTGGAAGGATCAATATGCTTCTCAATCGTGATGGCACTTTTGTAGGAAATCACGGCCTCAGAAGAATACCCACCTGTTACCAATGCAAGGGTTGGGTTCGACATGTAAGTGAAAAGCTTAAATGTGTAATTTCTCTTTCTTCGACATCAATTCATCCACTGTCTCTCTATACAGATCATCAGGAATGCAGCAATCAACAGGACAAACAGCTGCACATTGTGGCTCTTCATGAAAACCCTGACATTCCGTGCATTTATTGGGCGTGATATAATAGGTGTCGTTGCTGATGGGTCCATTTTTTAGATTGGCATCTACCACAGTTCCGTCCATCAATGTAAAACTGCCTTTTACGGTGGTTCCATCAGAAATCGCCCATTCGACACCACCTTCATAAATGGCGTTGTTGGGACACTCAGGTTCGCAAGCTCCGCAATTGATACATTCATCTGTGATTTTAATAGCCATATGATTAAATTTTAAAAAAGTTCAACAAGGGGTTAATTTTGCATTCATCAATGCATTCTAAAGTTAATGCAATGCATTGAAAATTACAGCATGAAATTAGAAAAAAGGATAGAAATTTTGAGCCGCCTGGGTGACTATCTATCAACAGATAGTCCACTGTACGAAGAAGCAAGAACAAGGGCACATGCAGAGAACAGATGGTTCCTCCCCACATACACATGGAAGGCGGGAAATTCAATTGCCGAACTGATGTTGAAAAAGGAATTGCTGCAAGCATTTGCATCGAAATACGAAATACCTGATGATTCGAATCCCTCAATGAAAACAGGTATCGTTTTCGCTGGAAATATCCCCTATGTTGGACTCCATGATTTAATTTGTTGCTTTCTTTTTGGCTACCAAACAATTATCAAGCTTTCGTCAAAAGACAGGATTTTGCCAAAAGAAATCGTATCATTTTTAAGCGATGCGTATCCTGAAATCAACGGATACATCTCCTTTGGCGAAATGTTGAAAGGGTGTGATGCCTACCTGGCAACAGGCAGCAGCAACAGCGCCAGGTACTTTGAATATTACTTTAGCAAATACCCACATATCATCCGAAAAAATAAAACTTCGGTGGCCATATTGAGTGGAAACGAAACACCTGAGCAATTGGATAAGTTGGCAGATGATATTCAGTTGTACTTTGGACTAGGATGCAGAAATGTGACACAAATTTTTGTTCCCAAAGGATATGACTTTTTGCCGCTGCTGAATGCGCTGAAAAAATACCAGTATTACGCAGAGCATGATAAATACAAAAACAATTTTGATTATCAGCTTACCATTGCCATCATGAACAATAAGTTCTACATGAGCAATGATTCAATCGTGTTGATCGAGCATCCTCAACCATTCTCCCCAATTTCACAATTGCACTATCAGTTTTACGATGACAAGATATCGGTTATAGATCAATTGAACATGGATGAAATTCAATGCATCGTTGGTGAGGATTTTATTCCTTTCGGAGCTGCCCAACATCCCGGCTTGGATGATTTTGCCGATGGAATCAATACCATGGAATTCCTGAAAACCCTGCCACCTAAATCAGATGCAGGACAGGCCCTATAAGGATTTGTTAAATAGGATGGCAGGTTGACTGAAATTCAGTCAGGTTTCTTTATTTGCAAATGGTTAGGCATAATAATTGTTCAAAAAATCAAAAAAAGATCATGAATATTAGGCAAACATTATCTGTAGTTCTTATCAGCGCAGCAACATCCGTTGGCGCCATGTTTGGTTATGATTCATTTATAAGAAAGCCAAACAATATCCAACAAAACATTTCAAAATTACCTGCCAGCTATGCAGGCTTCTTTGACAGCAATAACAATGTTCCTGGACAACCGGTTGATTTTCAGCCTGCTTCCCAGGCATCTGTTCCTGCAGTCGTTCATATTACTACAACCATCGGAAGCAATCAGGCAAGCAACAATCTTCCAAAAACAAGGAGAAGCCCCTTCAGCGATTTATTTGGAGAAGATTTCTTTGAAGATTTTTTCAATGGACCTCAAATGAGATCTGTTCCCCAACGCGCGAGTGGATCCGGCGTCATCATCAGTGAAGATGGCTACATTGTAACCAACAACCACGTGATCGATGAGGCAAGTGAAATCAAGGTTACCCTCAACAATAAAAAGCAATACACAGCAAAACTCATAGGCGCAGACCCAAGCAGTGACCTTGCATTGATAAAGATTGAAGAAAAGGGTCTTAACTTTTTGCTGTATGGAAATTCCGATCAAGTGAAATTAGGACAATGGGTGTTGGCTGTTGGATATCCGCTGAATCTTGAAACAACCGTTACAGCTGGAATTATCAGTGCGAAGGCCAGAACGCTTGGTCTCAATGCCAGAAAAAGCAACTCTCCCATTGAATCATTTATCCAAACGGATGCCGCTGTGAATCAGGGAAACTCTGGTGGAGCCTTGGTTAGCACAACAGGTGAATTGGTGGGTATTGTTTCTGCCATTGCTTCACCAACAGGAGCTTATGCGGGCTATTCTTATGCGATTCCAGTCAACATCGTGAAGAAAATCATCAATGACTTGTTGCAATATGGAGCAGTGCAGAGGGCTTATCTTGGCATCAGCTATCTGCCTGAAACAGCTCCTGAATCTGAGAAAACAAAAAATAATTACAAAGAAGGTCAGGGTGTGCTGGTGCTTGAAGTGGCAAAAGATGGTGCCATGGCTAATTCTGGCATTCAGTCTGGAGACTATATCAACAAAGTAAATGGAGCCAAGGTTACAGGAGGAAGCGAAATGGTGGAACAAATTGCCAGCTATAAACCTGGTGATAAGATCAACGTCAGTTACCTCAGAAACGGGAAAGAATACACGACAAGTATTACCCTCAAGAACAAAACAGGATCTTACGATATTGTAAAGAATACTGTTTCAGATAAACTCGGTGCAAGTTTTCAAACATTGGA
>SXYR01000107.1 GCA_005788265.1 Bacteroidota bacterium | reverse complement strand
ATTTTACAAGGAATCAAAACGGGCATATTGATTATGTGCACAGATTCAAAGGAGGCAGCTATATTCAATTGCTGCACCGACCAAAATTTTTTCAAGAGCAAATTTATTTTTCATTACCTGGTAAATCCTTTTTGTTGAATGTCAACAAATATGTGCAATATGAAGTACAGGTTTTAGATGCGCATCAAAATAAGTCAGTAGTTTCTTTCCGTGTTAAAAAAAATGAAGCACAGATAAAGCAGGCAATGCCAGGTCATCCCATTTTGCATAGCAAAAAAAATATCTATGAAAAAGATGGCATCAGGTTTGAATTTCCTGCAGATGCATTGTTTGATTCATTTCGTATGAATGTTCTTTCATTGGCTGCAATAAATGAGTCAGAGAAATCCATGTCCTATCAGGTACAACCCCAGTACATTCCATTGAACAATTATTTTAAATTGAGTATACGCTCCTCCAGTGCCTTCATTGACACTTCAAAAGTGCTGATCAAAAAATTCTTCAAAAATAAAACAGAAGTCAAGAAGGCAGTATTGGATGTCAATGGATTTTCAGCAATGTTCAGAGAGCTCGGTTCATTTCAGCTGGTCGAAGATCGTCTGCCTCCCGTTCTGCAATTCAATATACAGCAGGGTGCTGTGGTTAAAAGAGGGGACCTGCTTTCCATCACTGTTTCGGATAATTACAAATCAATCAAGTCCTTCGATGCAAGGTGTGACGGCCAATGGCTTATGTTCAAGCCAAGCGGTTCAACATATTTTTATAGAGCAGACGATCACCTGCTTGCGGGTGAACATTTATTAACCGTTGTTGTTGTTGATGAAGCAGGAAACAAAATTGTATCAAAGCTTCCATTTAAAAGACTTTAGTATATGAACTTATCAGAAGGTAAAAAAGCACCATCTTTCACTGCAAAAGATCAGGACGGTGCAACCATCAAGCTTTCGGAATTCAAGGGAAAAAAATTGGCTTTGTATTTTTATCCCAAAGACGATACCAGTACCTGTACGGTGCAGGCCTGTAATTTGAGAGATGGATTCAAAGCTTTGGCAAAAAAGGGGATTGAAGTCATTGGTGTGAGTCCGGACGATGAAAAATCTCACACAAAATTCATTGCCAAACACAAACTTCCCTTTCGCATCATTGCGGATACTGATAAAAAGCTTGTTGAAAAATTTGGTGTTTGGGGGGAGAAGCAACTCTACGGCAACAAGTACATGGGGGTTTTCAGAACAACTTTCCTGATTGACGAAAACGGCGTCATTGTAAAAATTATTTCAAAGCCCAAGGTAAAGGAACATTCCAAGGAGATTGCAGAGGGATTCGGATTATAATACCCACTCTGCTTCGCCATGTTGTATGGCCTCTACCATGCCATGTTCAATTTCCAGTTCACCCTTCATGCTGACTTGACGAACGAAGGCCTTGAATACATTTTGTTTTTTTCTAAATGTTGCTTCCTCGCCTTTTTTATACAGCAATTGATTGTATGCCGCAATCACCTGTTGCGCGCCTTCAGCCTCTAGAAATTCTATTCTTTTTTCAAGATGTGAAAGAAGTTCAGAAGAAAGTTGAAGGGGATCAAATTCCTTGCCAGTGATTTGCTTCAGTGAAACGGCTTTCGCGTCCAGTTCATTGAAATCAACCTGATTGATGTTGATGCCTGTTCCCGCAACAATCCATTCCCAGGCTCCTTCCTTCACCGTATTCTCAATCAAAACGCCCCCTGCCTTTCTGTCACGCCAGTACAGATCATTTGGCCACTTGATGCTCGTTTCATATCCCGCATATTTGCTAAAAAAATCATAACATGCCAGTGCAATCGTTGCAGAGAGGGGGAATGGATTTCCGATTGAAAATCGACTTCCATTGAACAAAGTACTCATCATGATGTTTTTACCAGACTGACTTAGCCAGTTTTTGCCTCTTTGGCCCTTTCCTTGTGATTGTTCCAATGCAAAAACAACCATTCCATCTGCTGCCTTTCCTTCACGGATCAGCCGCATGGCATGGTTATTGGTACTGTCTACTGTTGATAATATGATGAGGGGCTTTCCTATCATTTTGTTGGCAGCTTAAGGAGGGAAATTATCCTTAATTTTGGCAAGTTACTCAACGAAAACTTAAAAAAACAACGTTTGGCATCAAGATCAGAGGGAACCGTACCACCAAAGAAAATTTCCAGGTTAACAAAAAACAGTAAAATTCTGAAGGTCATCACTGCTGCCATTCAGGACAGAAAAGGGGAACACATCGTTTTGTTGGACTTGAGAAAAATTTCAGAAGCAGTTTCTGATTTTTTCATAGTATGTGAAGCAACTTCAACAGTGCAGGTAAAAGCAATAGCTGACTGGGTAGAGGTAAAAGTAAAAAAGGATCTGGGCGAATTGCCATACAGGCACGAAGGGCAAAAGGCCAGTCAGTGGGTTTTGATCGATTATGTCAATGTAGTCGTTCATGTTTTTTTAACTGAAACCAGAAAGTTTTACAAATTGGAAGATATGTGGAATGATGGGGTTGAAATTGATTTGGAAGAACCTGCTTCATTGCCGCAACCACCTGCATTTAAATCTATCAAGAAAAAGAACAAGCATTCATCATGAACAACGATTCAAGCAACAGAGAAAAGAGGGGAGGTTCCATGAACCCGTTTAAGAGAAAAGATCAGGGCGGAGAAGGGGGTTCTTCCAAGGGGCCATCATTCAGCTTCTATTGGATCTATGTAATAGCTGCAGTGGTGCTGATAGGTTATCAAGTGATGCGCGGTGTAAGTCCTGATGCAAGAAACATCAGTGAAATGGAATTCAAGCAAAAAATGCTGAGTCAAAATGATGTTGCAAAATTAGAACCAGTTAAGAACAAAGACCAGGTTAGAGTTTACATCATTCGTGACAGCTTGGAGAAAAAGACTTACAAAGATTTGTTGGGGGACAAATTGGTGTATGCAAAAACATCCAAAGGTCCACATTTTCAATTCAGCTATTCCAAAATTGATGATTACCAGGAAAACCTTAGTAAATATTTTTCAGAACATCCAGAAGTGAGAGAAGTGCCGGTTGAACCTGTTACTGACCCTGAATTTTTTGGACCACTGGTAAATTTCTTGTTCCCCATTCTGATGTTTGGTGTGCTCATGATATTGATGATGCGTAAAATGGGAGGCGGCGGCGGTGGCGGCGGCGGTGGAGGTATTTTCAGCATTGGAAAATCAAAGGCACAACTGTTTGATAAGGGAACCAAGGTCAATATCACCTTCACTGATGTGGCGGGATTGGATGAGGCAAAGCAGGAAGTGATGGAAATTGTCGACTTCCTCAAAAATCCCAAAAAATATACTGCATTGGGTGGAAAGATTCCCAAAGGCGCACTGCTGGTGGGTCCTCCTGGTACCGGTAAAACTTTGTTGGCAAAAGCCATGGCAGGCGAAGCACAGGTGCCATTTTTCTCCATGTCTGGTTCAGATTTCGTGGAACTTTTTGTGGGTGTTGGTGCAAGCAGGGTACGTGATCTTTTCAAACAGGCAAGGGAGAAAGCACCTTGCATCATCTTCATCGATGAAATCGACGCCATTGGTAGAGCCAGGGGCAAGAATATGATGATGAGCAATGATGAGCGAGAAAATACCTTGAACCAGTTGTTGGTTGAAATGGATGGATTTGGAGGCGACAGCGGGATCATCATTTTGGCAGCGACCAATCGCCCGGATGTACTGGACAGCGCTCTGTTGCGTCCAGGTCGTTTCGATCGTCAGATCAGCATCGACAAGCCAGATGTAAAGGGACGCCAAGCCATTTTCAATGTGCATTTAAAACCCATCAAGCATTCCAACAAACTTGATATACATAAACTTGCGGAGCAAACTCCAGGATTTGCAGGTGCAGACATCGCCAATGTTTGCAACGAAGCTGCCCTGATCGCTGCAAGAAAAGGCAAAGAGCAGGTAGAAATGGATGACTTTCAGGATGCAATTGACAGGGTCATCGGTGGACTCGAAAAGAAAAACAAGATCATCCTGCCCGAAGAGAAAAAAATCATTGCTTACCATGAAGCAGGACATGCAGTGTGCGGCTGGTATCTTGAGCATGCATATCCTTTGCTGAAAGTTACCATCGTCCCGAGAGGTGTAGCGGCACTCGGCTATGCCCAGTATACACCAAAAGAGCAATACCTCTACAATACCGAGCAGCTCACAGATCAAATGTGCATGACTTTGGGCGGCAGGGCAAGTGAAGAGATTTTCTTTGGCAAGATCTCAACCGGTGCCCAGAACGATTTACAGCAGGTAACCAAGATGTCATATGCAATGGTTACGGTATATGGCATGAGCGAAAAAGTGGGCAACATCAGCTTCTATGATCCTCAACAGGAGAATACATTTACCAAACCATACAGCGAAGAGACCGGAAAGCTGATCGATGATGAAGTCAGAAAACTTGTGGAAGACGCATATCAACGCACTCTTCAATTGCTGACCGAGAAAAAAGAACAGGTTGAAAAGATTGCCTTGGCCTTGTTGAACAGAGAAGTTTTGCATCAACAAGACGTCGAAGACTTGATTGGAAAACGCCCTTACAGCGAAAAGAAAATTCTTGCTGATGAAGAGCCCTTGTCTGATCAACCTGCCAGCACCACAACAGAGTAAATTATCATGCGTAGATTGGATGAAAAGATAATCATGGAATCATCTTCTTCAAAAGAAAGTATTTTGAAGAATATCAGGAAAGCGCTTACCCAGCCAACTGATCAGCCCTATCCGGCATTGGATAAAGTAGAATTCAATTTCGAAGAGGCAGGGGAAGATCTGGCTGTATTGTTTGCAGAAAAATTCACTGCCCTGCTGGGCAAATTTTCCATCTGTGCCAACGAAGAAGATCTGGTCAATCAAATCAATGCCCTCAGGGTTGAGCGGCAATGGAGTGATCTCTATTGCACAGATGAAAACATCCGCTCTGCCTTTGATTCATTTGGGTTTCAACAATTCTCTACAAAGCCACTGGCTGAAAGCGATGCTTCTATTACAAAATGTGAATTGCTGGTTGCAAGAACTGGATCCATCGTGTTGAGCAGTGCAGTTTCATCTGGTAGAACAACCAGTGTATATGCTCCTGTCCATATTTGTATTGCCAAGTCAAGCCAACTTGTATTCGACGTAAAAGATGCATTGAAAATATTACAAAAAAAGTATGGTGATCAGTTGCCATCTATGATTTCATTTGCAACAGGTCCGAGCAGAACAGCCGACATCGAAAAAACATTGGTTGTTGGTGTACACGGTCCCAAAGAGGTTTACTGTTTTTTACTGGACAGCTGATCCATCACTGCACTGATCATTTCTCGGTATATTTGAAGATGCAAGTCCCAGAAGGCAAAAAAATTTATTTTCTATCCGATTTCCACTTGGGCGTACCCGATCAACAAACCAGTTTATCCAGGGAGAAAAGAATTGTTGCTTTCCTCGATGCCATCAAAGAAGATGCCTGCATGGTTTTTGTATTGGGTGACTTGTTTGATTTCTGGTTTGAATACAGAAAGGTTGTCCCAAAAGGATATGTGAGAATACTGGGAAAACTGGCAGAGCTGACTGACAAAGGTATTGCAGTCCATTTTTTTGTAGGCAATCACGACATGTGGATGTCTGGCTATTTCGAATCAGAATTAAACATCCCGGTTTATTTTCAGGAAAGGTCATATGAATTCAATGGTAAGAAGTTTATAATCGGTCATGGTGACGGATTGGGTCCAGGAGACCAAGGATACAAGTTGTTGAAGACAGTTTTCAGGAATCCATTTTGTCAATTTCTATTTGGCTTGATTCCTCCTGCAGTAGGAATTTCTATTGCTGAATATTTCAGCAGGAAAAGTAGAATTGCCACTGGCAATACCGAAGATCATTTTTTAGGGGAGGACAAGGAATGGCTCATTCAATATTGCAAATCTGTCCTTGCCAAAGACCAGGTTGATTTTTTTATTTTTGGCCACAGGCATCTTCCGATTGATGTTGAACTGAATACAACCAGCAGGTATATCAACTTAGGTGATTGGGTAAAATATGACTCATACGCTGTTTTTGATGGGGGTCAGATGGTTTTAAAGTATCATTCATGAGCCGGTATTTCATTTTCATCCTTTTTGCCTTTTTCTTCCATACGGGGGCCTTGTCTCAGGAGCTTAGATGGATGCTCCAACTTACAAAGGAAGTCAAGGGAGCATTTGATTTATTTGATGTGGATGAAGGGGGGAGTCTTTATTTACTCACTACTGGAGGTCAACTTAAAAAGTACAACGCTAATATTGATTCACTTGCTGTGTTCAATGAAGTGAGGCGATATGGAAAACTCCATTCCATTCATACCCAAAATGCGCTGAAGACTTATTTGTTTTTTAAGAATTTCAATGTTGTTTTGATATTGGACAGGATGATGCAATTGGTTCAAAAAATTGATTTGCGAAAGTCAGGTCTATTTCAAATCAATTCAATCTGTCCGAGCTATGACAATCAGTTGTGGATCTTTGATGAGCAGAATGCTAAAATTAAAAAAATCAGGCTGGATGGAACTGTTGCTTTTGAGTCAACTGATTTGCGCCTTGTTTTCTCCGAAAAATTGAGCCCCCAGAAATTGATAGAACACCAAGGATATCTTTATCTGATGGATCCCAAGCAGGGCATCTATGTTTTTGATTATTACGGGGGGTTCAAGGAAAAAATCCCAGTAACAAATGCAATAGCATTGCAATCACTGGGAAAGGATTTGATGTATTCCAATAACCATGAAACATGGATGCTGCGTGCGGATAAAAATGAAGTCATATGTCGGTTGATTAACGAGCAACCCTTAGCTGCCCGGCAGACTTATTTCTCTCCTAAATTGGTGTATGTCTTGGGCGCAAGAGGGATTTCAATTTTTTCGTATCACATAAACCAGCAACCATGAAAGAAATTTTGAGCAGTACATTGTTTGACAATACAATTTCAGATTATTTGGTTGTAATCGGAATCATTGCATTGGCATGGTTAATGAAGAAGAGGGCCAGCAAAAATATAACCCGATTGATTTTTTATGTTTTCAGGCGCATGGGCAGGGTAATAGAGGAAAAAGAGTTTTTTAATTTGGTCTTGGCTCCATTGGAAAATTTTATTTTATTTCTTGCTGTTTATATTTCTATGAGCAGTCTCCAATTTCCGGCTGTTTTACATTTCAATATTTTCAAAATCACTTCAGAGGTCCTGGTTGACCGATTGGCTGTTGGTATACTCATATTTTTCTTTTTCCATACCCTCTTAAGGGTCATTGATTACCTGGCAATCATCCTTGAAAAAAGAGCTGCTACAACAGAGGACACAACAGATGACCAATTGATTATTTTCTTCAGAGAATTCTTGAAAGTGATATTGGTCATCATCTGTATTTTGGTGATGATTCGGTTTGTTTTGAATGAAGACATTACAAAAATATTGGCCGGATTAAGTCTTGCGGGTGCGGCCATTGCATTGGCAGCCAAAGAAAGTTTGGAAAATTTGATAGCATCATTCATTATATTTTTTGATCGTCCATTTCGTGTCGGAGATCTCTTGAAGGTGCAGCAAATTCAGGGCACAGTAGAGAAGATTGGATTGAGAAGTACCAGAATACGCACAAATGATACAACCTATGTTTCGATTCCCAATAAACAGATGGTTGACAGCATCGTTGATAATTTTTCACTCAGAAACAAGAGAAGGGGAGAGTTGAATTTGAATCTGGACTTGGATACTTCCTTTGGTCAGATCACCCAATTGATAGAAGAACTCAATACTGAATTGTCTCTTTCTCAGATAACAGAAAAATCTATTTTATTGTCAGATGTTAAGCTTGAATCTTTTCTTGTAACGATCGAATATTATACTGATGCTGTTTCCATTTCTGACTACAATATGGTGAAGCAAAAACTTAACATGAAGGTTCTGGCTCTTTTGGAAAAGCTGGAAATTAAAATTGCAGGTAAATTGAAGTGATGTTGTAGATCAGGCTAGACCTGCTTTCAATTCAAGCAGCATTGATTTGATGTTCTTCAACAATTCAATTGTTTCAAACTGCTCATTCACTTTCTTTCCTTTCTTTAGAAAAGACTTTGCTCCTTCTATGGTATAACGTTTTTCTTTGAGCAGGAAATAAATCAATTTTAAATTCTTAACATCTTCTGGTCTGAAAAGTCTATCGCCCTTTCTGTTCTTTCTGGGTTTCAGAATGTCAAATTCTTTCTCCCAAAACCTGATCAGGGAAATGTTCACATGGAACATGTTGGCAACATCGCTGATGGGGTAATACATTTTACTGTACAGCGCTTCGTCGTCTGGAACATCTATGAATGCTGCTCCTGTATATGCGGTCGTTGTGGGTTCCTCTAATGTATTTTTGGCTTCAACGGTATTCAAAGCTGGAGTGGGGGCAGAAGCGGGTGCTTGTACTGGCTTTTCTTTTTTTTCTCGCGCAGATTTTTTCTCCGAATGAGGTATGGGTTCTCCGCCAAATATGTCTAGCTGATGAAGCATGCAACGAATTTAAAGACAAAATCAACTTTTCGGGTCATGAGTTTTGCACAATTCATCAGTCGAATGACTGATTTCTGGATGCTGCCAATTTGAGGATCTGTTGGTATTGCTCCGGTGTGAGATCATTGTAGAAGAAATAAATGGGGTCTAAATGTTTTCTGCCTTTGATGACTTCGTAATGTAAATGGGGACCCGTTGATTTGCCTGTATTGCCGACATAGCCGATAACCTCTCCTCTCTTTACAGCCTGACCCCTTTTGACTTTCAGTCTGTATAAATGACCATAGAGCGTATTGTAAGAATAGCCATGGTCGATTACGATGTGATTGCCATATCCATTCCCAAGATTGCCCGCAACTCTGATGACGCCATCAGCTGTCGCGTATACCGGTGTTCCCTGAGGGGCGGTGAAGTCGAGTCCAGGATGAAATTTAACTGTTTTATACAGCGGATCAATCCTGTATCCAAATCCAGAACTGACCCTGTCCAGATCCTTGTTGCTCAGTGGTTGAATGGCTGGGGTACTGGCCAATAATCTTTCTTTGTTTTTGACCATTTTTTCAATTTCCTTGTAGGATTTTTCCTGGCTGATGATTCTATTGTAAATGCCACTGAGTTTTTTTGCAATGCCCTCTGTCAATTCTTCGCTGTCCATCCCGGCCAGCATTTGCATTTCTTTTCTTTTCTCCAATTGCCTGATTCTTGAACTGTCTGGAAGGGGTTCTGCCTCAAATACCGTTCTGTAAACTTCATTGTCACGCTTTTCCAACTGACGCAGGCGTTCATCAAGTTCCCTGTATTTGTCAGCATATACATTGTTTAGGTATTCAGCTCTGTCCAATTGCAGTTTCATCATTTTTTCCTTGGGGGAATCCAGGAAGCGAAAGGCAATGGCTACAAAAATCAACCCGGTTACAATGGCTGTTGATATGAACGCGAATATTCTCAACAGGGTTACCCTGAGGGGTGTGACCTGTTTCTCATACCTGAGGGTCTGCGTATTGTAGTAATATTTGATCTTCTTCATCAGCTGCCCATCTATGAAATGATGTATTTTTGCTGCTTAGGGTCGACGCAAATATAGCCTATTGTGCCTAGACCCTTCCACACCAACATGTTAAGCAATGACGTCTGCAGAAATTAGAAAGAAGTTTTTAGATTTTTTTGTGAGCAAAGGGCATCAAGTTGTTCCCTCTGCCCCGATCGTTTTAAAAGACGATCCCACCCTGCTTTTTACCAATGCGGGGATGAACCAGTTCAAGGACTATTTTCTCGGCAACAAGACAGCCCCTTTCAAGCGAGCAGTGGATACCCAAAAATGCCTGAGGGTCAGTGGAAAACACAATGACCTGGAAGAGGTTGGTGTTGACACCTATCACCATACCATGTTTGAGATGTTAGGCAACTGGAGTTTTGGAGATTATTTTAAGAAAGAGGCCATTGAGTGGAGTTGGGAACTGCTGACCGAGGTGTTTAAAATGGACAAGTCAAGGTTGTATGCAACAGTTTTCGAAGGAGATAAAAAAGAAAACATTCCCCCATCCACCATTGCATTGGGTGTATGGAAGAAATTGTTGCCCGACGAACACATTGTTTTTGGCAATAAAAAAGATAATTTTTGGGAGATGGGCGATACAGGACCTTGTGGACCTTGCAGCGAAATACATGTTGATTGCCGTTCCGATGAAGAACGTGCCTCATTGCCTGGGCATCTGTTGGTGAACAAAGATCATCCGCAGGTTATTGAAATCTGGAACAATGTCTTCATACAATTCAATCGTATGAAGGATGGTTCTTTACAGCCTTTGGATGAGACGCATGTGGATACTGGAATGGGACTCGAGCGATTGGTAAGGGTGCTCCAAGGGAAGCATTCTAATTATGAAACAGATATTTTCACTGGAACCATTGAGCAAACTGAGAAAATATCAGGCAAAAAATATAAAGCAAGCGACAGCAAACAGGATGTTGCTTTCAGGGTATTGGCAGATCATATCAGGGCCATTGCATTTACAATCGCAGATGGACAATTGCCTTCCAATACCGGAGCGGGTTATGTAGTTCGTAGAATACTCAGAAGGGCTGTAAGGTATTACTATTCTTATCTTGATGTAAAGGATCCATTGCTTTATCAATTGTTGCCCGGACTCGCCCATCAATTCAAAGATGTTTTTCCGGAACTCGATGCCCAGCTTTCTTTTGTGAGCAAGGTTGTCAGGGAAGAGGAAGACACTTTTTTGAGAACACTTGGAAAAGGATTGAAAAAAATCGATGATATCATTGAAGTGTCTTCACAAGAAAATCTGATCCAAGGTGCTGCAGCATTTGAATTGTATGATACCTATGGATTCCCATTTGACCTGACCAGATTGATTGCGCAGGAAAGAGGAATGTTGGTAGATGAATCTGGTTTTGAAAAAGAAATGCAAGTACAGAAAAACAGAAGCAAGTCTGCTGCTGTAGTTGATACAAGCGACTGGATGGAGGTGTCAAAGCTGACGCATGGAAAGACATCATTTGTAGGCTATGAAAAATTATTTCAGGAGACAAAACTCTTGAAATACAGAAAGGTAGAGGCCAAAGGCCAATCTTCTTTTCAAGTAGTATTGGAAAATACTCCTTTCTATGCAGAAAGCGGCGGACAAGTAGGGGATACCGGTTGGATCAAAATGGGAACTACTGAAATAAACGTACTCAATACCAAAAAAGAAAATGATTTAATCATACATACAGTAGAATCACTGCCCGATGTTGTCAATGCATCTGTTACTGCTCAAGTAGATGAGCACAGAAGAAAAGAAATCACCAGACACCATACCCTTACACATTTGTTGCATGCGGCATTGCGACATACTTTGGGAACGCATGTTGCACAAAAAGGATCTTTGGTCAATGACCAGGGCATGCGCTTTGATTTCTCTCATTTTGCTAAAATGACCGAAGCTGAAATCGAAAGGGTAACCGCCACTGTGAATCAAAAAATCAGAGCAAATATTCCGGTAATTGTTCGGGAGATGCCCAAAGAGGAGGCATTGAAACTTGGTGCCATGGCTTTGTTTGGTGAAAAGTATGGCGATTCTGTTAGGGTCGTGACCATTGACCCCAGTTATTCCATTGAACTCTGCGGTGGCACCCATGTTGGCAGTACAGGTGAGCTCGGATTTTGTTTGATCACTGCAGAATCAAGTGTAGCAGCAGGTGTTAGAAGAATAGAAGCAGTATGTTCAAATGCAGTTGATCAACATATACAAGAGCAGCAGCAATTGCTAAAACTGATTGCAGCATCCCTCAAGCATCCGAAAGATCTCATCCGGGCGATCGAATATCAGTCCGATGAGATCACTTCCTTGAAAAAACAACTGGATTCAACAGACACAAAATTGTTGGGCTACCTAAAAAATGAGTTGATTGGCAAGTTTGAGTCCATCAAGCAAATAAGTTTTCTGGGTTCCAAAGTGGATGTGACATCGGTTGATGCACTCAAGAAATTGTGCAATGAATTGAGGAGTTCAAAAGACAATGCTGTAGTTGCCATTGGTGCTGTGATAGAGGGCAAGCCATCTGTTGCAGTGGGGATTGCCGACATGCTCCACCAATCATCCGGTATTGATGCAAGTGCCTTGATCAAAAACGAAGTGGCCAAATACATCAAAGGCGGAGGCGGGGGACAAAAAACTTTGGCTATAGCTGGCGGGCAAGATGCTGCTGCGCTCATGACCGCCATTGATGCAGTTAAAAGTACTTTGCATGGGTAAATACGAAGCGGTCATTGGATTAGAAGTACATGCCCAGTTACATACTGTCAGTAAATTGTTTTCTGGCGATGCAACTAATTTCAATGCCCTTCCAAATCAGCATGTTGGTCCCATCACATTGGGACACCCAGGCACTTTGCCAAAAATGAATAAAAAAGCGGTTGAACTGGCTATTAAAATGGGATTGGTCTGTGGTTGTGAAATCTCAACCAATAATTATTTCGCCAGAAAGAATTATTTCTATGCCGATTTGCCCAAAGGATTTCAAATATCACAACATACTACACCCATCTGCAGGGGAGGTCTTGTGCACATCAATACAACCAACGGATCCAGGGATATTCAGCTGACAAGGATCCATTTGGAAGAAGATGCAGGAAAAAGCATCCATGATCAGGATGATGCACTTACTTTATTGGATTTCAACAGAGCTGGAATGCCTTTGATTGAAATTGTTTCAGAGCCCGATATGCATTCCTCCGAAGAAGCAGCAGCTTATCTTACTCAAATACGGAAACTCGTTAGATGGATAGGTGTATGTGACGGAAATATGGAAGAGGGCAGCCTTCGTTGCGATGCCAATATCTCAGTAAGGCCGGTGGGTTCAAGAACTTTGGGAACCCGGGTAGAAGTTAAAAACCTCAATTCCATCAAACACCTGCGACATGCAGTTGAAATTGAAATCGAGAGACTCACTGCATTGTCTGAAAAAGGCGAAACAATTCTCCAGGAAACAAGAAGCTACGATGCCGATGCAGGAATCACTTTTTCAATACGAACAAAGGAGGACGCGGAAGATTACCGTTATTTTCCAGAGCCCGATTTGGCACCGTTTCAATTTACTGAACAATATATTGGTGAATTAAAAAACCAAATTCCCCTCTTGCCTGCGGAGCTATCAAATAAGTTCATCAACGAATACGGATTGTCTTCCTACGATGCAGAACAGCTAACTGACGAAAAGGAGTTATGTGATTTGTATGAAGAAGTTGCTCGTCATACCATTTACAAAAAACAATTAGCAAATATATTACTCGGGCCGCTTAAATCTTTGTTGAATCAGTCTTCCACGCAGTGGAATTCCATTCATATTTCTACAACACATTGGAATGAGTTGTTGATACTCATTGCAGAGGGGACCATCAATTTCTCCATGGCTGCGCAAAAAATATTGCCAAGGATGATGGCTGATCCCGCGGTGACTCCTACGGTATTGATCCAGCAGCTGGATCTGGTGCAGGATGCAGATGCAGATCAGCTGCAGGGTTGGGCAAAACAGGCATTGGATGCAATGCCGGATAAGGTGATGGCTTATAAAAAAGGCAAGAAAGGGCTCATTGGACTTTTTGTAGGAGAAGTAAAAAAATATTCAAAGGGGAAGGCAGACCCTAAACAGGTTACAGCAATATTGGAATCACTGCTGCATCAATAAATTTTATCATGAAAAAAGTAATTTTCTATTCTTTGCTTATTTTGT
>SXYR01000106.1 GCA_005788265.1 Bacteroidota bacterium | reverse complement strand
CATACAAGACCGAAGTTGCCAATGCCATTCCAAGCGGGGAAAATTTTCCCCATCAAAACAGAATCCCCCATTGTCTTGTATTTGACTTTGGTATTTGCACCAATGATAAAAACGAACTTTATCCTGCATTGATAGAGCTGCAGGGGTTTCCATCGCTGTACGCTTTTCAAGGAGTCTACCCCTCCATTCTTGAAAAACATTTTAATATCCCGAATGGCTTTTCAAGCTTTTTCAACGGATTGAATCAGGAATCCTATCTGCAAACCTTAAAAAAATTCTTGCTTGGAAGTCATCATCCAGAAGAGGTTATTTTACTGGAAATAAAACCGCATCAACAAAAAACTAGAATTGACTTTTACCTTACAGAATCCTTGTTTGGTATAAAACCAATCTGTGTCACTGAAGTAAAATTAGAAGACCGCAAGCCTTATTATTTATCGAATGGTGAAAAAAAATATATAAAAAGAATATACAACCGTGTTATCCTCGATGAATGGAAGCAAGAAAAAGACATGGCTGGATCCTTGATTGACTTTCAAGGTGAGATGGATGTTGAATGGCTTGCACACCCCAATTGGTTTTATCAAATATCTAAATACCTGCTTCCATTTTTACGCCATCCATTTATTCCCTCAACCAAATTTCTGAGTGAAGTACCTGCGATTCCAACTGACTTGGAAAACTATGTATTGAAGCCTCTTTTTTCATTTGCAGGTCAAGGTGTAATCATTGATGTCCAGTCATCTGATATTGAAAATATCAAAGATCCTGTCAACTGGATTTTGCAGAGGAAAGTCAATTATGCTGATTGCATTGAAACTCCAGATGGGTTTGCAAAAGCAGAGATCAGATTGATGTACATTTGGAATGAAGAAGAAAAAGATCCCATCTTGATCACCAACCTTGCTAGACTGAGCAAAGGAAAAATGATTGGCACCAGGTACAACAAAGACAAAGAATGGGTTGGTGGAACTGTTGCTTACTTTGAAAAATAAAATCTATGCCCCATATCAAAGATATCAAGAAGAAAATACTCTCAACAGGCATTGTTGGCCAATATGTACATGGAAAGAATTTGACAACCGGCTGGGTCACCATCGAAAAGGGAAGCAGACTAGGCCTTCACCACCATCCGCATGAACAGATCACCATCATGTTGGAAGGAAGCATGGAAATGCAGATCGGGAGCGAGCTGGTGCTGTTGGAAAAAGGGATGGTTCAGGTCATACCCTCCGATGTGCCGCACAGCGCAGTTGCACATGAGGATTGCATACTTATTGACGTATTCAATCCCGTCAGAGAGGATTACAAAGAAGCCTGATTACTCAGCACTGTTTTTCAAGATGCCAAGTAATTTGAAAGCATTGTTGAGTACGATGGAACTGTCAGGAACATTTTCCAATCCAGATACAATTTCAGTATTCCCATCTCTAGAAATACCTGCAACAACTGACTTCATCTCAAACTTGTTCACACCCTTCCTGATAAATACATATTGATTTTCGCCTGACCTTACAATTGCCTCATCAGGCAAAGCAATTACTTTCTTATTAGATACATCAACCTGTCCCTCAACAAACATGCCTGGAAGTAAATCCTTTGGCTTTGACTTGAAATGACAATGTGCCAAAGCAGTACGATTCTCATCGAGTCCTTTGTTGACGAGAATAACTTCCGCCACATAATTTTTTGATGGATCATTGAGGAAATGAATCTTGACTTCGTCGCCTTTGTGAATAGTGTTGAGATCTTTTTCGAAGATTGTCAATGCCACATGAATATCATCGGGATCAATCAGCTCAAACATGGTTTCTGTCGGTTGTACATATTTTCCTGTGTTTACATTGACTTTAGATACATAACCATTGATGGTTGACCTCAACTGAACCTGTCCAGTAATATTGGTTTCATTCAATGATGCTGGATCCATGCCAATTAATTTCAATTTTTCAGCCAACCCTTTTACCATTACTTGTTGCATCTTGAATTCCGCCTCTGCCTGCTGAAAGTTCTTGGAAGTCCCTGCATTGGCATCCACAAGATTTCTCTGGCGCTCAAAGTCAAGCGACGCCAATGCAGATTTCGCCTTTGCAGATAGATAATCCTGCTGCAATTGAACAATAGCTTGATCTTCCATGATTGCAATCACCTCCCCTTTTTGCACATGCATACCGGTAATCAATTTTGTGCTGCGCAGATATCCTCCCAAGGGAAAATTTACGGATATAATATTCTGGGGAGGAAGATCAATTTTTCCTTGGATATCCAGTGTGGAGCTCATCAAGATCGATTGCGTATTTCCAATTTTTAAGTCAAGTACTTTCGCTTGATCTTGATTCAAGGTAATCTCATTGGTGGACAGCGATTCAGTTGATTCATTATTTTCCTGATTTGAGCTGCCACAAGCTGTTATAAGAAAAGCAAAACAAATGAACAAAGATTGGATACGCATACTTTAATTTTTCTCCGTTAAATATTTGAATTCAGCCAATGAGAATTGAAGAGATTTTACAACATCGGCATATGATATTTTGATTTGCAAGGCCTGATTGACCAGCAAAGCCCATTCAGCAAATGAAATATCGCCGCTCTTAAATCTAACAGATGCTTGCCGGGTCATTTCATCGGACATCCTTATGCCCTCCTTTTTATAATATTGAAAGATCTCGACTTGCTTTTGGTAGGTCGAAGTGAGTTTGCTGTATTGCGTATTGAGCTGCTCCAATTTCTGACTTTTATTCAGTTCGGTGATTTCAAGTCCGATTTTAGTGGACTTGATCCTTGCCTTTGTAGCCCCATTGAAAATGGGCAATCCCATTCCAAATTGATACATCCCAAACCTCGTTGATCCCCCATAATATTTTTGGGTAACCCCGTCAGGTGATTGCCAGCCTATGATGGACAAATTACTATAACCGACATTGAAATCAGGAAGCAGTTTATTTTTTTCAATATTGATCAGCGATTTCTGTTGTGCAATCAATGCATCAGACACACCGAGCAAAGGATGTGATTGCAATGGCTTATGATCATTGTTAACCATATCAAATTGAAGAGAATCTGGCAGCGGCAGAATATCAGATGTATTGTTTTTAAGCAAGATATTGAGCTCTGAGATCAACCCATTTCTCTCCGCTATCAGCAACTGCTTTTGCAATGCCTGTTGTGCAGATTGTACTTTGATCGCATTTAAAACACTGCTGTTTATTTCACCCTGGTCTTTTTGTACAGTGGCAATCCTCGACCATTCAGCAAAATTCTGCTCTACTTCATTCAAAATATCCTCTCTCCTGTCGAGGTCCAAAATGGAATAACATATTTGCCTGATCCGCCAGTTCAATTCAGCCCTGGTCAAAGCAGTTTGTGAAATACCTAAGTTGATGCTTTGGTCATATAATTTTTGCTGCGCCTTGTAAACCATTGGCAATTGAAAACCCTGATTGAAAAATATGCGCGTGTCATTGAATGCACTGTTGATGTTGCCATATTCCATTCCTGCGAGGGTTTTGGAGATATCTGCCGGCCTTGCTCGCAACACACGATATGATTCAGTATTTTTTTCTGCAATCTTGATCAAATAAGAATGATTAACTGCCATTGAAACAATGGAGTCTACTGATAAGAATTGTTTTGGTTGTGAGAATCCCACTGAAGATGCGAAGATCCCCATTATCAGTATTGAAATAGATTTTGAAACCCCTGCTTTCTTGTTTTCGACCCAGGCAAATAGAACCGGCAAAACAAACAAGGTGAGAAAAGTGGCAGAGATGAGTCCACCAATCACCACCGTTGCCAAAGGTCTCTGTACTTCAGCGCCAGAGTTGGTACTCAAGGCCATGGGCAGAAAGCCCAAGGAAGCAACGGCTGCAGTCATCAGAACAGGTCTAAGTCGACCGGCAGTTCCTTCAATAACCAGTTCTCTGATTTCCAACTCGCTTTCTTTTTTTAATTTACAAAACTCATTGATCAATACAATTCCATTGAGCACCGCCACTCCGAAAAGTGCAATAAAACCGATGCCCGCTGAAATGCTGAATGGCATGTCTCTTGCCCATAACAGCAAGATTCCACCGATGGCGGAAAGTGGAATGGCAGTATAAATCAACAACCCATATCGAAGCGACCCAAATGAAAAATATAAAATAAGCAGAATCAGCAACAAAGCAACTGGTACTGCAATCATCAATCTTCCCTTTGCTTCCACTAAATTTTCAAACTGACCTCCATAGGTAACATAGTACCCTGATGGCAATTTGATTTTTTCGGCTTTACTTCTCACATCCTTCACAACAGATTGCACGTCTCTATCGCGCACATTGAAGGCAACCGTAATTCGGCGTTTGGCATCTTCCCGTTGAATTTGATTGGGGCCATCCTCTATTGAAATTTCAGCCAACTGTTCCAACGGAACGCTCACCCCCTCTGCATTGGTAAGCAGCAATGTACGCAGATCCTCCAAGTCATCTCTTCGATCACCGGAGAGCCTGACCACCAAATCAAATTTTCTATCATTCTCATATATTTTGCCGGCTGATTCTCCAGCGAAAGAAGTGCGCATTACTTTATTCACTTCAGCAATGCTCAACCCATATGCGGCAATTGCATTCTTTTTATACCTGACAACGATTTGAGGCAATCCGGTTACC
Source organism: Bacteroidota bacterium (assembly GCA_005788265.1). GTDB lineage: Bacteria > Bacteroidota > Bacteroidia > Chitinophagales > Chitinophagaceae > Pollutibacter. The sequence goes on along the minus strand of SXYR01000106.1, from coordinate 1,160 downwards.
CTCTCTGCAAATACATCTTTTGCACCAGGAACCTGTTTGATGATCTCGGCATATTTATCAGCATAATTGGCAAGTGTATCCAGGTTCTCTCCAAAAATCTTACAAACCACATCCTGCTTTGCACCTGCTATCAGTTCATTGAATCTCATTTGAACCGGATATTGAAAGCCTCCTGTCAATCCAGGCACCTTACCAATGGCAGCACTCATTTTATTGGCCAATGCATCGTATGAATCTGCGCTTGTCCAATATTTTTTTTCTTTCAGATTTACAATAATGTCAGTCATTTCAATGGGCATGGGATCTGTAGGAATTTCACTTGAGCCAATTCTGGTAACTATTTTTTCTACTTCAGGAAATTTCAGCAGTTCTGTAACAGCTTTTTGGGACGATTCAATAGTCTCGCTCAGAGAAGCTCCAGTGATCAATCTTGCATCAATCGCAAAATCGCCTTCCTCCAATTCAGGAATAAATTCTCCTCCTAATCTGGATGCAACAAAAATAGAAATCAAAAAAAGAACAATCGAAGTGATAACAATTTTTTTAGGATGATCAATCAGTCTGCCCAATGCAAGCCTGAAATAGCCCTGCAACCTGCTGATCCACTTATCAGAGAAGGAATCGGCACCTGATAGTTTCTTGTTAAGCACAAGGCTTGACATCATCGGCACATAGGTCAGGGAGAGTATAAATGCCCCTACCAAAGCGAATGCTACTGTCTGCGCCATTGGCTTGAACATTTTGCCCTCAATACCTGTGAGACTGAGTATGGGTATGTATACAATCAATATAATGATCTGACCAAAAACAGCTGCCCCCATCATCCTACCCGCAGATTGCTCAACTGTAGCATCCATCTGTTTTTGTTGAAGCTGTAATCCATTGTGTTTATTTCCATGCAGCCGATGCAAAACAGCTTCCACAATGATAACCGCTCCATCGACGATCAATCCAAAATCGAGCGCTCCTAAACTCATGAGATTTCCGGAAACGCCGAACAGATTCATCATACCCACCGCAAACAGCATGGCCAGTGGAATCACCGATGCAACAATGAGTCCTGCACGCAGATTGCCAAGAAAAAGCACCAGAATCAACAAAACTATCAATGCACCTTCAAGCAAATTGGTCTGAACGGTGTTGAGCGTACGTCCCACCAT
>SXYR01000105.1 GCA_005788265.1 Bacteroidota bacterium | reverse complement strand
GAAGATAACAGGCTTTTTATCATTGAGAGTTTCAGTCCCATTCGTTTTCCCAAAAGATATCTGAATGAATTTGGTCAATTGATGGAGCATGCTCCTTATTGTGAAAGAGACATTGTTCGTCCCTCTTCCTTGGAGACCTATGATCTGGAGGGTGATTTTGTGATCAAAATAAAAAAAGAGGGACTTATATATCCCTATACCTATGGAACCCATCCATTTGATTTTGTGGGTTGGGACGGGTATCACTATCCATGGGCATTTTCCATTCATGATTTCGAGCCCATCACCGGACGCGTGCACCAGCCTCCTCCCGTGCATCAGACATTCCAGGGAAAGAATTTTGTGGTTTGTTCATTTGTACCCAGAAAGTACGATTACCACCCGCAATCCATTCCAGCTCCATACAACCACAGCAATGTTGACAGTGATGAAGTGCTTTATTACGTAGATGGTGATTTTATGAGCAGAAAATCTGTTGTGCAGGGACAAATCACCCTGCATCCTGGCGGCATTCCCCATGGTCCGCATCCAGGCAGCGTTGAAAAATCGATTGGAAAAGAAAAAACAGATGAATTGGCTGTGATGATTGATCCTTTTCGTCCGTTGATGCTGACAGAGGAAGCATTGCGTATTGAAGACGAGAACTATCACAAGAGCTGGCAGTTTAACATAGAATAATTTTTTAAAGTTTTTTGAGCATGAGCAGTACAGGAGCGCATCAAGATTTTTTACCCTTGTTGGGAACCGATTTCATTGAATTATATGTCGGCAATGCGAAACAGGCAGCGCATTATTATAAGACAGCCTTTGGATACCAGGGTTTGGCATACAGTGGACCAGAAACTGGGGATAAGGAAAAAGTATCGTATGTATTGAGGCAGCAGAAGGTTACACTTGTATTGACTACCGCATTGAAACCTGATTCAACCATTGCAAAACATGTTGACCTTCATGGTGATGGTGTTAAAGTAATAGCATTGACTGTAAGTGATGCAAGAGATGCATTTGAACAAACAACCAAGCGTGGCGCAAAGCCATACATGCAACCAGTGGTTACCAAAGATGCCTCCGGCGAAATTGTCATGAGCGGTATTCAGATATATGGCGACACGGTTCATTTGTTTGTAGAGCGTCGCAATTACAAGGGGATATTTTTACCCGGATTCAAATCATGGGAGTCCAGTTATGCACCCTCGGAAGTTGGATTGAAACATATTGATCATTGTGTTGGCAATGTGGGGTGGAATCAGATGAATACATGGGTTACATTTTATGAAGATGTAATGGGATTTAAAAATATCTTGACATTTGATGATAAGCAGATTTCTACAGAATATTCTGCTCTTATGAGCAAAGTGATGAGCAATGGAAACGGATATGTCAAGTTTCCCATCAATGAGCCTGCAGAAGGAAAGAAAAAATCCCAGGTAGAGGAGTACCTTGATTTTTACAATGGTGAAGGCGTTCAACATATCGCCATTGGAACAGATAACATTATTGAAACTGTTTCTCAATTGAAGAACAGGGGAGTAGAGTTTTTATCTATTCCATCTGCTTATTACGATGAACTGCTGAATAGAATCGGTCCCATCGATGAAGACATCGCACCCTTGCAAAAATTAGGTATTTTGGTTGACAGGGATGATGAAGGATACCTGCTCCAAATATTTACGAAGCCAGTCGAGGATCGTCCAACACTTTTCTATGAAATCATTCAGCGCAAAGGAGCAAAATCATTTGGTGCTGGTAATTTCAAAGCACTGTTTGAAGCACTTGAGCGTGAGCAAGAATTACGCGGCAATCTTTGATTGCGATTGTATCCACTCAATGATTTTATTTCATAGTCAATAAAATATCTATACTCAATCTGAATGGCATCAACTCCTCCAATCCTATGGGAAGCAACGGATCAGCAGAAGAGGTCTTCTCATATCTATCAGTTCATGGAGTGGTTGAAAAACAAAAAACAGTTACAGTTTGATGATTATGCACAATTGTATCAATGGAGCATATCGCAAACAGCTGACTTCTGGCGCTGTTTTGTTGAATACGCAGAAATATTTTCTTTTCCAGATAATCAGGATGTTTGCAGCAAATGGAAAAATGATTTCATAGGAGTCAAATGGTTCGAAGGGGTAGAAGTCAATTATGCCCAAGCTATTTTTAAGCAATACAGCGATGTTCGTCCCGCGGTGCTCTTCGCCGATGAGCACAATATTGAATTGCAATCCGTTTCCTGGAAAGATCTTTATCAGCAAGTATCTGCCCTTGCGTATTGGATGCGCACAAATGGTATCCAAAAAGGCGATAGGGTGGTTTCCATTCTTCCCAATATTCCCGAGAATGTTACTGCTTTCTTGGCCACACAATCAATAGGAGCAGTATGGAGCAGCTGTTCTCCTGATTTTGGTAATGATGCTATATGGAACAGATTTGATCAAATTGAGCCGGTGTTGTTATTTGCAGCTGATCAAACCACATACAATGGCAAGCAGCATGAGAAATCAGGGCAAATTCGATTTTTGCAACAATCGATTGCTTCGATCAAACATACTGTTCTGCTGAAAAAATCCAATCACCACTCGGAAGCATTCCATTTTGTTGATTGGAATAAAATTATTGCAACAGATGGAGGCGAATTGTATTTTGAACCGCTTTCATTTGATCATCCGCTTTGGATACTTTATTCATCCGGAACAACGGGAGCTCCCAAAGCAATTTTGCATTCAGTTGGAGGTAATTTGATAGAGCACATGAAAGTACTGCTCTTGCATTGGGATGTTCATCCAGGAGAGCGATTTTTCTGGTACTCCACAACTGGGTGGATGATGTGGAACTTCTCTGTTGCATCATTGCTTACAGGTGCAACTTTGATTTTGTATGATGGTTCACCAACTTATCCTACTACGGAAAGATTATGGCAGTTGGCAGCCGATGCTGCTATTCATCATTTTGGACTGGGTGCTGCCTATTTGATCCACTGTCAGAAGTCGAATATCAGCTTCAATAGAAATAAATTTCCTGCGTTGCGCACCATCGGGTCAACCGGATCGCCTCTCACACCTGAAGCATATCAATGGGTGTATCAGCATGTCAAATCAGGTGTTTGGTTGATTTCTTTCAGTGGCGGTACAGATATATGCAGTGGATTTGTAGGGGGGAATATTTTGTTGCCTGTTGTAGAGGGAGAGATTCAATGTCGTTTGCTGGGATGTGATCTTGATGCAGTCGACGAAACCGGACAATCTGTGCGGGATGATTTGGGTGAGATGATTATTCGGCAGCCCATGCCCAGCATGCCAGTTTGTTTTTGGGGCGATATGGGCGATGCAAAATACAGGTCCAGTTATTTTGAAAAATTCCCCTGTGTTTGGTGGCATGGTGATTTTATTACCTTGACATCCAGAGATACTGTTGTGATATCAGGACGGTCAGATGCTACCCTTAACCGTGATGGAGTAAGAATTGGCACTGCAGAAATATATGGGGCACTTGCTACTTTACCTTTTGTAAATGATAGTCTCGTTGTCTGCCTGGAGAAAAAAGACGGCAGTTTCTTCATGCCATTGTTTATAAAAATGGAGGGGGATGAAAAATTAACAGAGCCGTATAAGCAAATCATCGATCAATTGTTGCGCAGATCGTGTTCTCCACGCCATGTTCCAGATGCCATCTATGCTGTACCGGATATTCCTTATACCATCAGCGGTAAAAAAATGGAGATACCCGTCAAGAGAATCCTGATGGGTTTAGCCGACACAATTACCACTCTTGCTGACTCCATGCGAAATCCATCTTCGCTAGATGCATTTAAAAAAATGGTATAAAGTAGGACAATGCTATGAGGCCTTAAACAATATTACGCCCAATCTATTGGAGTTATTTTTTTGCTCTCTTGAATATATATCTGGTAATAAAAATTCCAACGCCATCATCTTTTCCGCCATCTGATTCTACAGCACTGTTTACAAATGCGAGATCCCAGCCCTCCTCCATCATTGTATTTATTTTTGAGGTCACAACAGCATCGTTGGCAGCAATGTTTTGAAAACGGATGCCACCGAGGTTATAGAAATTAAGAAGCTTCGTTTCATCAAAAGCTTTTACCCTGATATCTGATCTATCAGATGCATTCCGCGAATTATCCTCTTCGCTTCTGGAAGTGGTGAATTCCTTGTAATCACGTGTTTCATTGGAAGAAATCATCCTAGATCTGCCTATGCCATTGGGGACAATGGACTCAACTGTTGTGACGATGCGGTATTCATATTTTTGAGCGAAGCTTGTTGCTGTTGTCAAAAGAAAACTGAGCAGCAGAAGAAATTGTGTTTTCATGATTGATAGTTTTGTATATATAAGGTACATAAAAATTTGATGCTTATTTATTTAATGCTGACATCAGCGTTTTGAAGCTCTCAACCGTTGAAAATTTTTCTTCGGTTTTTGTTCCATTCATGAATTGTAAAAAGTTGTTAGCACTGGTCCAAACAGTTTGGACAAATCCTCGATAATGTTTTGCAACTTTCTTTGGAGCAGATTTTTTAAATGCTTCATAGTCAGCTACTTGCTGCTTGGCAACATCTGCTTTTCTCCAGGGACACATCATGACATCAAATCCCTTGGCGGCAAATACTTCTGCAGTTTTTGGGGCGGATTCATAATGCCAATCATTGATCACCACATTTTTATTGATCATATCTATTGAACGGTAGGTATCGTTGGTACTGCCTTCCCACATCCCTAATTTAGTTTCCTTCCCATCAATCATCCTATCACCCCAGATCCACAATCTGCCGTTTTTTGCATTTATATGCTCATTGATTTTATTTACTTCATCTGCAAATAATTTAGAACGGTCCAGTCCTGCACATCTCGTGCAGCCACCCATGCCTATATAAAATACTTCATCCATGCCTGCATGAAAGTGCTGTGTTTCACATGCCTCCATGATTTCATCCACCAAGTCAAAAACAATGTTGTGCACATCTGGGTGAAGCGGACAATAACTCTTGCAATACAGCTCCTCATTGTTCGGCCATTTGTAATTTTCCGGTAACCTGATCCAAGGCGTTTCATCGAACTGAGGGTATTTTTTTAGCAATGGACCCAAAGTGCTGGCCCATGACTGGTGTCCAAACAAATTCACCTGCGGCACCAATGTAATCTTGTGTTTGCGGCATATTTCTACTATGCGCTTCAATTCTGAAGGGGAGAGTGCAGCAATGGCAGCAGGGTCATTGGGTCTTTTTTCAGCAGTCACCAATTCAGGGTGGGATTTGTATTGATAATTATAATCAATCCGTATGATGAGTAAATTGACTTTTCTGCTTGCCAATTCCTGGTCAATGAATTGTATAAAATTATCAAGATCATTGTAAGAAGGCGCAGCGATACAAAATCCCCGTGCCTCTTTTGGAAGTTTCGGGATGGCAAAAGCTGAGGCATTGAAAAGGATAACAGCCAACACTGAAATCCAAAGATTTTTGGCAAGCATGATTTAAAATTTATATTAAGTTAATTATTTCCACTGTTATGTTTACATTCATTTATTGAAAAGACCTGTATGAAAAAGCTATTATTTTGTTTTCTCTTGGTTTCTTTATTGGAAAGTCAGGCACAGGATGTGTATATCAGGACCAACCTGATTGGATATGGGATCGATCATCCTAAAAAGGCTTTGGTATTGTCCAAGATACCTATTTTATATGCATTTGGACTCTACGATGATCAAGGAAATTTGATAAAGTCATTCACCCCTTTGCTTCTTCAAAAAGGAAACTGGCCTCCCTTTCAATATTATTACGAATGCAGGTTTGATGATATCCGCAAGTCGGGGACCTACTATATTGCCAGTCAGGATAAGCAAATAAAATCTCAGGAATTTATCATCGGTAATTATCCGGCTGTACAGGAAACGGTTATTCAGTTTATGCAAACGCAGCGATGTGGGTTCAATCCTTTCACCAATGAAGTATGCCATGCATTAGATGGAAGAAGTTTTTATGGGAACCGTCCCGACTCATCCTATGTTGATGCAACCGGAGGATGGCATGATGCCGGTGATCAATTGAAGTACCTGATTACAGGGAGCAATGCAACAGCAAGAATGCTCATGGCATATGAATGGAATCCAACTGCTTTTGAAGACAAGGTCAATGAGTTGGGGTTGCAGCAATCCAATGGTATTGCAGACGTATTGGATGAAGCGAGATGGGGCTTGGATTGGATACACAAGTTGCATCCCACAAAGACTGAATTGATTCATCAGGTGGCAGACGACAGAGATCACCTTGGATTTAAAATGCCCCATGAGGATCCTGCCAATTATGGTTGGGGTGTCAATAAATACCGCATTGCTTATTTTGCCGATGGAAAACCGCAAGGTTTAGGTAAATACAAAAGTGAAGCAACCGGTGTGTCGAATGTAGCAGGCCGTTCAGCCGCTGCCATGGCCATGGGACATAGAATTTTTAAACAAATTCCAGGTCAGCAAATATTTTCACAACAATGTTTGCAGGATGCCATTGAATTGTATGAGATGGGTAAAAAGCAAGAAGGGTATCAGCAAGGCAATAGTTATGGTGCTCCTTATCGTTACAATGAACGTACTTGGGCTGATGACATGGAATGGGCTGCAGCCGAGTTGTATTTGGCAACAAAAAATAAAATTTATCTCGATGATGCCATCGGCTATGCAAATTTGATCAATACAACATCATGGATGGAAATGGATTCTGCTGCACATTATGAGATGTATCCCTATGTCAATGTAGGGCACTATGCATTGTGGAAAGTGAGCGATGCAAAAACCAAATCAACGTTGTCGAATTATTACAAGCATAATCTTGAAAATATT
>SXYR01000001.1 GCA_005788265.1 Bacteroidota bacterium | reverse complement strand
TGATCAGATCATCTTCTATTCAGATACCGAACAGGAAACCTATGAAATAGTGCCTGAGCAGATGACGTTGAACATTGTTTTTGAGGACGATCATGTATTGGTGATCAACAAACCCGCCGGACTCGTAGTTCATCCCGGATCGGGAAATTTCAATGGCACATTGATCAATGGGGTTGCATGGCACTTAAAGCAACAAATACCTGACCTGGATGAATCCAAATTGCCCAGATTTGGAATGGTACACCGCATTGATAAAAATACCAGCGGCTTGATTGTGTTGGCCAAATCTGAATTGGCAGCAATGAGGTTGGCCAAACAATTTTTTGATCATACAGTTGAAAGAAAATACATCGCACTGGTTTGGGGGAATTTTGAGGAAGAAGAAGGAACGATCACCGGACATATCGCGCGGCATCAGCGATTCAGAAAACTGATGGATGTATATCCTGAGGGAGACCATGGCAAAGAAGCAATTACACACTTTACCGTTTTGGAAGACCTGAAATATGTAAGCATCGTTGAATGTAGATTGGAAACAGGCAGAACACATCAGATCAGGGTTCACATGCAACACATCGGTCACCCCTTGTTCAATGACGACACTTATGGAGGTGATGCCATTGTGAAAGGAACCGTTTTTAGCAAGTACAAACAATTCGTAGAAAACTGCTTCACCATCTGCAACAGACAAGCGCTTCATGCAAAGACATTGGGCTTCACACACCCACTTACGGAAAAAGATATGAGATTTGACAGTGCATTGCCGGAAGACATGAATGCTGTTATTGAAAAATGGAGAGGCTACTCAAGAAACAATCAATTGCTTGAAAGACCATAAACCGTTGCAGTAAAAACGCCTCGTTCACTCCCCTTCACCATTACTCCCCAACTGCCGTTGTACCGGATAACAGAGGGATATAATAAATTTCCAAATTTAGAAATTTCAACATCCATTGCAACATTGAACTTGTAGACACCTGCACTGTAACTCATTTTGTAGTTTCTTGACAGCACTTCAAAACTATCATAATCAAACCATGTTGTCATTTCATCGATTACAACATTGTCTCTTTTAAAAAAAGAAAGCCCTTCCTTCATTTTAAGGGTAAACAGGTAGGCGGATTTTCCTTTATAATCTTGTATGTCAACTGAAAAATCATAGAGTCCCGCATGCGCCTTGTCAAATACTTTTACTTTATCCCCCATCAACGGAATTCCAGGTATATCTTTTCCTGGATTGAAAAAAAGCATTTTGAGTTGCTCCTTATTTTTTTCCAACCCCTTTTTCCCTTTGATCGAACGATTCATGTCTTTGATAAGATTCGTTTGACCACAGATTGTATCTTTTGAAAAAAACAAGGAAGCATATAATGCTGCTGTATAATAATTATAATCACCTTTCCGATCATAAAAATCTCCCGTGACTTTTTCCTCCAGTACATTGGTGACACGGCAACCCCGTTTTGCCCATTGCCTGGTCTTGCTGTATAAACTTGATTCCACTCTTCCTTTTTTATCCAACATCCTGATATCATTGATGGAAGAAAAATTCAAAACCCTTAAATTCTTAAACGCCTTGTAAAAAGTGGTATCATCCTCCACCTTACGGATAAACCCTGGTACATTGGTACCACTCCTGATCACAATGGGCGAAAGCATGACTTGCTTGCCCTCCCAAATGATGGATGTGTCTTTGATCTGGGCATTTGAAATATAAAACACCTGCAAAGCAAAAAACAGTACAAATCCGTTTTTTAACATGGCTGCAATTTACGTCAATAAAATATGATGAAAGCAATAGGATACATGTTGAACTGTGCTAATTTAGCACTATGCTGACGAATCAACATTCTTTCATTTTCTTAGGCGACTCCTACACCATCGGAGAAGGTGTTGATTTGACTGAGAATTTTCCCAACCAATTGGTAAAAAAAATCAAAAAGGCATCGGGAAAAATATTTGAACCAACCATCATTGCAAAGACTGGTTGGACAACCGGTGAATTACTTGAAAACATCGCCATGAAAAATATCAACGGCAACTTTACATTCTCCACTCTGCTTATTGGAGTCAATAACCAATACCGTGGAATGGACATCAATATGTATAAAAAAGAGTTTGAATATCTATTGCAAAAAGCAATTGCTTACGTGGACGATCCTTCACATGTATTTGTTGTCAGTATTCCTGATTGGGGATGTACCCCATTTGCAAAAGACAGGGATCGAAATAAAATCAGGTTGGAAATAGACCACTACAACGAGATCAACAGTAAAATTTCTATGAGCCATGACTGCAATTATATTGAAATTACAAGTGGTGGTCGAATAAGATGCAATGCTGCAAAATTTTTGGCTGATGATGGATTGCATCCTTCAAGCGCAGAATATGATATATGGTCTGATGCAATATTGGCATCGCTTGTTTCCAAGAAGTTGATTTGATCAAAACCCCTGTAAATATTGCTTCATTTGAGAGGCATATGCAGCAGCTTTTTCACCTGCTTTCTGTGCAAAATCAAGATCCTTTGAAGCATAAATAATGTCACGGCTTACATTGACCAATAATCCAACATCCTTGTTCATAGCTTTTTTAGAAATTTCTTCTAAACTTCCGCCTTGTGCTCCAACACCAGGAACCAATAAAAAATGATCGGGTACGAGTTTTCTTAAATGCAGGAATTCATCTGACCTAGTTGCACCTACAACAAACATAAGATTTTCAATATTGCCCCAGGAAGCCACCTTAGCAATGACTGTTTCGTAAAGCGTTTTTCCATCACTCATTTGTTGCAGTTCAAAATCAGCTGCGCCAGGATTGGATGTAAGTCCGAGCACAACAGCCCATTTGCCCTCAAATTGTAGAAAGGGTTTTACACTGTCCTCCCCCATGTACGGAGCGATGGTAATGGAATCAAATGGCAGTTGCTGCAAGAAGGCCTTTGCATATTGCGCTGATGTATTTCCGATGTCACCCCTCTTGGCATCTGCAATTTTAAAATGTGTTTCCGGGATATAGTTGACCGTTTTTTCCAAAGCCCTCCAACCTTCAACCCCATGCGATTCATAAAAAGCGGTATTGATTTTATATGCAATACAACTACCCAAAGTAGCATCAATGATGGCTTTGTTAAAAGCAAATACCGGATCCTCCTCTGCCAGCAAATGAGATGGAATCAGGTTGGGATCTGTGTCCAGCCCCACACATAAGTACGTTCGCTTTTCTTTGATCTGACTAATTAGATTCTTTCTATTCATTGCTTGCTAATCATTCAAAGTTAGTTCATTGGTGATTTCTCTCAATGAATTAAAAAAATGCCAGATTTCTGTGTATGAGTTATAAAGGGGGACTGGCGCAAATCGGATGACATCAGGCTCACGCCAATCAATCATGAATCCCTGATCGAATAATCTTTTATATACCTCCTTGCCATTTTTTTGAAACTGGAGGGAAATTTGACATCCTCTTAGCTGAGGCGTGATTCTTTTAAATACATTATTTGGAATCGAAGCCAACAAAAAATCAGTCCACTCAATCATTTTTTGTTGTTTACTCAATAGGTTGTTCCAGCCTGCATCCTCAAAAATTTGAAGAGATGCATGCAAACAAGCAAATAATAAAATGGGCGAAGTACTCAACTGCCAGGATGTGGCATCCCCAGAAGAGATAAAGTTTCTCTTCATTAAAAATCTCTCATCCTGCTTGACACCCCACCAACCTTCAAGTCTGTTGATCTCTGAAAGATGGTGCTTTTCATGGATAAAAACTCCAGCAATGGCACCCGGACCTCCATTGAGATATTTGTATGAACACCAGCATGCAAAATCAACATCCCAGTCATGCAAATTCAGTTTGACATTTCCAACTGCGTGTGCAAGGTCAAATCCAACAACAGCCCCAACCTCTCGTGAAGCCGTTGCTATGGAGTATAAATCAAATAATTGTCCCGTATAATAATTAACGCCACCTAAAAAAACCATTGCAAGATCATTGCCATATTGATGAATCGCATCGATTACCTGCCGGTTTGTTGGTGGGACACCCTCCGCATCCCGATTGATTTCTACAACAATCTCATCCGGATTGAATCCCATATGCCTCACAAAAGAGGATACAGCATATTGATCACTCGGAAATGCTTTTGATTCAATCAATATTTTTTTCCTCCTTCCTTCTGGCCGATAAAAACTAACCATCATCAAATGAATGTTAACAGTTAGCTGATTCATGACCGTTATTTCATGAGGCAGGGCACCAGTGATGGCGGCAAGTGGATTCGTTAATTTCCTATGATAAGTCAGCCAGTTGTCATCCCCTTTAAAAAACGACTCCACACCATCTTGTTGCCATTGTTTCAAGACTTGTTGGATGGAATACATTGTCTTCTTGGGTTGCAGACCCAAAGAGTTGCCTAAAAAATAAGTTCTCTCACGGTTATTTTCAATTGGATGCATAAATGCATCTCTGTATTTCAGCAGTGGGTCCTGCTGATCCAATGCCGCTGCACAATCAAGTGTATTCGCAAATGTCATCATATCAAATTGTTGGAGTTCTTCCTCCGTCAACAGGAATGGAAATGCCATTGACATAAGATGCAGCAGGTGATGCAATAAATGCCGCAACAGCTGCAATTTCGGATGGCTCACCAAATCTTTTAGCAGGAACAGAATTTTTCATTCTTTCTTCCATCTCTGTTTTGGATATATGTGCTTTTTCTGCAAAACTTTTCGCTACTGCCTCAAGTCTTGTTGTTGAAATAAATCCGGGCAACAAGCTGTTGACTGTGATACCATGAACTGCCAATTCGTTCGACAAAGACTTAGACCATGAGGCAACCGCAGCCCTGATCGTATTGGAAACACCCAGGTTATCCAAAGGAGTACGTACAGAAGTCGAAACAACGTTGATGATTCTCCCCCATGATTTCTGTTTCATTCCCGGCACCACTGCTTGTGTGAGGATTTGATTTGACACTACATGTTGTTTGAAAACAGCTTCAAATTTCTCTGGTGCTTCCTCTAAAATCAAGCCAGCAGAAGGTCCTCCGGTATTATTGATGAGTATATCGATGGAATGAGATCCGGCTATTGTTTCAGCCAACTTTTTCAGTGCATCGGATGCATTAAAATCAATTGCAAAGAATTGATGAGACTGCCCAACAGAAAGATCAAGCGCTTCAACAACAGACTGAAGCGCCTCGGTATTTCTCGCCAATAAAATACAGTTTGCGCCAAGTTTTGAAAGTTCCACAGCGATGGCTTTCCCAATTCCTTGTGAAGCTCCACTTATCAATGCGGTTTTCCCTCTTAATGATAAATCCATTTACGATTCCTCCATTTCGTTTCTAATCGCATCAGAAACCTTGACCAAAATTTTGTCGATTCTATGACCATCCATGTCAACAATCTCAAATGAAAATCCCTTCCATTCAAAATGCTCGCCTGTAACAGGAATATGTTCCAGGGAATGGAGAATGAAACCAGCCAAGGTGTCAAATTCATGTTCACCTTCATTCATCCATTCTGCTTTTTCAAATCTCGACAGGAATTCGTAGAAGGGTATTTGTGCATCTACCAGGTAACTGCCGTCTTCCCTTTGCACAACCTCATAATCACTTTCATCCTGTTGAGGCAAATCTCCTACAATTGCCTCTAAAATATCATTGAGTGTGACGAGTCCCAGGAGCGTACCATACTCATCTACCACAAATGAAGTATGTATTTTTGTTTGCTTGAATTTTTCAAGCAGTTGATAAGGAGTGATATTTTCAGGAACAAACAAGGGGGTCTTCATTACCTCCTTGAATGATATGTCATCAGGATTTACATACATGTCTTTGATAGAAACAATTCCTTTGATATGATCGATGGATTTATCACAAACGGGATAAACAGAATGTGGCTCTGCGAGGATTTTCTCCCTTATACTTTTTTCGTTGTCATTCAGTTCAAACCAAATTACGTCGCTGCGATGTGTCATCAGCGAAGTCAGATTTCTGTCACCCAAATGCATCACGCGTTCAATGATCTCCTGCTCGGTCTCTTCAATGGCACCATGCTCAGTACCCTCACTGATAATCGCTTTGATTTCCTCTTCGGTAACCAACGAGTCGTCTGAAGAAATCCTGAATATTTTTAAGATGAAGCTTGATGTTTTGGTGAGCAACCATACAAAAGGATGTGCCATCTTTGAAATGAGCATCATGGGAGCGGCTACTGTTTTTGCGATGGTCTCGGGACTTGCCATTCCCAATCTTTTAGGAACCAGCTCTCCAAAAACCAGAGAGAAAAACGTAATGATCAACACGACGATAGCCGTCGCAATTCCATTGCTGTAAGCTGCGAACATGGGGATATTATGCAGGTAAGCTGCAACGTCGTCTATCATTTTATCACCCGAATAAATACCCGTGAGAATACCGATGGTGGTGATGCCAATTTGTACTGTTGAGAGAAACTTATCGGGGTGCAAGGCTAAATTCAATGCTTTTCTTGCCTTTTGATCCCCCTTGCCTGCCTGCCCCTCTAACCTTGCCTTGCGAGAAGAAACCAGGGCTATTTCCGCCATGGAAAAAAAGCCATTTAAAAAGATCAGAAAAAAAAGAATAATGAGTTCCGTCATTGTTAAGGTTCATGTAAAGATAATGCCTGTTTGGTTATGCCGTACCCCATCCACCCGAGAAGAATTCCCATGAATCCTCCTACGATTACATCGCTTGGATAGTGGACACCCACATATACCTGTGAGTAGGAGATGATCGCTGCCCAGACAAACAAAAGGTTTACCCATTTTGAAATCCCCTTGAATGAGCTCGCAGCAAATGCGGCAAAAGCAAAATGATTCATTGCATGGGATGAAGTAAAACTTGGATTTGAACCACAATACTTTGCGAGAAATCTGACCTGTGTTGCCATAAATGGATCGCGACAGGGTCGGATTCGATTGAAGGTGTATTTGATCAATTGGCTGCTCAACAAATCTGTGATGGCAATCAATGTGCATGCTGCTATGATCCACCAAAAAGCTTTTTTACCTAATAACTGATACGCAATGAAAAAAAGAAACAAGTAAAGGGGAATGTGGAAAATCGATTCTCTCATAAACAACGCGAGGTTGTCTATCAATGGATGTGTTAACTCTCTATTCACAACCAACATCATGGCATTGTCCACTTGTTGAGCGCGATGAAGAAAGGTTTGAATAAATTCAACAATCGATGACATTGCGCAAATTTACAACGTATTGATCACCTGGATAACTGCTTGAAAATTAACAATTCATAAATAATCATCAAATATGTCTCCAACTGCTTGACAAATTGGTGAAGGCATCATTTTTTTGTAATTTTGCATCCTTAAAATTGAATTGTGGCACTTATCAAAAGCATATCAGGTATCAGAGGAACAATTGGAGGAAAACCAGGTGAGTCCTTATCACCCATTGATGTTGTGAAGTTTACTTCCGCATATGGGCAATGGGCTTTATCCAATGGCAATAAAAAAATAGTCATAGGAAGGGATGGAAGAATAAGTGGCCCCTCTATTTCAAAATTGGTTGCAGAGACGCTAACCTCATTGGGAGCTGAAGTCATTGATCTTGGCTTGTCCACTACACCGACCGTAGAAATGGAAGTGATTTACGAAAAAGCAGCCGGCGGCATAATCATCACAGCAAGTCACAATCCAAAGGAATGGAATGCCCTGAAATTACTGAACGAAAAAGGTGAATTCATCAGCGCTGAAATAGGAGCGCAAATCTTAAAATTTGCAGAAGAGGGTGAAATTCAATTTGCACCAGTTGATAAACTGGGAAATATTGCCGAAAAATTCAATCATGCCGATTTCCATTTAGACAGCATTGTGAATTACCCATTGGTCGACAAAAAAGCAATTGAGAAAAGAAAATTCAAAATTGTAGTAGACGCGATCAATAGCTCCGGAGCTATTTTTGTTCCGGCATTGTTAAAAAAACTTGGATTGTCTGATGACCAAATCATCGTGCTGAATGATGAAGTCAATGGAAAATTTGCTCATAATCCGGAACCACTTCCCCAACACCTCAATCAACTTGCCTCTGAGGTTGTCAACCACAAGGCAGACCTGGGAATCTCCGTAGATCCTGATGTTGACAGACTGGTACTTGTATCCGAAGATGGTTCGATGTTCGGCGAAGAATATACACTTGTAGCTGTAGCAGACTATATGCTCAGCAAAAGAAAAGGAAATACGGTGAGCAATCTTTCTTCATCCAGGGCCCTCAAAGACATCACCGAAAAACATGGCGGCAGTTATTATCCGGCTGCTGTGGGAGAAGTGAATGTGGTTGCCAAAATGAAAGAAGTGAATGCAATTATCGGGGGTGAAGGCAATGGGGGTATTATTGTTCCCGATTTTCACTACGGCAGAGACGCACTGATAGGAATTGCACTGGTATTGTCGTTGCTTGCAGCATCCAAAAAAACTGCCAAGCAATTAAGGAATAGCTACCCTGACTATTTTATCAGCAAAAACAAAATTGAACTGGAAAACGGAATAGACCTCTCAGGAATTTTTTTAAAAATCCAGCAAAAATACAAATCCAACCCTTTGAATACGATCGATGGACTGAGAATTGAATTTGACAATGACTGGGTACATCTTAGAGCCAGTAATACCGAGCCCATCATCCGAATCATCGCAGAAAGCAATTTTGAAACAACTGCCAATAACATTGCCACCAAGCTCATCAAGGATATCCAGGAGTGTATTTAGGCTGCTTTGATTATATTTGATCCGCTGATTAGTATCCATGACACAAAGAATTTATTTTGACAATGCGGCAACCACTCCGATGGACCCATTGGTAGTGCAAGAAATGTTGCCATACCTCTCATCACATTTTGGCAATCCCTCTTCCATTTATTCCTACGGGAGAGAAAACAGATTGGCCATTGAAAAATCTCGAAAAACAGTTGCCGCTATCCTCAATGCGCAACCTTCAGAAATATTTTTCACCAGCGGTGGCACGGAGAGCAGCAATACAGCAATCTTCAATGCAGTCAGGACACTGAATTGCAAAAGAATCATCACCTCTCCAGTTGAGCATCATGCAACATTGCACACCGTTGAATTCCTTTCAAAAAACCAAGAGGCTACACTAGAATACGTAAAATTGCTGCCCAACGGACACGTTGATTTGGCTGACCTCGAATTGCTTTTACAGGCGAGTGACACGAAAACCCTCGTCACCCTGATGCATGCCAATAATGAAATCGGGAATATTACTGATCTCTATCAAGTAGGTGAGCTTTGCAAACTATATGGAGCAATCTTTCATGCGGATACCGTACAAACGGTTGGACATTTTACCATAGATCTTTCTGCAATACATGTTGACTTTATAACTGCCGCAGGACATAAATTTCATGGCCCAAAAGGAATTGGCATGCTCTACATCAGTCAACGCAATAAAATCAACCCATTTATCCATGGGGGCGGCCAGGAACGCAATATGCGTGCAGGAACCGAAAACATATACGGCATCATCGGATTTGCAAAAGCGCTTGAAATTGCAAATGAAAATCATGCTGTAGAAAGCGCATATATTCTGTCGCTGAAAAAATACCTAAAAGAAAAGCTTGAGGAAAATATTCCCGGTGTTGTATTCAATGGAGATCCAGAAGGAAATAGTCTTTATACAGTTCTGAGTGTTGGATTTCCGCACAATGAAAAATCAGGAATGTTGCTCTTCAATTTAGACATCCATCATATTTGTGCATCCGGAGGAAGTGCCTGCAGCAGTGGTGCTAACCAGGGATCTCATGTGATCACTGCCTTGAAAACAGAAAAGCAGTCTACCGTAAGGTTTTCATTCAGTAAGTACAATACAAAAGAAGAAATTGATCAAACGGTTGAAAAGATCAAAACACTTCTGTAAGCCATTACCCCATTTTTTTCTTGATGTCATTTAATATAACCAATGCCTCCACAGGTGTGAGGTTATTCATATCAACTGCTTCAAGTAATTGTCTGATTTGATCAAATACAATGCTGTGTTCATCAAAAATAGTCAGCTGCATATCAGCAACTGACTGCTTAACAACTGCATGCATGTCACGCCCCTCACGTTTCTCCAATTCCGCTAAAATCTCATTGGCACGATTCAATAATGAAGCAGGCATGCCGGCCATCCGCGCGACATGAATACCAAAACTGTGTGTGCTTCCCCCAGGAGCCAATTTCCTGAGAAATAATATTTTATTGTCAACCTCCCTGTGTGTTATATGAAAGTTCCTTACCCTCTGTAAACGAATTTCGAGTTCATTCATTTCATGGTAATGGGTTGCAAAAAGTGTTTTGGGATGTTGGGGTGCGTTGTGCAAATATTCTGCAATGCTCGAAGCAATTGAAATTCCATCATAGGTAGAAGTTCCCCGGCCAATTTCATCCAAAATTACAAGGCTTTTAGCTGAAATATTGTTGATGATGCTTGCTGTCTCATTCATCTCAACCATAAAGGTAGATTCGCCTCCAGACAAATTATCTGAGGCCCCTACACGGGTAAATATTTTATCTGTAAGAGGGACTAAGGCTTCCTCAGCAGAAACAAAACTTCCCATATGAGCCATCAAAACAATGATGGCTGTTTGCCTCAGGAGAGCACTCTTGCCACTCATATTAGGACCAGTAAGAATGATCACTTGGGTATTTGTCCGATCGAGATGCAGATCGTTGGAAACATATGATTCTCCTGGAGGGAGCAATGTTTCAATAACAGGATGTCGAGATGATTTTAAAATTAGTTCATCCCCATCATGTATTTTGGGCTTGCAATAATTATGCTGAAGAGCAGACGAAGCATAAGAGCACAAACAATCAATGACAGCGATGATCTGTGCATTCTGCTGCATAGGGAGAATATACCCTTGAACTGCCTTCAATAATGATTCATAAATACCTGACTCGAGTTGAAATATTTTGTCTTCTGCTCCAATAATTTTCTCTTCGTACTCCTTTAACTCACTTGTGATGTATCGTTCCCCATTAGTCAAGGTCTGCTTTCTGATCCATGCGGAAGGAACCTTATCTTTATGTGTATTGCTTACTTCAAGATAGTAACCAAACACATTGTTGAAGCCTACTTTGAGGGAAGAAATACCCGTTTCAAGAATTTCTTTTTGCTGAATTTCAAGCAAATATTTTTTTCCGCCTGAAGCAAGATCTCTGTAATGGTCCAATTCCTGATTAACCCCATTGTTGATATATCCGCCCTTTTGAATCTGATTGGGTGCGTCCTCAGATATTTCGCTTACAATGCGATCTGCAATGTCCTTACAAGGATCCAACGCATTTAATAAGCGATGCAAATAATCATCCTGCAACCCTGCTTGAATACTTTTTAAAAACGCAACCTCTCTAAGCCCTTTTGCCAGTTGCAACATTTCCCGAGGACCTAATTTCTTGGTAGATATTTTGCTAACCAGTCGCTCGATGTCTCCGCATGACGCAAATCTTTCGGTTACTTTCTCTTTCCATTGCCTGTTCGCTATGATTTTTT
>SXYR01000104.1 GCA_005788265.1 Bacteroidota bacterium | reverse complement strand
TTGGCGGTTACTCTGAAGACATGACCATGGGAAGAGAGGACTGGGAATTTTGGATCAAAATGTTAAAAGATGGCGGCCAAGTAGTTAAGCTTCCTATCACAGGTTTTTATTATCGGCTGACGCCAAATAGCAAAAGGAAAAAAACCGGAACCAAAGAAAAGAAAAAAGAACGCATTGATTATCTAAACCAAAAACATCCGGATTTTTTTCATAAATCAATAAACGGGCCTTTACGGTACAACAGGTCATGGTCATATACCTACAATACACTGATGAAATTGATTGGACGTTTGTAATTAAATTTTATCCAACCCCTTCCAATACTTCAGAAAATAATATTGAAGAGGATTTTTATACTTAAGGTGTTTCCAGGATCTGCTGCTGTGGGGTTTATGCAGCACTTTTGAGTCAAGCAAGATATAGTTCTCGAATCCAACTTCAATTGATTTACGTGAAATAAAAACATCGTACCAGTTTTTCCCGGAATCCAAATTTCGAAAATCAAAAGACGTCATAAATCTGTATGAAATCAACGTACAGCAAAAACTAAGACTCCGATCGGTCTTTGCGATATTCCCCTTCAAGTCACGGAATTTAACATAAGGAAAATTGATCTTGCCTTCCTCGTCAACTGTAACAGCCCCAATCAAACCGGCAAAAGGATGTCTTTGTAGCGCATGTAACATGTTAGAAATTGTATCTTTTTGTATGACTACATCCGACTCTACAATGAGTAAAGGGAGTGCTGCTGCTACCGCCCTCAGTTGGGCAATTTCCAATACCAATTTATAATTGGGGGATGGGTTGGAAGTTAGTTGACTTAATAGAATAAGTTCATACCCAATTTCAGTCTGATTGTGTTGAAGTGCTTGAAGAGTTGTATCATCACTGAAATCATCAAATATGATATGATGCACCTTAACATCAGATGCTGCCACTGCCCTTGCAGTCAGCAAGGCGGTCTCTATTGAGTTTTTAACGGGGGTTATAACAATGGCAACGTGCTCAGACATAAACAAAAGCTTGGATGCAAATATAGATGGATAAACAAAAGAGCCTCATTCAAATCATGATTTTTTTACTATCTTGATTTGATAAAATATAAGTATGCGTAAAATATTGTCTTTGGTACTGCTGATTTTTCCAATGATGATGATTGCTCAACAAAAAGCCAATTATTCGTTGGCTGCGAGATTTTCACCTAAGAAATTGGATAAAATGATTTTTTCCCTTTCGGTAGATCCTCATTGGTTAAAACAATCAAATAAATTTTGGTATACATACGAAACAAGCGATGGGAAGCAGTGGTACCTGGTAGATCCTTTGAAGATGGAAAAAAAGGCAATGTTCAACAGAGACAAGATGGCTGCTGAGCTTACTAAAATAATCAAAGATCCGTTTGACGGTCAACACCTACCAATCGATTCCTTGAAATTTATCAAGGACGAAAATTGGATTCAATTTGAAGTGAAAAGTACCATAGAAATAGTAAAACCAGATGATAAAGCCAAAGGCGACAAAGCTGAAAAAACAAAAAAGACCTTTTATTTTGAGTACAATTTAATAACAGAGCAGTTGAATGAGTTGGTGGACTTCAAAAAGCCTAAAAGAAAACCTGTTTGGGCAAATATTTCTCCCGATCAGAACATGATTGTATTTGGCAGGAATTATAACCTGTATTACATGGATAAGGCCAACTACGAAAAGGCTTTGCAAAAAGAAGATGATTCTACCATAGCAGAACATCAAATAACTACGGACGGTATTCAATATTTCAGTTGGCACAGCGAAAGCAGTTATGGAGGTGGCGGAGAGACCAATGTCGATGCAGAAAAGAATAAAAATAAACGCAAGCCTGTTTTTGGATATTGGAGCGAAGACAGTAAAAAATTTGCATTGGTAAAAGTGGATAACAGAAAAGTAAAAGATTTATGGGTTATCAACAGCATTGCAGATCCGCGCCCAACGCTGGAGACCTATAAATATTGGATGCCGGGAGAAAAAGAGGCACCGATTGATCATATGATGCTGGTGGATCCCTCTTCCAAACAATACAAAGAAATAGATATTTCGCAATTCAAGAATCAGGACATTGCTATTTATAATAAAGCCCTCCCCGTCAATGCAAGAGACGACGATCACCGACCGAGCATTTGGCTGGGCAACAACAATGAATTGTACATGAGCAGAACCAGTAGAGACCTGAAAAGAATCGACCAATGCTTAGTCAATCTACAAACAGGTACAGTGAAAGTGTTGGTTGAAGAACGTTTGAATACATATGTTGAAGTAAGAAAACCGGCCTTGGTTAAAAATGGAGAGGAGATCATTGAATGGAGTGAAAGAGATGGGTGGGCACATTTGTATCTCTATGATAAAAATGGCAGCCTAAAAAATCAAATTACGCAAGGTCCATGGCATGTGGAAGATATTATGAGTGTTGATGAAGAAAAGAGGGTCGTATACTTCTCAGCCAATGGGCGTGAAAATATCAATACCAACACAAAGGAAGATCCTTATTACCTGCACCTGTATAAGGTCAATCTAGATGGAACCGGATTGCAACTGTTGAATCCGGGTAACTATGACCACAGCTTCAGCATGAATGACAAGAGAACATTCTTCGTAAACAACAGTTCCCGTGTCAATAGCGTTCCATCATCGGCTTTGTATAATAGCGAAGGCAAAAAGATCATGGATTTGGAATCAGCCGATCTCAATAACTTATTTGCTGCTGGTTTTAGATTTCCTGAAACCTTCAAAGTAAAAGCAGATGATGGTATAACAGATATATATGGCGTGATGTACAAGCCATATGATTTTGATTCAAGCAAAAGATATCCCATCATTGAATATGTATATCCAGGCCCGCAAACAGAATCAGTGAACAAAAGTTTCAGCAAGGGAATGGATAGGATTGACAGATTGGCTCAATTGGGATTTGTAGTGGTGACGCTTGGCAACAGAGGCGGACACCCAGCCAGAAGCAAATGGTATCATAATTATGGATATGGAAATTTACGTGACTACGGATTGGCAGATAAAAAAGCGGCCATCGAGCAGCTGGCAGACCGGTTCTCTTATATTGACAGAGAAAAAGTTGGTATCCACGGACACAGCGGAGGTGGTTTCATGAGTACTGCAGCCATGTTGGTATATCCTGATGT
The DNA here is from genome assembly GCA_005788265.1 of Bacteroidota bacterium. GTDB lineage: Bacteria > Bacteroidota > Bacteroidia > Chitinophagales > Chitinophagaceae > Pollutibacter. The sequence goes on along the minus strand of SXYR01000104.1, from coordinate 291 downwards.
ATTCAAAGTTGCAGTGAGCAATGCAGGCAATCACGATAACAGTGTCTACAACAGATGGTGGAGTGAAAAGCACCAAGGAGTAAAAGAAATGATTTCAGATAAAGGAGACACAACTTTTTCATACATGATTGACAAGAACCCGGATATCGCAAAAAATCTCAAAGGAAAACTTTTATTGATTCATGGTGAAATAGACAACAATGTTCACCCTGCAAATACCATCCGTGTGGTGAATGCACTCATCAAAGCAAATAAACGTTTTGATATGTTGATTCTCCCAACCCAACGCCA
>SXYR01000103.1 GCA_005788265.1 Bacteroidota bacterium | reverse complement strand
GCCAAAGGTGCTCAAACGTATATATCAACTCCCGATTTTTTGGATGCCATTGTATCCAGAGCAAGGTTGATGGGCAAGAGAATTGGTGTTAAATACGGTGAGGGATTTATTTCACAAAAAAATATTGGCATCAGCAGTTTGCAACAAATGGTGCTGAATGAAACATAAATCAACAATATGTCACGTTTTAAAGTAGGACTGGTTCAAATGTCTTGTTCTTCTGATGCAAAGCAGAACATGGACAAGGCCGTCAAAGGAATCAAGGATGCAGCAGAGAAAGGCGCAAACATTGTTTGCTTACAGGAGCTATTTACCTCTTTGTATTTCTGCGATGTGGAGGATTATGAAAACTTCAAATTGGCTGAATCTATTCCGGGTGCATCAACAGATCAATTGTCGGTCGTTGCAAAAGAATTGGGTGTTGTGATCATCGCTTCTTTGTTCGAGAAAAGAACACAGGGTATTTATCACAATACTACTGCTGTATTGGATGCTGATGGAACCTATTTGGGGAAGTATCGCAAGATGCACATTCCAGATGATCCTGCATACTATGAAAAGTTTTATTTCACCCCGGGTGATCTTGGTTATAAAGTTTTTCAAACCAAGTTCGCCAAGATTGGGGTATTGATTTGCTGGGATCAGTGGTATCCTGAAGCAGCACGTCTAACTTCATTGATGGGTGCAGAAGTATTATTCTATCCAACAGCCATTGGTTGGGCAACTGCACAAGATCTGGCTACCAATGATGAACAGTTCAATGCTTGGCAAACGATTCAAAGAAGCCATGCCGTTGCAAACGGGGTGCATGTTGTAAGTGTTAACAGGGTTGGATTGGAGCAGAATGGTGCCATGAAATTCTGGGGAGGTTCATTTGTTGCCAATCCCTTTGGCAGATTGTTGTCGCAGGCATCACATGACAAAGAAGAAGTGATGGTGGTTGATATTGATACGCAGAAGACGGACAGTTATCGAACCCATTGGCCATTCATGCGTGATCGTAGAATTGATTCGTATGGTGATATTGTGAAGAGGTTTATTGATTAGTGAGCGATAGCGGGAAGGGTAGAGGGGAAAGGGTGAAGGGACAAGGGGTTAGGAATGAGGGGAAATGGTGAAAGGACAAGGGCCGAAAGACAAAGCTTGACAACCCTGATAACAAAGACAACCACGACAACCATTAAAACAATTACAACAACTACAACAACCTACAACTTATAACTTACAACCTCCACCTCCCCAATGACCCCCAAACAACTCGACTACTATTTCCCGGCAGAATTTGCTCCTCATAAGGCAACCTGGTTGAGCTGGCCTCACAAGGAAGCTTCATGGCCTGGGAAAATTCAAAGTATTTTTACTTCTTATGTTGCATTTATCAAGGCGCTCGTAAGATTTGAATCGGTCAACATCAATGTATGTGATGATATTATGCAAGTAAAAGCAACTCAGTTGTTGCAGCAGGCTGATGTTGATTTAACCCGTGTAAACTTTTTCATACATCCAACCAATGATGCATGGTGCAGAGATCATGGTCCCGCTTTTCTGCTGAACAAACAAGATCCCAACAAAAAAGCCATTGTTGATTGGAATTACAATGCATGGGGAAATAAATACCCTCCATTTGATTTGGATGATGTGATTCCAACTAAAATTGGAAATGCCCTGGGACTTGATGTATTCCATCCAGAGATCATCATGGAAGGAGGTTCTGTGGATTTCAATGGAGCAGGAACTGTCATTACCTCAACAGCATGCTTGTTGAATCCCAATCGCAATCCACACCTCAATCAATCTCAGATCGAGCAATATTTAATGGATTATTATGGACAAGAACAGGTATTGTGGGTTGATGAGGGAATCGTTGGCGATGATACGGATGGACATATTGATGATACGGTACGATTTGTGAATGAGGATACGGTTATTGCTGTCATAGAGGAAAATAAGCAAGATGAAAATTATAGATTGCTTCAACATAATTTGAAACAATTGCAGCAGATGCGTCTGCTTAGCGGCAAGCAGCTGAATATGGTTGAAATCCCTATGCCCAATGATGTCATTTGGGAAGATCAGCGCCTGCCAGCATCTTATGCAAATTTTTATATAGCAAATCAGCAGGTTATTGTACCTACATACAGATGTAGCAAGGATGACCAAGTAATGACCATCATTCAGCAATGTTTTCCAGACAGGGAAATAGTTGGAATTGATTCGACTGATATCATCTGGGGACTGGGGAGCTTCCATTGTCTCAGTCAGCAGGAGCCAGAAAGGATTGATCTATAGGTATTTTCACTTATTTTTGTTAAGTATATATACTTAATGTACTATATTTGACATAATAAATAGATTCGAAAATCCAATATCAAACCCATGTCCAACGAATCAACCACAATTACCATTAAATCTGTTGCGCAGGAACTAGGTCTGCGTATTCGCAAAGCCCGCCTTGAAAAGGATCTGACCATACAGTCTTTGGCTGATATGGTTGGAATTGAGTACACCCAAATGAGCAGGATTGAATTGGGTAAAATCAATACCAGCGTTTTACAGGTTTGCAGAATTTCAAGGGCACTCGACATATGCATGGCAACATTGCTCAAGGACCTGGAATTGAATGTTTCTCAAAAACAGATAGATGATTGCGGGCCCGCATTGTTATTTCCAGCGTCAGATAACGCCTAATCCGTGTTTTTCGTCACTGGCAATATTGTGAACGTCCCATTCAACTCTCTTCTCAAATTTATTTTTCCGCTGATCACAGTCTTTTTTATTGCAAATTCTGCAAGAGAAGTCAAGGCAACCGTCTGCATGGACAAATAATTCAACACTTTCACCGAATTCATTTCTGGCAATTTCACTGAACGCATCTACTTCGTTGTGTGCTTCATGTACATTTAGGTACCAGGGAACAGTAAGATGACAATCCACATGTATGACAGATCCAAATTTGATGATGCGCAAATTGTGAAGATCTACCCAATTCTCTCTTCTGTTATCATTCATCCTGCCAACCAATTTTTCCAACATAGCATGATCGGCTTCGTCCATGATACCTGCGATGCTGCTCCTGACAATTGTATATCCGGTATAAATAATGAAGAATGCAAATCCAATTGCAATCAGGCTGTCGACCCAAATCCATCCAGTAAAGAAAATAACAGCCATGGCTGCCACAATGCCAATGGTAGAGTAGGTGTCACTTTGCAAATGTTTTCCGGATGCAACCAATGCCAATGAATTGTTTTTCTTTCCTACACGAATGGCATACCAACCAGTTGCGTAGTTGACAATGGCTGTTAAGCCGATGATCACCATACCCGTGTCTAATTTTTGTATGGCATGCGGATGGATGAAATTGTCTATCGCCTCATAGATAATCACGAATCCTGCAATGGTGACCAAACTTCCTTCAACTGCAGCAGAAACAAATTCTGCCTTTCCGTGTCCATATGGATGCTCTTTGTCGCGCGGTTTCGCTGCAACATATAGACTATAAAGACTGATGAATCCTGCTACTACATTTACCGTGCTTTCCAGTGCATCTGTGAGTACAGCGACCGATTTGGTCATCCACCATGCGTTGATTTTGAAGAAAAAAAGGATGACTGCAACGATTGCTACAACGCGTTGGACTTTGAAGTTGAGTGTTGCCTGTTGTGATTGAACCATGGTACAAATTCTGTCTGAAAGTAGTCATATTGAATTTATTTTCGTGAACTTCGCAATAGAAAAAATCCACATACAATCGAAAGATAATTTTATGCCTGTCGATCTGGTAGCATTCAAAGACCTTCATCAATATGCTGTTGAGCACGGTGTTGAACTGGTTGCAGTGTCTAAAACAAAGCCTAACAAGGATATCCTTGTATTGTATGAAAACGGGCATCGTGTTTTTGGTGAAAACTATGTGCAGGAGTTGTTAAAAAAACATGAAGAACTGCCCAAAGATATTCAGTGGCATTTCATCGGGCACCTCCAGTCAAACAAAGTAAAATTCATTGCTCCATTTGTTTCTCTCATTCATGGTGTTGATAGCATCAAATTGTTGCAGGCCATTGAAAAAGAGGCTAAAAAAAACAACCGAATCGTTTCATGTCTTTTGCAGATGCATATTGCCAAGGAGGAGACAAAATTTGGATTCGATATTGAGGAATTGAGATCAGCCGCAGCAGAAATTTTTGTAGAGAAGAATTTTCCTCATGTTGAAGTGGTAGGATTGATGGGGATGGCCTCGTTTTCAGAAAATCAGGATCTCATTCAATCTGAGTTTCAGCAATTGAAATCAACCTTTGATGACATAAAATCAACCTATCCTGAGGAGTCTGCATCATTCAAGATACTCTCTATGGGCATGAGCAGTGACTATAAAACCGCCGTCGCATGCGGCTCGAATATGATCAGGGTGGGGAGTGTGATTTTTGGAGCGAGAGTTAAAGCGAGTTGAAATATTCACTCAAGAGCTGTTGTCATTGTTGTCAGCTTATCAGGTTGTCATGGTTGCTGGATTATAACATTGACAACAACGACAACATTGACAACAATGACAACCTATAACTTACAACTTAAAACCTACAACCTACAACAGTTATTTCTTCTTCCCCGCAAAGTCAAACACCATATTGCAGAAGGCTTTCACTCCAACATCCAACATGCTATCATCAAGATAGAAATCAGGTGTATGATGTGGAGCAGCCTTGTTGGGATCCATGCCTTTTGGCATTCCTCCTAAATTGAAAAAAAAGCTTGGAGCTTTTTCATTGAAGAATGAAAAGTCCTCCGCGCCTGTTGTCCATCTGCCCATGTCCACATTTTCTTTGCCTGCTGCTTTTTCCAATGAAGGAATCAGCATATTCACCAGTGAAGAGTCGTTGAATGTCACCAGTGTTTTGGTGTCAATCACCGTCTCTACTTTTGCGCCCCATGCATCGCCAACTGACTGACATATCTTTCTGATTTTTTCATGTACATCTTTTTGCATTTTGCTGTCGAGCGTACGAATGGTTCCTTCCAATTCAGCGTCTTCTGGAATAATGTTTGCTCTTACACCTGCATGAAACTTTGCTACGGTCACAACCAGGGGCGCAACAGTCAAATCTTCCTGTCTGCTGACAATGGTTTGTAATTGATTGATGATTTGTGAACCTACTACAACAGGATCGATGCCGGTCCAAGGAGTTGATCCATGCGTTTGTTTACCTTTTATCTTTATGGTGAACCAATCAGAGGAAGCCATCATCGCACCTGGCTTGTATTTTATTTTTCCAATTTCCAGGGAAGAAGAAATATGCAATCCCAATACCGCATCGACTTTTGGATTCTCCATCACGCCTTCCTTGATCATCAAAGGTGCGCCACCTTCTTCATCAGCAGGCGGACCTTCCTCTGCGGGTTGAAAGAAGAATTTAACGGTGCCTGGAAGATCTTTTTTCATGGATGCCAATACTTCTGCAGTTCCCATTAAAATAGAAGTATGTGTATCGTGTCCACATGCATGCATCACAGGAACCTGGTTGCCCTGGTATTCAGAAACGACGGTTGACTTATAAGGTATATCCACTCTTTCTTTTACCGGTAGTCCATCGATGTCGGCACGAAGTGCGATCACTGGTCCGGGTTTGCCACCTCTCAAAACACCCATCACGCCTGTCTTTGCAAGTTTGGTGACTTCAATGCCCAGCTTTGCCAGGTGGTTCGCAATGTATTCCTGCGTTTTGAATTCCCTGTTTCCAAGCTCTGGATTTTGATGGATATGTCTTCTCCATTCAACGAGTTTTGGAGAGATTGCTTTCGCTTTTGTTTCGATTAGCTGCTGCAGAGGAGCCTGTGCATAAGTCGAAAATGATGCTGTGGTAAGTAGTAAAATCAGGGCCAGTTTTGTCAATTTCATACGTTCTATTTTTGCAGGTTTAAGATACGTATTAATGCCGAAAATCATCCTGAAAATGGCTAACTTTGCAGTCCCTAAAAAGTAAAATAAATACCATGCTTAGTGCTCGCAACATTACATTGGCTTACGGCAAGAGAGTGCTGTTTGATGAAGTAAACATCAATTTCATCAAGGGCAACTGTTATGGTGTGATTGGCGCCAACGGGGCAGGGAAAAGTACTTTTTTGAAAATCCTCAGTGGTGAGATCGAGCCCAACAAGGGATTTGTCGACATCACACCTGGTGAGCGCATGGCCGTATTGAATCAGAACCAATTTCAGTTTGATGAAAAAACAGTATTGAGTACGGTGCTTATGGGACACAAAAAGATGTGGGAGATTACCCAGGAGAGGGAGAAGATTTACGCCAAGGAAGACTTTTCAGAAGAGGACGGAATCCGCGCGGGTGAATTGGAGGCTGAGTTTGGTGAGATGGGTGGATATACGGCAGAAAGCGATGCCGCTACTTTATTAAGTGATTTGGGTGTGACGGAGCAATTCCATCAAACCTTGATGAAAGACATGCCTTCGAACATGAAGGTGCGCGTATTGTTGGCTCAGGCCCTTTTTGGCAATCCGGATATTCTCCTGTTGGATGAGCCTACCAATGGATTGGATATTGAAACCATTGGTTGGTTGGAAAATTTTTTGGCTGACTACGAGAACATTGTCCTTGTTGTGAGCCATGATCGTCACTTTTTGGATGCTGTATGTACACATGTGGCTGATGTTGACCGTCAGAAGATCAAGGTATTTACAGGTAACTATACTTTCTGGTATGAATCTTCTCAATTGATGGCACGCCAGTTGAGTGACAAGAATAAAAAAGTAGAGGACAAGCGCCAGGCATTGCTTGATTTCATTGCGCGTTTCAGTGCAAACGCATCAAAATCACGCCAGGCAACGGCCAGAAAGAAAGCCTTGGAAAAGCTCACCATTGAAGAGATTGAGCCATCCAATAGAAAATATCCTGGAATTATTTTCCAGCCCCTGAGAGAGGTAGGCAATCAGATACTTACTGTTGATGCATTGGCAAAATCAGTCGATGGAAGACCACTGTTTGATAAAGTTTCTTTTTCATTGAGCAAGGGAGACAAAGTTGCATTTGTGAGCAAGGATCCATTGGCTGTGACTTCCTTTTTTGAAATCATCAACAATGAAATGAGCGCTGACAAAGGAAGTTTCGAGTGGGGAACTACCATCACCAAAACATACCTGCCGATTGAAAACGGTGCTTTTTTCAATGAAGACCTTGGATTGCTGGATTGGTTGAGACAATTTGTGCCACCTCATGTAACCGATGCTGATGAGCCTTTCTTGCGCGGATTTTTGGGTAAGATGCTTTTCAGTGGGGATGATATCATGAAAAAAACTAAGGTATTGAGTGGTGGAGAGAAGGTGAGATGCATGGTGAGCAGAATGATGTTGCAGAACCCCAATTGCGTCGTTCTCGATCAGCCAACCAATCACCTTGATTTGGAGAGCATTCAAAGTTTCAACGAAGGGTGTATCAATTTTCCCGGCGTCGTCATGCTTACATCACACGACCATACTTTTATGCAAACCGTTGCCAACAGGGTCATTGAATTGACGCCCAAAGGTTCCATCGATCGCCTCATGACATTTGATGAATACCTGGAGGACAAGCGTGTACAGGAATTGAGAATGGAAATGTACGGCTGATTACTGCCTGTGTTCACCAAATACAGATCGAAGCGTATCTGAAATTTCTCCCAGCGTGCAATAATTTTCTACAGCTTCAATGACAAGGGGCATCAGATTTGTATTGGAAGTTGCTGCTTCTTTTATCGCCTGCAAGCATGCAGTTGATTTCTGCTGATCTCTGTTGGATTTTAATTTTTTTAATTTTTCAACCTGGGCCAATCTCACTTCGTCGTCGATTTTGAATATGGGGGTGTTGGAAGATTCAACTGTGGTGAATTGATTGACCCCCACAATGATTTTTTGTTTTTCTTCGATCGCTCTTTGGTATTGGTAGGCACTTGCAGCAATTTGTTCCTGCATATAGCCTTCCTCAATCACTTTTACACTTCCGCCTTTCTGATCAATGTATTCAATCAGCTTTTTTATTTCCTGCTCCATTTCTGATGTGAGCTGCTCTACATAAAAAGAGCCGCCCAAGGGATCGGCGGTATCTGCGGCACCGCTTTCAAAGGCAATGATTTGCTGTGATCGGAGCGCGACCTGTGCTGCCTGTTCTGTTGGTAGTCCGAGTGCTTCATCATATCCATTGGTATGAAGGGATTGTGTGCCCCCCAGTACTGCTGCCAATGCCTGAATGGTAACCCTTGAAATATTATTCAAAGGCTGTTGCTGTGTGAGGGTGCTTCCTCCCGTTTGGGTATGAAACCGCAACATCATCGCTTTTGGATCGGTTGCCCCCAATTCTTTCATGATGTTTGCCCAAATTTTTCTGGCTGCTCTGAATTTTGCAACTTCTTCGAATAAATTATTATGTGCGTTGAAAAAGAAGGAGAGGCGTTTTCCCAGTGTGTTGACATCGATTCCTTTTTCCAAGGCAGCCTTCACATAAGACTTTCCATTGCTGAGCGTAAATGCAGCTTCCTGCACGGCTGTACTTCCTGCTTCGCGTATGTGATAACCGGAAATGGAAATCGTATTCCATTTGGGCATTTCCTTGCTGCACCATTCCATGATATCAGTGATGATGCGCATGGAAGGCTGGGGAGGATAGATGTATGTACCTCTGGCAGCGTATTCTTTTAAAATATCGTTCTGGATTGTTCCATTCAGTTTGGCAATATCTGCGCCTTTTCTTTTGGCAACGGCGGCATACAATGCAAGAAGGATAAAACCAGTTGCATTGATGGTCATAGAAGTGGATACTCTTTCAAGATCAATCCCATCCATCAATATTTCCATATCCTCGATGCTGTCGATGGCAACACCCACCTTGCCTACTTCTCCCTCTGCCAAGGCATGATCACTGTCATATCCAATTTGTGTAGGCAGGTCAAATGCTACACTGAGTCCTGTTACCCCTTGTTCCAATAAAAATTTATATCGTTTGTTGCTCTCTTCAGCAGTTGAAAAACCAGCATACTGGCGCATGGTCCAGAGCTTTCCTCTGTACATATCTTCCTGAATGCCTCTGGTGAAGGGGAATGATCCAGGCAAGGATGCATCAGGAGCGATGTCATCTTTTTGATACAGCTTCTTGATCTCTATTCCCGAATCGTTGAATTTCGCCTCTTCCATAAATTTTCCTGATTTAACAAATGTACCGCATCGGAATTGAATTGATCATTGGAGCTTACGTATTAATTTTGCATCATGGAAACAACCTCTTCATTGCCAGTCATGCTGACTCCCTCTGCAAAGGAGGAATTGGCAAGATTATTTAATGCAAATACAGATGCTTCAAAAATGCTTCGCATTGGTGTGAAGGGCGGAGGATGCTCAGG
>SXYR01000102.1 GCA_005788265.1 Bacteroidota bacterium | reverse complement strand
TCTCCGGGAACAGTCCTTAGCTCTCTGCGTATCACATGCTCCTTGGTTTTATCATTGCCGGAGATGTTTACATTTTTAATAGTGGCCTGTGGACCCTCGGTGATTCTCAATTCATGATCGATGGTGTCGTTGTAAACAGATGTTTCAATTGGATTGACACTGAAAAACAGATAACCGTCGTCCATGTATATAGAACTTACATCACCTCCTTCAGGCGACAATTGTTTTCCGAGTTTTTTGTTTAAAATATCAATGTTATAGGTATCTCCTTTTTTGATTCCCAAGACCATGTTCAAAATGCTGTCCGCATACTTGGTGTTCCCCTTCCAGGTCATGTTGCCAAAATAATACTTGCTGCCCTCTTCCACTTTCATGGAAATATTCAGCTTGCCCTTCTTGTCATAGTATTGCGTATCGCTTGCAATAACAGCATCTCTGTATCCAAGCGAATTGTAATATTGCAATATTTTTTCTTTGTCCTCAAGGTATTTTTTCTCATCAAATTTTGCTGATGCGAAAAGCTTGAACCTGAACCAAGGATCCATGAAATCTCTGATTTGTGAAGGTTTCAAAAATCCCCAATTCTTGATGAACTCTTTTGCTGTATATGTTTTGATGGGGCCATAGGGACTGACAGCGCTGTCTGGATATAGCGTGATGCGTGTCATCTCTTTGGTGCCTTTCAGTTTTCTTTTCAGAGAAGGTATTGCTGCTGATTGGTTTCCAAAGAAAAAAACTTCTGAAATTCGCACTTTAAGCCCCTTTACAATGTTGAAAGTGAGCACTGTTTTATCTGGACTGTACGCATCTGGCTTCTCTTCGATTTCAACCGCTGCACCCCTGAATCCTTTTTCTGTATAATACTTGATGATATTTTCTTTGGCAGATAATTTCATGTTGTCTGTAACAACCCTGCTCTTGACCAAGCCAACCTTGTCCTTCAATTCATCTGATTCAGTTTTTCTGATACCCTTGAATTTATAATCGGCCAGCATGGGACGCTCAACGGCGTCAATTTCCACCCATATATTATTTTCTTCAAGTTTGGTGATCCAAATATTGATATTGGTGAACATGTTTTGGGACCAAAGTTTATTGATTGCCTTGGCAAAGTTGTCACCCCCCGGCAAAGTAACTTCGTCGCCTACTGCAAGTCCAGATACGGAAATTACAATGGCAGGATCGAATGCCTTGTTCCCTTTGACGGCAATGTCTGCAATGATATATTTCCTTGGATATTTTGCATTGAAAATGGACATCAATGCAGGGTCCACTGATGCTGCAGGTAAAGTATCGTTTTGTGCAAATAGGCCGTTCGAAAACGTGAGTAATCCCATCATTATGAACAGCATACAATTCCTAATCTTCAAAAACATGGTTTGGGGGGGCAAAATAACGGGTTTTTGTCTAAATCTTTGTTAAAGGGGACTGTATTTGACTGCTGGTCTTTCCAAACCTTCTTTCGCGTTTCTGATAATCCAAAATGGCCTCATACAGATTCTCTTTTCTAAAATCAGGCCACCTGGTTTCGGTAAAGTACAATTCGGCATATGCCAACTGATACAGCAGAAAATTGCTGATGCGGTATTCTCCGCTTGTTCGGATCATCAACGCAGGATCCGGAAATGCACTGGTGGTTAGGTATTGTTGGAGCGTGTCTTGTGTAATGGCATCAGGTTCCAATGTATTTTCCTTCACATCTTTTGCAATTTCCTTCACGGCATTTACCAATTCCCATCTTGAACTGTAGCTCAATGCCATAACCAGGTTGAGCCCAGTGTTGGCGGAAGTCATATCAAGTGCCTCTGTCAATGCCTGCCTGGCATTGGGTGGAAGCATCGACAATGCACCAATGGCGTGCATTTTTATATTGTTTTTATTCAGGACAGGAACTTCTTTGCGCAGGGTCTCAACAAGCAGTTCCATCAAACCGGTCACTTCGTGAAGGGGTCTGTCCCAGTTTTCGGTAGAAAATGCATAGAGGGTTAGGTATTGAACACCCAATTCTGCACATCCCTCAACAATATCTCTCACACTTTCAACTCCCCTGAAATGTCCAAAAAGACGATCTTGTCCGTGTTCCTCTGCCCAACGGCCATTGCCATCCATGATAATGGCAATATGCTGTGGAATACGCTCCAGATCAATATTTTGCTTGAGGGACATGGTGCAAAGTTAATGTATTTAAAGGGATCCTAACGGGGGTCTGCACACTTATAAGAGGAGAAAGAAAAAGTAAGGGTAAACTGTGCAAGGAGGTATTGATCGCGTTGCTGACTGAAGCCTCTTTGATCTCCATTGGTTTTGACTTGTCCCAACGAGCGGTCTTGAAGCCGGTAAGCTTTGGACAAAACATCTCCCTTTCCGGTTGTATTGAGCACATCATTAGGAGCGTAGGTCCCGCTCACATCATCCAGATAATCCGTATTGGTATATCGATAAACAACTTCAAATCCCAAATTGACATTGTTTACAATATTGTATTTGATGCCCATGCCAAGTGGGAAGCAGTAAGCCTGATCGCTGTATGCATTTCCAGACGCGAGTTGTCCTTCGGTTCCCAGCGGTTGAAGTTTTTCTTTCACCCCATCCAAATAGGTATAAGGATTGTGTTTGATGATGCCCATGCCCAGCGTGATATAAGGTGTGAATCGGTATTCAGGATCGCCGGGAATGAATTTGAAAAAATTAAAATCACCCTGTACAGAAACTTCCCATACTTTGTTTTGGAAGTCGAGGTTGCGGGTTTTTTGAAATGGAAATTTCGCTGGATTCACCATGGAGTCAGCATAGCCTAGCTTGGAAAAATGCCCAGCTACACGCAAAGCGACATAAGGTCCAAATTGTTTTTTTGCCAAAACCCCATAGGTTAATTGGGGATTGTTCAAGCCCACACTTTTATTCAAATCACCAAAATAATGTGATCCGCCAATTGCTATACCAATCTCACCTTCCTGCACAATGGCCTGTGGTTGAGCAAAGGATTGGAGGGAAATGGATGAAAAGACAAATAAGTAAAAAAGAACCTTGTTCATTTACAGGTAAATGTAGGAAGTTGGGATTGGCTGTTTAGAATTATTGGGTTAAAATAGTTGTAAAATATCACCTGTTGCGGGTATCGAATCCCCATGTAAGTTTCTCTCTCAATGTCTTTAAAAATATATTTTCATTCAATCGGATCAGGTTGAATGTGAAATCCTCCTTTTTGATAGACAATTGAACAGACTTGTCGACAATTTCCTTTCTTGCGTCAAGCGTGCATATAAAATCTTCTGTCCGTCCTTCCACTTGAAAAGAAAGCACATGATGATTGGGGACAACAATAGGACGAATATTGAGATTATGTGGAGCGATGGGCGTCAGTACAAAACTGTTGCTCTCGGGAAAAACCACCGGACCGTTGCAGCTCAGTGAATATCCAGTTGACCCAGTGGGCGTAGACACAATCAATCCATCTGACCAGAATGTATTGAGAAATTCTCCATTGAGGTACGTATGTATTTTGATCATCGGAGAAAATTCTCTCTTGTGAATGGTAAACTCATTCAATGCAAAAGGATTGTTTCCAAACAAGGATAGATTGGCGTCTAAGTGAACAAGGCTTCTTTTATCCAATACATATGTATTGTTTTTAAGTGCATCGACCGCTTCCTGCAAATCCTCCTTTCTTAAACTGGCTAAGAATCCCAGACGACCGTAATTGATTCCCAATACAGGAATCTGTTTATCTCGGACCAGGCAGACGGTATCCAACAGTGTTCCATCGCCTCCCAATGAAATAACAGCACCAAATGATTGATCAAGTTCGTGTTCGTCACTAAAAGTTTTGGTGGAATTAAAATTATCCAACGGCAGTTGTGCATATACAACTGTATCAATGCCGGCATGTTCAAGCGCATGGCACAGCTGTTTGAGATCTTGGGGATCCAACACTGCACCTTCTCTACTATAAACAGCCACTTTCATGGATCGAAGATAGGAATGATGATTGAAGTTTTGATGAATTGTCCTCAGTACCTGGATTCGTAATTATGAAAATACGTCCCCAATTGGTTGAACTGATTGTATGTAAACTCGATGCGCAATACAAAGTCGTAAATACTCACAATATCCAATCCGGCTCCAAAGGAATACAGCAATTTGTTGTTGAGATTGGTCTCGTTCAGATTTGTATTGCTGTACACATATCCAACATCTCCATGGATTTTCGCATAGAATTTAAATGGTATGGTTCTGTATGCTTTTGACTTCAATCCTGAATTTACTTTTACACTGTACAATTCCCTGCCCAAAGTTGCCTTCAAAGTTCCGCCGGCTACCCCATCCACCACATATCGCTGGAGTCCGCGTAAATACTGATCTCCATAGCCCAAGATATACTGGTTGATATAGGGTTGTTTGAAAGGCGCCTTTAGATGAGCATCTGCAACAATGGAGAAATAGTTTTTCTTTTTAAACTCATGAAACTTGCCGTATCTGAATACGAACTGCGTAAGATTCATTTGGCTGTTGATGCCTCGTCTCAAAACATCTGCGACAAACAAAGAACCCTTTGTGGGGTATGGAAAGTAATTGATTTTCAAATGCTGAAAAGTGTATTGGATTTCAGGATAGGACACTGCCTGAATACCATCTCCTAAATAATTTTTATTCATCAGCAGCACCGTATCAGCAATTGAAGTAGAGCGCCATCCTGTTCGCAGATAATGCCTGTTGATGGAGCCTTTTCTGTACGACAATGTAGTACCTGCATAAAAATCTTTGCGCAAATACTGATTGGGGTCTCTGAAAAAAACCTGTTTGTTGTTGAAACTCTTATAAAAGATTTCTTTGTTCCACCCTTGATTCACATCGATTGCCCAACCAATTCGCAGCTTGGGATCAGAAAATGGATTGTAATATTTCAGCGCCAATCTCCTTGAGAATCCATCCATCAACCAAATATTCAACTTGTCATTTCTACCTGTGGTATTTTCCCCCATGAATTTGATACCAATATTGACCCGCTTCAAACTGAAATTATAATCTCTTGCCCAAACCTGCAGGTTTCTATCCATCGGCTTGAAATAGGGTGAAGGAAAATAATACCAACGTTCATCAACCTCCGCGTGGATATCCATTGAATCATTTTGCCAGTTGGTGAAATAGGTTTTAGCAGATACAAACAGAGATGTATTCATTAAATTTTGTCTGCTTTTTTCCAATCCATCCAATACTTCTCCAACACTATATGATTGATTTGACTTGAGGATGATTTCACGCGCAACCATGTAACGCTTCGTAATTTTATTTCCATGTACGATCACATTGCGAATGGCAACCCTCGCTTCATTCAAGATGGGAGCATTTTGAAAAATCTCCTCTTCCTCCTGTGCACTGGCCCAGTCCGAAAATAAAAGCATTGACAGAAAAAGCAAAGAAATTTTCATTTCTTTCATAAATCTAAGGTAGCTAAAACCCTTGAGTGGATTGACAGAAACTCAGATATTGAGGTAATTCAAGAGATGGTCGAGGTTGTTCTGCAATGTATTATCGAAGGTCTCTTCTCCATAATAATACAGCACATTGTATTCGTGGCGTTGGAAAGTTGCAATCAGATCAGATACTTCCTCTTTGTTCACCCGGATGACAAGTTGCAACATGCCAGTTAACGGATCTGTAATGGTATTCAACTGCATGATCATGCAATCATTGGATTCTACCAGTCGGTTGATTTGCCCGGGCGCATATGCTGTGCGCGGAATTTCCAAAACAATGAAAGCCCCTGAGTTGGATGCACCAAGCAACAATGAGGTCTGTTCCAATAAAGTATCCGCTTTGATGATGCCTTCCCATTCATTTTTTTCGTTCAGCACGGGAATGAGATCCAGGTTGAATTTTGACTTGACCTTCAGGGCCTGTAAAAAATGATCATTTGTTTTTACCTGTGCCTTGATGAAATACTGCTCCAAGACAATGAGTTCAGATGAAGGATCTGCTTCCTCCAAATCAACAATATCCAACAAGCCGAGATAATTCAACCCATCGAGTACAACAGCATATTCAGCATGATGCATGTCCATCATCTCCATTGCATGCGAGACGGTATCATGAAGATCAAATGTTTGAAAAGAAGTATCTAGCAGTTGACTACAGAATGTCATGTTGCTGTTTGATGGGCCAATATTACGTCTAATTTGCTGCAGTACTCTTGAATTTTTGTAAAAATACGGAGAGAATGCTGTTGAACTCTCCAGG
>SXYR01000101.1 GCA_005788265.1 Bacteroidota bacterium | reverse complement strand
GAACTGCTGAAATACAAATCCAATTTCTTTGTTTCTTATTTCTGCAAGCTCATTGTCCAACATCGTACTAACATCATGACCATTCAGAATGTATTTTCCATCACTGGGAGAATCAAGACAACCAAGGATGTTCATCAAAGTACTTTTACCTGATCCGGAGGGTCCCATCAAAGCCACATATTCATTTTTTAAGATATCCAATGTAATTCCTTTCAGTACCTGGAGTTCCTGCTTTCCCATGAAATAGCTCTTTCGGATGTCTTCAAGTTTGATGACTGTATTCACCATGGTTATTTTTTTATCACTTTAGGTACTGTGAAAAAACGATCTCTGGATGCTGGAGCGTTTTTAAGTGCTGTTTCGATATCAATGGATTCTTTTACTTCATCTTCCCTCAACGTATTCTCTCCCTCCGTAATATGCGTAAGTGGTTCTACATGAGAAGTATCAATTTCATTGAGCTTCTCAACAAAGCCAATCATTTGCTCCAAATCATGCTGAATTTCAATCAACTCTTCGTTGTTGAACTCCAATTTGGCAAGTTCAGCCAGTTTTTTGGTGGTTTGAATATCGAGCGCCATAATTCCTTTTCAAACTACAAATTTAGTCAATATGTATCCAATCAATTTCAATATTTGATGAGCGGTAATGGCGGCCAAAGCTGCCTTGTATTTTACCGTAAAGCACAATTCTTATATTTGCTGCATGAGCAAGGCGAATGCAATTGTAATGAGCGGAATCAGGCCTACTGGTTTTTTACATTTAGGCAATTATTTTGGAGCGATGAGAAATTATGTGAAGCTGCAAGATCAGTACACATGTTTTTTTATGGTAGCCGATTTGCATGCCCTCACCACCCACCCTGACACCAAAGAACTCAAAGAAAATGTGCACAGAGTGCTTGCTGAAAATATTGCCTGCGGGATTGATCCCGACAAGGCTGCGCTCTACTGCCAAAGTCATGTCAGAGAGACTTCAGAGTTGTATCTATACCTCAACATGCTTGCTTATCTGGGAGAATTGGAAAAGACGACCACCTTCAAAGAGAAGGCAAGGATGCAGCCTGATAATATCAATGCGGGGCTATTGACCTATCCTGTTTTACAGACGGCAGACATCATTTTGCATCGCGCAACTTGGGTGCCAGTTGGGAAAGACCAGGAACAGCACCTTGAAATGGCAAGGAACTTCGTGAACCGATTCAACCATCGATATGGCAATGTTTTTCCAGAACCCTTGGCCTATAATTTTGGAGAAGATCTTGTCAAAGTGCCAAGTTTGGATGGGACGGGTAAAATGAGCAAGAGTGAAAACCAGCTCGCAACATTGTACCTGGCCGATACGGATGAAGTGATCAGAAAAAAAGTGATGAAGGCGAAAACCGATGGGGGACCCACTGCACCCGACAGTGCAAAGCCTGATTATATTGAGAATATTTTTCAATTGATGCGGCTGGTGAGCACAACCGAAGTTATTGCACATTATGAAAATGCATACAATGACTGCAGCATACGTTATGGTGACATGAAAAAGCAATTGGCAGAGGATATGGTGCAGTTTATCTCACCTATTCGTGAAAAAGCAGAGAGCATCCGAACGAATGAATCATATCTCCATGACATCATGGAGAAAGGTGCCGAAAAGGCAAGAAAAAGTGCTTCAGAAACAATGAACTTGGTAAGAGAAGCAATGGGGCTCCATTATTGATTGAATAATATCCACATCATCAAAAAAAAATACATTCAAATCTTGGTATTTGAAAATGAATATGTACTTTGAACGCTGTTCAAAAAAGGGTTACAATAAGTTACCATGGCCAAAGCTAAGAAACCAAAACATGTTGCTATTGCAGGAAATATAGGTGCAGGTAAAACAACGCTCACTGAAATTCTAAGCAAACACTACCGCTGGATACCGCAATTTGAAGATGTGGATCAAAACCCATATCTCTATGACTTCTACGAAGACATGCCCAGATGGAGCTTCAATCTTCAAATCTATTTTTTAAACAGCCGATTGAACCAGCTGATCGAGATCAGCAAGGGTACCGAAACCGTCATCCAAGACCGAACCATCTATGAAGATGCATATATTTTTGCTCCGAATCTTCATGAAATGGGGTTGATGAGCAAGCGTGATTTCGAAAATTATTTTGATTTTTTTCAAAACCTTCGTCAAATGGTAAAGCCACCAGATTTGTTGATTTACCTGCAAGCATCGGTTCCTACACTGGTGGGACAAATACAAAAAAGAGGTAGAGAGTATGAGGAAAATATCCGCCTGGATTATTTGAAAAGACTCAATGAGTTTTACAACAAGTGGATTGAGGGATACAAAGAAGGTCCATTGTTGGTGGTCAATGTGGATGAAAACAAGTTTGCTGAAAACGAAGAGGATCTTGGAAAAATTATTGCAAAAATTGACGCCGAGCTCTACGGTTTGTTTTAATCAATCTACGAATACTTCAAAGTTGCTGTTTTGAGGAACTGGATGCAGTGCAGAAGCCAGTTCAAGTAATTTCCATACTGCTGCTCTTCCCTTCGATCCGAGTCCAAGTGAATATTCATTTACATAAAGATCAATATGTTGATTCATTACATCTGTATTCATGCTTTGGGCATGATCAACCACAAAAGAAGGCAACTGCGCCCGGTGTGCGAAGGCGTGTTCAATGCTGCTTTTGATTACCCTGTTTATTTTTTTCAATAATTCGATATCGAAATGTCTTTTGGCAAGGATTCCACCAAGTGGAATTGGAAATCCGGTTTTGGCTTCCCACGAATCACCCAGGTCCTCTATCTTTTGCAATCCCCTCTCGGCATATGTGAACCTGTTTTCATGTATAATTACTCCCGCATCTGCCTCTCCATTCAAAACAGCCTGCTCGATGTGATGAAAAGGCATGAAGATTTTTTTCTTGAATCCAGGGTGCGACAAATGAAAAAGAAGATGTGCTGTTGTATATGCCCCAGGTAAAACAATGGTGGACAGATTGGGATCAAGCGCTGCGATATCGGAAGCTTTACTGGAAACCAAAAGCGGTCCCACTCCCACGCCCAATGCGCCACCTGCATCCAAGACCTTGTAGTGAACCAACACCCTGGCCAATGCCCCGTAACTCACTTTCGTAAGATCCAAATCACCTGTCATCGCCATTTTATTGAGGGTTTCAATATCTTCGAGTTGGTATTCAAATTTCAATCCCTCAGTATCAACCTTGCCATGCAGCATGGCATCAAAAATGAAGGTGTCATTAGGACAAGGAGATATGCCTAAGCTTAGTTTCATGATATTTTATATATTTTTCAAAAATATATTCAATGAGTTTTTCAGTGATTGAATAGATTTTTCAATTTCCCATTTGCTTTTATCTCTTTCTCCCACATGGTTAGAGACAGCCCTGATTTGAAGAAAAGGTATCTTTTTCATCAGACAGCAATAATGAAATGCAGCACCTTCCATAGATTCAATAAATGGGCAGTATGCTTCTTGGTAGTATTCAATTTGATTTTTAGAAGTGGTGATTTGGTTTACTGTAATGGCACTGACTGTTTTCAATTTGACTTTTTCAAGCAAATTGCTGTGCGGATTGGATAGTTTTTTTTCATTGAATGGGAAAGCATTTTGATCGGCCAGTTTCATGTCAAAAATTGAGTGAAAATTTCCCTTCTCCTCAACGCCTAGATCAGCAAAATACTCTGTTTCGACAGCAACAGCCTCACCAAGTATTTGATCGAAAGCGAATCCACCTCCAATACCAATTTGAATCATGATATCGGGCTGATGCTTGTCTATGAGTTGTGTCACATGGTAGGTGGTGGGAACTTGTCCAATGCCATGCAATTCTTTCATCAATGTTATCGATGCAAGGTGCTTTATGTCCAATGTGCATTGCAGTTCCAATTCTGTAGCAGCTACGACCATTATTTTCATGTAGCAAAGTTCAGCATTTCAGATTAACTTTGCATCCCTGTTATTTATGGCAATTTTTTATCTTACCCGAAAAGAACACTTCAACGCTGCCCACAAGCTGTACAATCCCGCATGGAGTCGTGATAAAAACGAAGAGGTGTTTGGCAAATGCGCCAATGACAACTGGCATGGGCATAATTTTGAACTCTATGTGACTGTGAAGGGGGTACCCAATCCTGCTACGGGATTTATTGTAGATGCGAAGTTGTTGAGCTCGATTATCAAGGATCATGTGGTTGACGTGTTGGATCATCGCAACCTGAATTTGGATGTTCCCTTCATGAAAGACAAGCTTTGTTCAATTGAAAACCTCGTCTTCGGTATATGGAATGAGTTGATGCCCCATATTCCCGAAGGGGTATCTTTGCATTGCATCAAGTTGGTAGAAACACCTAGAATCTTTGTTGAATACTATGGCGAATAGAGTTGCTGTATATAGAAAAGAGCATTTCAATGCGGCACATCGGCTGCACAATCCTTCGTTGCCGCAAGATGAAAATCAACGTTTGTTTGGGAAATGCAATCTTCCCAACTATCATGGGCATAATTATGAATTGATCCTAAAAGTAACCGGTGAAATTGATCCGCGTACAGGCTATGTGGTTGATACAAAAATACTTTCCAACCTTGTAAATGAGCATGTTATCTCCAAGTTTGATCATCGAAATTTGAATTTGGATGTACCTGAATTCAGCAACTTGAATCCCACCGCTGAGAACATCGCCATCGTCATATTTAATATTTTAAGACCTCTTTTGAGTGAACAATTGGACCTACAGATACGTTTATATGAAACTCCGCGTAATTTCGTCGAGTACCCTACTTCATAAAAACCAATTAATTAGGTCATGGCATATACAAAGGATGAGCAGTTTGAAAATAAAATAACCTCAGGTCTCATCAAAAGTTATAGAGAATCAATTGAACTTCTGGGCGAAGATCCCCATCGAGAAGGTTTGTTGAAAACTCCTGAAAGAGTTGCCAAGTCCATGCAATACCTGACACATGGTTATCAGATCGATGCCAAGGCAATACTTGAATCTGCTAAATTCCATGAAGATGTAAATGAGATGATTCTGGTAAAGGACATTGAACTATATAGTTTATGCGAACATCATATGTTGCCTTTTTATGGAAAGGCACATGTTGCATACATACCCAACGGCGTAATTACTGGTTTGAGTAAAATTGCAAGAGTAGTGGATGCTTACAGCCGAAGGTTGCAGGTACAGGAAAGATTGACAACTCAGATCCTCAATATTATTCAAGAAACATTGAATCCATTGGGTGTTGCAGTTGTTATTGAAGCATCACACCTTTGTATGATGATGAGGGGTGTACAAAAGCAAAACTCAGTTACAACCACATCTGCATTTTGTGGCCAGTTTCAGAAAAATGAGACCAGAAGCGAATTCATCCGTCTCATTGGTTCCAAGCTACACTGATACAAGTGCGTACCAATTAATTTGACCCTCTCTTTTCTTTTTAGTAAATTGCGCTCCCAATCCAACCAATGATACATGCTTACGTATTCCCAGGCCAAGGCTCCCAATATCCGGGCATGGGAAAAGACCACTTCGAATCCAATGCATTTGCAAGACGTTTCTTTGAACAAGCCAATGATATTTTAGGTTTCAAGATTTCTGATCTCATGTTCAACGGAACTGAGGAAGATCTAAAGCAAACGAACGTCACCCAACCTGCCATTTTTCTCCATTCTGTCATCGCATATAAGATGTTGGATAATACTACGCCGCATATGGTAGCTGGACATTCTTTGGGCGAATTTTCATCCCTGGTTGTGAATGGTACCTTGACATTTGAAGATGCACTTCAATTGGTAAGTGTCAGGGCTTCAGCCATGCAAAAGGCATGTGAGGCAAATCCTTCCTCCATGGCAGCAGTATTGGCTTTGGATGAAGCAAAGGCAGAAGAAATCTGCAAGTCTATTGTTGAAGATACAGGCGAAATGGTTGTTCCTGCCAATTACAATTGTCCAGGCCAACTTGTGATAAGTGGAACAAATGCCGGGATTGACATTGCTTGTGAAAGGATGAAGGCAGCGGGTGCAAAAAGAGCATTGAAACTTCCAGTAGGCGGTGCATTCCATTCACCTTTGATGGAGTCTGCAAAAGAAGAATTATCTGCAGCCATACAAAAGACAACCTTCCATCGTCCGGTATGCCCGGTATATCAAAACGTGGTGGCGAAAGCTGTAATTGATCCAGATCAGATCAAGCAAAATTTAATTGATCAACTGACCGGTCCTGTTCGTTGGACCCAATCCATCGAAGCGATGATCAAGGATGGCGCGACCAAATTCACCGAAGTTGGTCCAGGCAAAGTGCTGCAAGGACTTATATCAAAAATCAACAAGAACATCGAAGTAGACTCATTCAGCTGATCAAGCCTGAGCCACGGGTCCCGCATACTGAAAAGGTATTTGAACCTCTTCAAAGTCTTTGATGGTTCCATGTGCAACCTCAAATTTCTCAACATTTTCTTGCAGTGCATGCAACAGGCGTTTGGCATGCTGAGGAGTCAGTATGATCCTGGACTTTACACGGCTTTTAGGAGTGCCTGGCATCACATTGACAAAATCAACTACAAATTCTGCATGGCTATGGGTGATGATGGCCAAGTTGGCATATTGACCCTCTGCCATCTCTTCTGATATTTCAATATTCAATTGATTGGGGACTTGTTGCTCGCTCATACTGATTCAATTTGATGGACAAATATACACTAGAATTTTATTGTCGCTTGCAGCCTCCATGAAGACTGAACAAGGGCATTGAAATGACTTGTGGTGTTATGCGAAGGGAAATATTTTTTTTCAATGGTCCATTTACCGGCGAAATGAATCTGATTGGTAATCTTCGTTTGAAAGAGCAGATAACTTGAATTCCCTCTGTTGAAATATGAGTTCATCGCATAATAATGTGGGATATCTCGCTCCATGCTGTAAATGGCGGCATCAAATCCATCCGTATTGAAATAAGTCGTTCGCATACTTATACTGTAAGATTGTAAAATAGGATGGAAAATTAGTTCCGCGTAAGTCAACCATCCATAACAATTGTTTCCGGCTCCATCTTTTCTTGAGAGCAACTCATTCCTGATTCTAAGCTCTATTGCATCATTGATGTGAAATCCAGCGTGTATTCTCAAGTGGAGTGATTGGTTTTCCGACAAAAAGAATGACTTTGATTGATTCGATCTTGTATTTTCTATTTTTCTTTTTTGGATGACTCTTATATATATATCCCATTTTTTTGTTGGATTGACGGCATAGGTCAGGGCATGTGTAATTCCCCGTTGCGGACCATTTGCACTGAATACCGGGAATGGATGAATAAAGCGATCAACAAATGTTTCCAACCTGTCTCTGTTGTTCAATTTCAGATTGATGCCAAGGTAAAGCCCCCTTTCATTGCCTGCGACAGATTGATGGGCAACGATATTGGGTGAAAATGCATTGTAAGACTTTGAAATATTTCTCCATTGCAATCCAATATCAACTTTCCGATTCAGATTTTTTAAAAATCCAAACAAAGTACCGGTTGAAAATTGTTTGTCGATTGCCATCTCTCCAAAAGCGGTACCCAATTTTGTGGATAGTATAAAATCGCCGCTGATATTGTACCATTCGTCTCCTTTGATGCTATAGGTATTATAGGGCAATGCTCTTTTTTGTATGGGGGTATTCAGGTGAGTGTAAATGCCATTCAAAGCGATATGTCCGGATTTGAGATGATGTTTGACGATGAATCCCGTATGAAAAGTTTTCAATGATTTCCTGTCTTCCATTTCTGATTCATTCCTGTGCAGCCCAGTCAATTGAAGCGAACTGACCCATTGTTGTTTTGATGCACTGTCCATGATGATATTCGCATCCAGTCCTTTTTTGCTGATGAAGCAGTAAAATTGAGTATTTCTTTGTCCTGTTTCAAATGCCATCCCCCTGAAAAATCGATTTTCTTCTGTACCCGTATGTGGCTTGATATGTGGTGGTTGACGCATGATGCTCATGATGTTCGATCCTTTACCGAATGCATACCCTTGCCACTGTATCATGCCTTGTCCCATGCTCAACAAATAATCACCGGCTATGATTTTTTGAAAAACGGAAAAATGCTCTTTCTGGATATATCCACTGGTAAAATCAAGGATGTTTTTTTCTCCTGCGTCTTTTTCGGCCGACAGGCCGATTGAAGTATTCAGGGGATTGTTGTATCTGTAAAACAACGTTTGTTTTAACCCTCTTGTATAGGAGTGTTCCAGGGTTGTACTGCTACCGGATCTTCCAATGCGAAACAGGAGTTGTTGTTCTGCTTGATTGCTGCCCGATGACCTTGCATCTGAAATGAGTTGTGGCACATACCATTTCATTACTTCCTTTATCAAGGGTATATCCCAGTTGGGAATTGCCTGCAATTCATAGATGCTTACAAAATCACCCATTTCCCTCTTGTATTCAAAGAATGAATTTATTTGGATGATCGTTAAAATTCCCAGTGCTTGCAATGATTCAAACGATGCATTGTTGATATTTTTTCTTTTGGTAGGCTCAACACCAATTAATTTGTTTAGATCTTCTTCGGTGTTCTCATTTATTTGGTCCTGCTCTTCGATTTGTTTTGAAAGCAGATCTTGTGCATGTAGATGACTGGAACCAGCTCCATACAAAGCAAGCAGTATTATCCAACGCAATGGTCTTTTAAAATCCATGGTGCAACATGATAAATGCTGAACTCCCCAGAAAGGGGTGATTTGAAATACCCATGCCCATGCCCAATCGCTTCAGGCTGTAAACAATTCCTGTTTGTATTTCTGTGCTGTTTGTTCGGTAATAAAGGTAGGTTTGGAGTTGATTTGTAGGACTCCATTCTGTGTATATATTGAGATTTGATTTATCTCTGAAATCATTTGTGATTTCGAGACCCACTTCGACCTGCTCAGCAATCTGATAATTAATACAGGAGGAAATATTTCCAAATTCTTTGTAAAATGGATGGACGTTTGGTTTTATCAATTTTCTCAGGTGGACTGAAATGCTTCCTTTTTTTGCAAAAAGATACAAGAGGCCCAGTTGTGGTGAAAGGATAAAGAATGGTACAAATCCTCTGAATTGATCTCTTTTCACTTTTCCGCCAACTCCGATTCCCAGTGTTTTGGAAAGCCTGATGCCGTACCCCATACCCATTGAGACTCCGCTGAATATTTCATTCGCCATGGTATTCATGTGAATGCTCAATCCACCATGCAGCGTTTTGAACTGTGCACTGATATTGAGTTTTGAGAGAGAGGTGATCAAATATTTATTTTCAACTGAAATTCCTACCGAACTGGAATCTGAAAAAGCCAGTCCCCCGACAGCTGTGTGATGGATAAAGGGATTGGACTGAAATACTTTATGTTGCAAAATACTGCTCGGTTGCATGAGCTGCTCCCAATCATTTTGAGCAATGGAAAACAACGGCATACATGCCCACCAAATCAACATCCTCATACCCTAAAGATGACAATTGATTCAAACTTCAATCCGTTTAAAACATCATATTTGGGTGTCATTTTTCTCAAGTGTACCTTCGTGAAATGGAAATAATGGATGGCAAGCTTGTATCCCAAGCAGTTAAAGACAGGTTGAAGCAGCAGACTGAAGTGCGTATATCAGAAGGAAAAAAAATACCACATCTTGCAGCCATTCTTATTGGAAACAATGGAGCCAGCGAGACATATATCTCCTCTAAAGTAAAGTCTTGTTCAGAAATTGGATTCAAGTCCACCTTGATAAGGCTTTCGGAAAGCATATCCGAGCTTCAGTTGCTAAATAAGCTCACAGAGCTCAATGAAGATTTTGATGTGGATGGAATATTGGTGCAACTGCCGCTTCCAAAACATATATCAGAACAAAAGGTAATCGAGACAATTTATCCAAGCAAAGATGTAGATGGATTTCATCCTGAAAGCGTCGGACGCATGGTACAAGGCTTGCCAACTTTTTATCCTGCAACTCCATATGGCATTCTCCTGTTGCTTGAACATTATAAAGTTGAAACAAAAGGAAAACATGTTGTTGTTATTGGAAGAAGCAATATTGTTGGTCGTCC
This sequence comes from Bacteroidota bacterium, assembly GCA_005788265.1. Classification (GTDB taxonomy): domain Bacteria; phylum Bacteroidota; class Bacteroidia; order Chitinophagales; family Chitinophagaceae; genus Pollutibacter. Next base: position 44,514 of record SXYR01000101.1, on the reverse strand, counting down.
GATCAGCATCATGTTGAGTAAAAATGAGTATCCAGGCAATGCAACAGTAACGGTTTGTCATTCGCATACTTCCCATCTTAACGAAATATGCTTGCAGGCTGATATCATCATCGCAGCATTGGGGAAACCTGAGTTTCTCAAAGCCGATATGGTGAAGCAGGGAGCAGTGGTGGTTGATGTGGGAATTACGAGAGTAGAGGATCAGCGTAAAAAATCTGGATTCTCTATCAAAGGTGATGTTGATTTTCAAGATGTATCAGACAAGTGCAGTTTTATTACACCAGTCCCAGGAGGCGTTGGTCCCATGACCATTGCAGCCCTGATGATGAATACATTCAAAGCCTGTGCGGCAAAGGATTCTATATGAGCACTATCCCCAATATGCATCTTCCAGTAATGGAACAATTTCTTACGCTGCAAGGCGAAGGAAGGTTTGCCGGACATGCAGCATATTTTATTCGCTTGGGTGGATGTGATGTTGGATGTGTGTGGTGTGATGTAAAGGAGAGTTGGGATATGGATAAGCATCCGAGGATAGCAGTAGAGGCACTTGTTGGCCATGCAGCTGAATCTGGTGCAACCATCGCCGTGATTACTGGAGGTGAGCCTTTGATGCATGACCTCGGTCTTTTGACGACTGAATTGAAAAAGAAAAATATCCGTACACATATTGAAACATCCGGGGCGCATGAGGTTTCTGGTACTTGGGATTGGATTACTTTTTCACCCAAAAAATTCAAAGCTCCATTGAACGATACCATCGTTTGTGCAAACGAGCTGAAAGTGGTTATTTATAATAAGTCGGATTTCGAGTGGGCTGAAAAATTTGCTACACAGGTAAGTAACAATTGTTTGCTCTACATGCAACCAGAATGGAGCAGGTCAGCGGAAATGAATCCCTTGATCGTTGAGTATATCAAATCGCATCCCCAGTGGGCCCTGTCTCTTCAAACACATAAATACCTTGATATTCCTTGATCAGTATTCGATCCATAATGATCTTTTTCTGCATGCTTTTTACCTTCTGTGGCCAAGCTCAACAAAAAGCATCCAAACAAAATCAAAAAAAATCAAGCTTATTGCTGAAAAAGGGGTTAGAAAAAGCAGAAGAAGGAAATTTTGATGCTGCTTTTTCATTTTTCAACCAGTCAATTGAGCTCAATCCGCTGAATGAATCCTCTCTGCTGTCTTTGGCTGATCTAATGTATCAGATGAAAAGCTATGACTCAACCATTGGGCTGATTCAAAAAATAATTTTACTCAATCCTTCACAGGAAAAACCGCTCATCATTCCATTGTTAACATCATTCTTGGGAATAGGAGATTTTGCCAGGGCGAAGTCAACTGTCCATGCTGCCAGATTGAAAACATACTTGGATACAGGGGTTGCATCGAATTATGAGCGACTGATTGAATTTTCTTCGAAGGTTTCAGAAAAAAATTTGATGCAGGGATTGAAAATAGAAAATCTTGGATCCTCGATCAATACAAAATTTTCAGAGTATTTTCCTTCCGTATCATCAGACGACACGATGATCATTGTAACCAGACGGATTGAACAGGGAACCAACGAAGATTTTTTCAGTTCTGTTTGGCGAAACAATCAATGGCAATCAGCTTTGCCATTGCAGGGAAAAATCAATACGCCTTTCAATGAAGGGGGACAAAAAATCTCATCCAATGGCAAGACAATGGTGTTTACTGGATGCAATTATCCAGATGGCTACGGCAGTTGTGATCTTTATTATACGATCAATGTAGAAGGGCGGTGGACTGAAAGACTGAATTTCGGAAATCCAGTGAATACCTCCTACTGGGAGTCAGCTCCTTGTCTTTCAAGTGATATGAAATCCCTTTATTTTTCTTCAAATCGTCCGGGTGGTTTTGGTGGGATGGATTTATATGTGAGTCACTACCTTGGCAATCAACAATGGAGTCAGCCCCAAAATCTTGGTCCAAGTATCAATACAGCTGGTGATGAGATGTTTCCATTTTTTCATTTTGACAATGCTTCATTCTATTTCACTTCCAATGGATGGAAAACCATTGGCGGATCAGATATTTTTGTTTCTAGATTAGTAGGAGGTCAATTTACTGTTCCTGTGAACCTGGGTTATCCAATCAATACGATTGACAATGAATCCGGATTGGTGGTTAATGCCAGCGGCAAACTTGCTTATTTTTCAAGTGACCGATACGGTGGTTTTGGTCAAATGGATATTTATCAGTTCAATCTTCCTGAAGAAGTACAGGCATTTCCGGTAAAAATCCAGGAGAAAATCATTCTGAATAATATTCATTTTGAAACTGCCAAGTGGGAATTAAAGATGGATGCTGAGCCTTCCTTGGTTCTGCTCACAGAATTTTTATTAAAAAATCCGGCTGTGCACATACAAATCAACGGGCATACAGATAATATAGGTAATGAATCCGACAACACGATGCTCTCAACGCAGAGAGCAAAATCTGTCGTTGATTATTTGATCGCAAAAGGAATTGATTCAAAGAGACTGGCGTACAAAGGTTTTGGTTCTTTACAGCCCATTGCCGAAAATCAATCAGAAGTCGGCAGGGCAAAAAATCGCAGAACAGAGATGGTGATATTGTCGAATGAGTAAGTTGTTATTCTGAACCGCATGGTGCTTTTTCACCATTCCCAATAGTTGAAGGCTGCTAGATTCGTTTTTAATATATGAACGCAGAGCAGCTCTATTATCACCTTTCACTTGTTCTCATTCCCCATATCGGTGATGTGCATATTTCAATTCTGCTTGAACACTTCAAGGACCCCAAGCAAATTTTTCAAGCAAAACGAAAAGAGCTCGAGGAGGTTAATGGGATTGGCAGGGTCAGAGCCAACGCTATCAATACTTTCAATCAATTTGACCTGGTAGAAAGGGAGTTGGTGTTTATCGAAAAAAATAAAATTCGGGTTCTGGTAAAAACAGCAAGCAACTATCCCTGTAAACTCAAAGAATATCAAGATGCACCTCATGTGCTTTTTTTCAAGGGAACAGCAGAACTCAACGCATGTAAAATTGTAAGTATCATCGGAACAAGATCGCCAACTAAATACGGGAAAGAGCTGGTGGTTGAATTGATGCACACTTTAAAGGAGATGAGAATTCTGGTTGTAAGCGGACTCGCATATGGCATCGATACCATTGTGCACAAAGAATCCCTGAAGGTGGAATTGCCAACATTGGGTGTGTTGGGACACGGACTCGACCAGATTTATCCAAGGGTCAACCGATCGCTTGCCATTGATATGCTGCAAAATGGGGGATTGATAACTGAATTCATGAGCAATACAAAACCTGAAAAGCAAAATTTTCCTTTGAGAAATAGAATTGTTTCAGGGATTGCTGATGCAGTCATTGTGGTGGAAAGTGGTGAGAAGGGTGGAAGTTTAATTACTGCAAATATGGCCAATGCATACAACAAGGATGTATTTGCATTTCCAGGGCGGTCCATCGACTCCCAAAGCAGAGGATGCAACGAATTGATAAAATCACAGAGGGCATTGTTGATCAATGACGGAAATGATTTTTTGACATTTATGAATTGGCAGTTGGGGGCATCTAAAAAATCCACTGTTCAGCCCTACCTCTTTCACGCGTTTACGGAAGAGGAACGTTCACTTCTCCATTTATTCGAGGGCGGAAAAACTTTATCAATTGATCAAATTCATCAGCTTTCAAACATGAAACCAACCCAGGTCCCCCTTATTTTATTGTCACTTGAAATGAAAGGAGTGATCAAGATCCTTCCCGGAAAAATATACGCAGCAGCAGGCCTGTGATGCTCATTTTTGTATTTTTTCCTACCTTCGCATATGGCAACAAGAACTCAATCCCCCAAGTTTTTCGGCGAAGGACTGACCTTCGATGATGTTTTGCTGGTTCCGGCATATTCCGAAGTATTGCCCAGAGAGGTAGATACCAGTTCTCATATAACCAAAGACATCGTGCTGAATATTCCAATGCTTTCTGCAGCTATGGATACCGTTACTGAAGCGAATCTTGCGATTGCACTGGCCAGAGAAGGTGGAATTGGAATCCTTCATAAAAATATGTCCATCGATCAGCAGGTTGAGCAGGTGAGAAAGGTAAAAAGAAGTGAAAGCGGTATGATCATTGATCCTGTCACCTTGCACGAAGATGCCATCATTGAAGATGCTTTGAAATTAATGCGTGAAAACAGGATTGGCGGTATTCCCATTGTGGACAGAAGCAATAAACTTGTTGGCATTCTCACCAATCGTGATTTGAGGTTCGAGACCAATAGAAAAAAGAAAGTAAAGGAAGTTATGACCAGTGAGAACCTGGTTACCGCTCCAGAAGGTACCGATCTTCGAAAAGCCGAAAAAATACTACAGAATTATAAAATCGAAAAGCTGCCCGTTGTAAAAAAGAATGGACAGTTGATGGGATTGATCACTTATCGTGATATTCTTCAATTGCAAAGTTTCCCCAACTCTGCTAAAGATGAATTCGGAAGATTAAGGGTAGGTGCAGCATTGGGCATAACAAAAGACATGCTCGACAGAACTGCAGCATTGCAGCAAATAGGTGTTGATGTGGTTTGTCTGGATAGTGCACATGGTCACACCAAGGGTGTCATTGATTCATTGAGGTTGATCAGAAAAAATTTTAAACATATCAGGATCATCGCAGGCAATGTTGCAACAGCATCTGGTGCAAAAGCACTCGCAGAGGCAGGTGCAGATGGTGTAAAAGTTGGTATTGGTCCTGGTTCCATTTGTACTACAAGAATAGTTGCAGGTGCAGGTGTTCCACAAATCACTGCAATCATGGAGGCCTCGTCCGCATTGAAAAAATTGAATGTGCCTGTGATCGCTGATGGGGGCATCAGGTATACAGGAGATATGGTAAAGGCCCTCGCAGCCGGAGCATCTACGGTGATGATGGGAAGCATTTTTGCAGGTGTTGAAGAAAGTCCCGGTGAAACAATCATCTATGAAGGAAGAAAATTCAAACAATACCGTGGCATGGGTTCAATCGGTGCCATGCAATTGGGAAGCAGCGACAGGTATTTTCAGGATGTAGAAGATGGCATCAAAAAGTTAGTTCCTGAAGGGATTGAAGGCAGGGTGCCATTCAAAGGCAATTTGAATGAAGTGGTTATGCAGTTTGTAGGTGGATTAAGAGCCGGTATGGGGTATTGTGGAGCAAATAATATTAAGTCACTTCAAGCAGCACAATTCATTCGCATCACCAATGCTGGTATCAAAGAAAGCCATGCACACGATGTTGCCATTACCAAAGAAGCACCCAATTACAGCAGATAAATATTGAAATGAAAAGACTGCTCATTGCATGTGTTGTCCTTTTCTCTTTCTTGCCACCATACGCCGCAAAGGCCCAGCAAGATAGCAGTGGACTGCAAATCAGTTTGCTGACCTGTTCTCCTGGAGCGGAGCTTTACTCTGTATTTGGACACAATGCATTGCGCATTGTAGACTCAGCTGCCGGAACCGATATTGTGTACAATTACGGAACATTTGACTTCAATGATCCGGATTTTTACACAAAGTTTGTCCGAGGCAAATTGCTGTATTTTGTTAGCCAGGTGAGCTATAATGATTTCCTGTTTGAATACCAGTATTTCAAAAGAGGTGTCAAAGAGCAGGTACTGAATTTAAGTCATCAGGAAAAAAAGAAAATACAGGCCGACTTGTTTGAAAATGTCCGTGAAGAAAATCGGTATTATAAGTATGATTTTTTATACGACAATTGTACAACCAGGTTGAGAGATATTATTTTTCAGAAGAATAAGTACGAGGTATACCAGATTCCTGGTTTCACACCACAGGGACAAACATTCAGGGATCACTTGCATGTTTACTTAGACCGGGCGCAAATGCGTTGGACTGCTCTTGGCATTGATCTTTTGTTGGGTTTGGAAGCAGATATTCCCATGACACAAATGGAGTCCATGTTTTTACCTGATTTCCTGTACAAGGGAGTTTCATTGGCAACAATGAAACAGGAGAAAATAGAGAGAAAAAAGATTGAAATCTTAGCTGATATGCAAACAACTCCTGTGAGCATCTCATTTTATCTAGATCCTTTGTTTGTATTCATTGTTTTTTGTATTGCACTATTGCTTCCTTCATTTTATTTTACTTCACTTCAAAGTTTGGCTGATGGCATATGGTTGATTGTTACAGGCTTATTGGGTTTGTTTTTGTTATTCATGTGGTTTGGAACAGATCATCAAAGCTTTTCTAAAAATTTAAATCTGCTATGGGCTTTTCCACTCAATCTTTACTTTGCATTCAAGTTGAACGACATAAAAAAGTGGATGCGGCAGTTCTTCAAAGCATGGAGCCTGGTACTACTTGTACTCATTGCAATATCCCTTACAAATGCAGGAGTAATCAATACAGCCTTTTACCCATTGATGCTTTTGGCTTCTTTCAGGTATTGGATTTTATCAAAAAAAGTGAACAATTATGCGTAAAAAAGTATTGATAACCGGCGCAAGTTCCGGATTTGGAAAGGCAATGGCCCATCGATTTGCAAAAGAAGGTTGGAATCTCATTGTAACAGGAAGGAGAGAGGAAAGGCTGAATGAACTTTCAAATGAACTGACTGCCCAATTTGATGTAGAAGTTCTTGTAAAAGTTTTTGACGTACAAAACCGAAAAGAAGTTTTTGATGCACTTTCCAATGATGATCGTTTGGACGATGTAGATGTTTTGGTAAACAACGCAGGACTCGCTCTTGGCAGGGATTATTTTGATGAAGCCCATTTGGATGATTGGGAAACGATGATTGATACCAATCTAAAGGGGTTGCTCTATGTATCAAAGGCAATGCTTCCTTATTTTATAAAAAATGGAAGAGGGCATATTATCAATATTGGATCAACTGCAGGAAAAGAAGTTTATGAAAAAGGAAATGTGTATTGCGCAACGAAGTCGTCTGTAGAAGCTATCAGCCAGGCAATGCGTATCGATATGCTTCGGCATAAGATAAAAGTGACTGCCATACATCCAGGCGCTGCAGAAACTGAGTTCTCGGTTGTCCGTTTCAAAGGCGATGAAACAATGGCAAAGACTGTTTACGAGGGTTACCAGCCCTTGAAAGCTGAGGATGTGGCAGATACCGCCTTTTACTGTGTAAACTTGCCTGCGCATGTTTGCATCAACAGTCTGGTCATGACCTGTACCTCTCAGGCCAATTCTTTTTATCTATTGCGCAAGTGAAATCCTGACCTGTAATCCTCCTCTTGTATTGACAGAGGGTGCTGAATTTGATATATAGGGACTTACCCTTCGTTGGTCAAAATACAATTGAAGGTTGATCCTGTTGTTCAGTACATAATCGATCGTCGGACGAATACTGATTACTTTTTGGCCACCTGTTGCATATGCGTTTTCCTGATCCAACCTTGAGTTCGAATTGATGTCATCTCTGATGCTGAAGTCCAGCGCAAATGTTATATCACTGCCTGAAGGGGAGCCACTTTCGCTCTGATTTTGCTCCTTGTTGCCCAGGTTCAAATTGAATGGAAGATTCACGCCACGTTTTCTCCACCTCATTCCAAATGTGATTTCAGTTGAATGCACTTCACTCAGTTGAAAATCTGATAAACTCAAACTCAATTGTCTTGATTTCTTGAATTCAAATCTTCCTGAAAGTTGATTGGGTGTGCTGAAATCAATCCCGATCAATGGGGCAAACTGTTCTGAGATCAATAGATTGGGAACAAGGAAGTATGGGATGAAATTTCCTGTGATGGTATCAACGAAGGAAGGGAATCCATACAGCAGGGTATCTTGAAACAGCAATGCCGAATTAAAGCTGTTCATGCTCAATGTTGAGTTGTATGCATGGCTCAGTGTAAAGTTGCTAAGTATATTTTCTATTCCAGGAATTTTGCTCAATCCATTGTAGGTAATCCTCCAATTTGGTTTGGGCATGTATCCTTTGAAAGGATTTGTTTTTACCGATCCCGTTTCTCCGGTATTCAGCAGGGAAATGCTTTTTGGATCCTGTTTTGTGTATGCCGCAATGAAAGATGGTACGAGCACATCTTGCGCATACCTGCCATATCCTTTGTAATATCCATCTGAACCTTGCACTTTGCTGTATGGATTGTTTTCGCCCAGTCGCGTGGACAATACAGCCCTGTTCTCTTCAAATGTTTTAAAAGTTCCACTGATGGCATTCGGATCAAATTTGCCAAACAGGGTTTGAAAAGAAATATAACTGATGCTGAATCCTCCACCCGAATAAGGATTGAGTGCAGAGAATTGTCCTGTATTTGCAGTGTCTTTAAAAAGGGTTGAGTAATTTTTATTCAAAGTTCTGTCAAGATTGACATCAATCAGAAAATCTTTGAATGGTTCTACTTGAGCTGTGAGATTGAATTTCTGGTCATAGTTCTGTAAAAACAGGTTGTTGAGCATCGGGTCACTTGTAATCAATCCCTTTTTTGCAACCGATTGCAGCCAGGCCTGATTCGGCTGTTTGCCTGCAATGAAATCTACTCCCGGCGAGAGACTTTTCCAATTTTGTCCTATTGCCCTTGTGCTGTCTGTATATCCTGGAAGAAAGGTTGTTCCGCCTTCGTTGTAAGAGGCTCCCACTCTTTTGAGCGCTGTAATGATTCTGAGAATTGTTTTTTCTGCACCTGATAAATCAATGTCTTTTTTCTGTTTCACTTCCTTTTCTTTCTTTTCTTTCTCCTCTATGATCTTCCCATCCTTGTCTTTCTTTTCTTTTTTCTTTTTATTGGATGCTGCCTTAGGTTGTTTTGGTGCGGGTGCAGCGCCGCTTCCATCAATTGCACGCAGGAATCTTACTTTGCTGTAGAGTTGTGTGAAGTTTAATTCAGCTGTTGCTCCTGCCTGATTGCTGTTTTGCAAGGTATTTCCCAAACTGACCGCTAGTCTGGAAGCGCCAACCCAATTATAAGTCGTTCGGTAAGCAACATTTAGACTTGTCCAATCCAGCAATGGGAAGCTATTCAGTGGTACATTGTAAGTAAGGTCTGCATTGTGACTGTAAAGTGTATTTCTTCCTCCTTTGAGAAAGTTTCTCAGGAGGGAATCTTGTTTCGCTTTGGTATCAATCCTTCCAAATGGTTCGTCCACACGCGAATTGTTGGTAGCCCTGAAATCAAAGTTGAGTGATTTGGTAAGATCCCATCTCAAATTGTAATTCCTGTCAACCACAAAGTACTTATCATAGGTCTCAGGAATTTTGAATTTGCCTCCGCCCACATTGCGGGGACGTATGGCGCCAAACTGTCTTCTTGTATCCAGCCTGAAGCCAATCAATGAAGGCATCAGATTGAAGTTTGCATTCTTGATAAAATCAACCCATTTGCTTTGAATGGGGATTTTTTTAAAAGGTTCTATGTACTTGGGTTGTTTGTTGAAATTATATCCAACGCCTCCCTGCGTTTTTGCAACTTCATTGTTTTCTGTGAGGGGGTTGTGTTGCCTGGTTTGTGTGAGTGAATAGCTGAAGTCAAAATTTGACAGACTCCAAAGTCTTATTTTCTTGTCTTGTTTTTGGGTAAAACGAACATTGGTGAAATTGATGGTTTTGATTCCTGTATAATCAACTGCATCTCCATTGATAGAATCTCTTTTGTCTTTGTAAAGCGACAGCTTGTCTCTCAACAAAATATCCCGGTCATATGGGTCATATTGAGGAGCACTCATCATTTCAGAAAGATTCAGGAAGAATGGAATTTCCAATCCGATTTGTTTAGGGAGCAATTTTCCCAATTGAAGATTTGCAGATAAATCATACTGTTTAAGATCATTTCTGTAGCGTTCATTTACACGTTGTTCAAGTTGACCGAATCCAACAGTATGTATGTTGGCTGAAACCGAGACGGTGCCTAAGTCTGCCAACTGTATATTCATCTGCCCCACAGCTGCCCATGCACTGTTTTCATTGATGCCGGACAGCCTCAATTCATTGATCCATACTTCAGCATTGATAGGTCTTCCGCCCGATGGATCCTTGGGATTTTCAACACCGGCCAGTATACCCCTGATCTCAGCGAGATTTGGATTGCCGTATATGGAGAAGATTTTTCCATTGATTCTTTTTCTATAAATAGCAATTGGATTATTTGTTTTCAGGTTGCGTTCGTTTTTAAGATCAACCAATGTTTGTAAATCAAAACTCAATTCGTTTTCTATGGGCCAAATCACATTCTCATCTGAACTCCCAAAAGGAGTTGTTTTGAGCGGATACTTGATTTCATAATAGTGATTGATATAGTCTGTTCCCAACCTTACTACTGCAAAAAGTTCTCCATCATTGATCCTGGCATATTGTTTCAGGCTTTCGGCATGATAAAACATGGAGATTGTTTTATATTGTCTCAGGTCGTGATTGAATCCCTTGAAAACAGCCCTGCCTCTTCCTTCTTCCAGATTCAATACCGTCATGCTCAAAGCTTGCTCATTTTGTAAAATATTAATACCGCCATTGCTGAGTGTTTGAACCCGTTCTATGCCCGGCGGCGTTCGATAGGGAATGGGATCTCTTTTATCATTCTCTTCAATGTTAACGGCCGTCACATTGAAGAAAGTATTTTCATTTGATTTATTCAATGCGATATAGGTTCCGGTTGTATCCAATTCGTATGCAAAACTTCTCCAGTTGTTTCTCACCAGTTCCAATTTTGCAAATCGCATGACCACTGAATCTTCAAAGTCAGTCAAAAACATTCTGATGAAGCGAATGGATTTAAAATCAGGAATTTCACCCACTTTGCTGGTGTATGCGTTGATGGGCACCCTGAATTGATACCAGATCTGATCCTGCTTTGTGCCGTCTGAAAGTATTACGTTCACTGACTTTTTATCTGCAATAAAATTTTTACCAACTTGCATGAGGGGATCTTCGGAAGGTTTGAAATCAATTCTGTATTGAAAATATTCCTCCGCTTCATTCAAGGTATTGTCTCTGTTCAAATCCTCTCCATCCGGATACAGTGTAAATGCGGATGCAAATGCATCTCCAGCCCTTGCAACTGGTGAGTTGCCTTGTGGGTTATTGAAATTTTTATATCGTTTTAGAATACCTGCATTCTCCTGATCATATGTTGCATCCCTGTAGTATTTGAAATTATCTGAAGATGGATCAGCGACGGCTTGTTTATACGCTTCAGATCCAACACCCAGTCTTGATACCATATCGTTTAAATAATCTTTTCTTTTTGCAACTTCTGCAGAATCTGTCAACCCATCCAATCCCACATCCTGAAAAGGGCGATCATTTGGTTCATTGCTAAAGCCTGTTGTGATTTGTGTTGGATTCAATGGAACCCTTCCCCAATTGGACGTGGCAATGCTGGATGGAATGGTAGGTGTTGGCAATCCGTTCTCATAAAATCTTCTTGAATCCTTTAGAATATCTTCTGAGATATTTCCAAGATTGATGTACATGGAACCACCCGCTTTGTTGGTGTTTTTGATAAAGGGATCCAATACCCAAAAATCAATGAACTCTATATTGGCGGTTTCAAAATCTGTCTGATCAATGTTGCGCATGATACCGCCCCAACGTTGCTTAGGATTTTTAAGTATGCCGTTGCCTTCGATGTTGGTTGCATCATAATTATAGGGACCCCTCTCTTTGGGATAATATGCCAAGTCAAATGTTACGAGTTGGCTTTGACCAAAGTCAGGTGTTCTTCTTGGAAATATTTCCTGTTGTCCGACACTTCGCACCCTCGGATCTGAAAGTTGTTCAATGTCGTTTCGAAGCGGGTTGCTTAAATTTCTTTTTTCCTGTAGAATGGGTTCAATATTGTACCATGCAAGTTTTGCCCTGTTCTTTCCGTAATCAATATTGTCAAATGAAGTTGCTTCTGGGAACATGGTATTTCCAAAACGATCTTTTGCACCTGCTGGAGTAGAGGCAAGCGTCCATCCAATGATGGGGAATCTTAAATCAATGCTTGATTTTGTTCCCTCGAAATCATCCAAATACACCAATCCTTTTCCGCCCTTGCCGATTTGAGGAGCGTGACCGGGTTTCAATTGCGCAATTTCAGCAGAAGCACTTATGCTGGAAGAGCCCGATGCCTCATAAAAAGGCAGTTTGCTGAGCCACTTGCTCAATCTAGGGACTTCATTGTTGTAGGACATATCCAGTCCGGCCATGCTGTTTCTGATGGGGTCAGAACCATATTCCATTTTTGTGAAAAACGGTCGTTCTCCCAATCTCACCATATTGCCTCCGATCGAAAATTTGTCACTGAATAGGTAGTCCCAACGGATGCCGGTATACGTTCTTTGTTGTACTCCAAAAGTTGCGTTGTTTTCAAATTGAACATTGACAGGAACTCCCGATTGTTTGATAGAACTGTTGATCACGCGCAGGGTTCCAGATAAGTAATCAATCGTGTAGTCTACATTCTCTATGAGTTGTTGTCCACCTGCTGTTACGGTGACAGAGCCCTGTGGAATATTAAATGCATTCAAAGAAATTTCGCCGGATGATCCGCCGGAAGATTTTGAACTGCCCTTCATAATAAATCTGTTCAGGTTGGCATATGTCTGCGCAATGGCTTTGATGGTATCATAAAGTGGATAAAACAAGTATTTGTCACGCAATGCGGGATCCGCAAATGCAAAATCCAAATCATGGCCAAAGGGTTCAAGTACCGGAAACATGACGCGACTTTGATAGGAATTTACTGTAAATCCTTCTACATAATCAAATACACCATCTGGTTGCGGATCATTTTGGTTGTTCAGTCTGTCAAGATTCAACAAGGTAATCAAGGGAACACCCGCTTGCTCTCCCTCAGTGATGTATCTTTTCTCACCACCACCTGGCTCTTGGTACAATACATTGAATTGAAAGTCCTGTCGTTCCAGTTGTCCAGCACCCACTGCGTAGACATTCTTCATCATCAGGTCCCAAATAGGCAGCGATGTTCTTTGTGATGTTGCTTTCAGCAGTTTCAAGAAAAGTATTTTGGAAACCCCGCTGGTTGAATCAACTGGCACATCTTGTGCAAATTCACCCACTTGAAATACTTTGCCATTCACGGTGTATTGAAAAGCTACACCCAGTACTTCATCAGGTTGAAGTGTTACATTGAGTGAAATGAATCCTAGTTGCCTGTTGAAATAATATTGAGAGGAGTCCAGCTTCCTTGCAAAGGTTTTTTCGAAGTCACGAATTGGTTGGAGTCCGATAGAATTCATGAAGTTCACTACTTGCGCAGGATTGCGGCTGTTGGGACTGCTGATTATTTTGCTGTACAAATCATTTGATTGATTAGAAGGATATGTAGAGCCTGGACGTGGATTGATCACAGGGGGTTGCTGAAAAGGTTTGTCTTCACCCAGGTCCATCAAACCAACAACGTCTCTGGCATTGGTTGTAACTCCATATCTATTTGTTACCCAAACTTCTAACCTAAGAAGTTGAACTTGTGAGTTAACAATGGGAAGATTTTTCATTCCCTTGTTGAAATCCCTTCTGAATTGCTGCGCAAGCAAAAAATGCCTGTTTTCTTCGTACTCATCTGCTTTGATTTCAAAAGGCATGGATGATGATCCGCCTTTGAATGCAGTTGATTGTCTTTGTGAACGTTGGCTCGCAAATACAGTAGTAAGCCATAGTTTACCAAATTGCATTTGTGTTTTGATGCCAAACAATTGCTGCGCACCTGGAATCAATGTTCCTTTGGTGGCAAATGAGGTATTGCCTACTTCAATTTTTTTAAAAACATCCTCAGCGCCGCCTGTATAGTCGAGTTTCAGCCTGTTTTCAAAGTCGAATGTTGAAAGTGTATTGTAGCTGATGGGGAATTTCATTTTGTCGCCAATGTTTCCCAAGACATTCAAATTGGCCGCCATGTCAAAATCCAATCCACCATTTCTTCTTGCTCTTTCAGGTAATGTTGGATTCTTGATGTTTTGTCCCTGATAACCGGTGGTGATATTCACTTCGCCTTGTGGACGAATGTCGACGACCCCCGTTCCGAAAAGTCGGTTGAACAATTCTTCACCCATGCTCAATCGAGGCTTTACCAGCTTTCTGTTCAGCAGACTGATGGTATTGGATCTTTTCTGAAAATAATCTCTTTCAGCCTTCCTTGATTGAATGCGCATGTATTCATCAAAAGTCAAAGAAGTTGGTTTTCTGAAATACCTGCTTCCAATCTTTTCTATGATGTAATATTCTTTTGTCTTGTAATCGTACGCAAGGGAATCCTTCAGATTGACAGGATCTTTGAGGTCAAAAGGATTCTTTTTTGATAGGGAAATTTTATCGCTTCTTCTGTCCTGCAGTGGGTACAACAAAGAGTCACCTAAAGGTAAAGTGTCGATTGCTGGGTGTATTTTTTCAGACAAAGCAATGCCAGATGCATGTGAAAGAGTAGCATACATGAGGAGAACCACAAGACATGTTATCTTGTAAGATAACTTTTTCAATATTTCCTTCTTCTTTGGTGGAGTAGAGTTCTAATCAAATAAATTGAAGGGATTTTTTGATGAGTGATTCAAGTGTATCTTCAGAGGAATTGAAAGTTGATTTTTTAATAGCCGTTTCAGCAGATGCTTTGGGAATTCCAAGCGCAATCAGTGCCTGCAGCGCTTCTTCCTGAATACCACGATGTGCAAAACCAGAAGGGGAAGCGGTCGTTCCGCCTTTTGCCAACTTATCTCTCAGCTCGAGAATGATGCGCTCGGCAGATTTTCTGCCAATGCCTTTTATTTTTTCCAATGCAACGGTATTTCCAGAAGCAATCGCATTGCTCAATTCATTCGGCAGCATAGCAGACAGCATCATTCTTGCCGTAGATGCTCCAACCCCGTTTACATTGATCAGCAGTTGGAATAAATTTTTTTCAGTGATGTCTGCAAATCCAAACAAAGTGTGGCTGTCCTCCTTTATCTGCAAAACGGTGAGCAAGGTTCCCTTATCCAGATCCTGAATTTTTGTAAAAGTATTCAAGCTGATTTGTGCCTCATAGCCCACTCCATTCACATCCATGTGAACATAGGAGGGAGTCTTCAAAATGTAGTTACCTGTCAAACTGGCAATCATGAGGTTTTATTGTACATAACGAAGATAAGAACACCCGTCAAAATAGTTACATTTGTGGTCCAATTGAATCATATGCAAAAAATCACTGCTGCGATCACTTCTGTAGGTGGTTATGTTCCAGAAGACCTGCTTACCAATGAAGATCTTGAAAAAATGGTGGATACCAATGATGAATGGATCAGAACTCGGACAGGAATTGTCGAAAGGCATATTCTGAGGGGTGAGGGCAAGGCAACATCTGATCTGGTGGCCCCTGCAGTCAAAGACCTTTGTGCAAAACGCGGCATAGATCCCAATGAAATCGATTGTCTGATCGTCGCCACAGTTACCCCGGACATGTTTTTTCCCAATACTGCCAATATCAGTTGTGACAAACTGGGTATCAAAAATGCCTGGGGATTTGATATACTAGCTGCATGCTCTGGATTTCTATATGCCCTCACCACCGGTGCATCTTTGATTGAAAGTGGACGCTATAAGAAAGTAGTGGTGGTTGGAGCAGACAAAATGAGCTCCATCGTGGATTATACAGATCGCACAACTTGTATTTTGTTCGGTGATGGTGCGGGGGCTGTTTTGCTTGAACCCAATACAGACGGCTATGGTGTGCTTGACAGCATTTTGAAAAGTGACGGAAGCGGAGGAAAATATTTACACATGAAGGGCGGAGGTTCACTCAATCCCCCCAGTGCAGAAACGATTGCCAGGAAAGAGCATTTTATTTACCAGGATGGGCAGCCTGTTTTCAAATTTGCCGTAACTGGAATGGCAGATGTAAGCTATGAATTGATGGAGCGGAACCATTTGAAATCTGATGACATTGCCTGGCTCGTTCCCCATCAGGCGAACAAACGCATCATCGATGCAACCGCCAGACGCATGGGACTCTCTGACGAAAAGGTTATGTTGAATATTCAGCGATATGGGAATACGACTGCCGCAACCATTCCTTTGTGTTTGTGGGATTTTCAATCCAAGTTGAAAAAAGGAGATAATATTGTGCTTGCTGCCTTTGGCGGTGGATTTACCTGGGGTGCAACTTGGGTCAAATGGTTCATCAATTAATCACCATGTCAGGAAATAACAAAATATACAAGGGCTTTAGTTCACTGGCCATTCATGCCGGTCAGCATCCCGATCCCATGTATGCCCATCTCACACCTATATATGCATCATCTACATATGTGTACGATGAAGCAGAACAGGGAAGCAGAAGGTTTTCCGGACAGGAAAAGGGATACATATACTCAAGATGGGGCAATCCAACCATGAATGAAGCAGAGGAAAAAATTGCTGCGATGGAAACTTTTGGGATTGTCAGCAATGGAAAACAAGTAGAAGCCAAAGCGATTCTCCATGCTTCTGGAATGGCAGCCATCAGTTCTTTGTTGCTCGCAACTTTGAAAAAGGGGGATAAGATTCTTACACATTATTCTCTGTACAGCGGCACGCAGGATTATATGAAATCCCTGTTGGAGCCGCTGGAATTAACATCTATCATAGTTGATCTCCGCGATCTTTCTCTGGCAGAAAAATACTTGAAAGAAGACAGTACTGTTAAACTGATTTATCTTGAAACACCCGCCAATCCTACACTTCAGTGTGTTGATTTGAAAGCGCTTTCTGACCTTGCAAAGAAATACGGCAAAATAACTGCATGCGACAATACTTTCGCAACACCTTTTCTGCAACAGCCTTTCAAACACGGAATTGATTTTATTATACACAGTACTACAAAATTTTTAAATGGGCATGGAACGGCCATTGGAGGAATTTTGGTTGGAACTGACATCGAATTCATGAATACGCGTGCAACCAAAACGCATCGTTTATTGGGCGGAAACAGCAATGCATTCGAAGCATTTTTGCTGATCAATGGAATGAAGACCCTTGAATTGCGCATGCAGCGTCATTGTGAAAATGCCATGCAGGTAGCAAAATTTCTTGCAGGTCACCAGGCAATTGAAAAAGTAAACTACAACGGACTCCCAACACATCCTGATTTCAACGTTTCACAAAAGCAAATGAATCATCCAGGTGCGATGATGAGTTTTGAGTTGAGAGGGGGATTCAAAGCAGGCGTCAATTTCATGAATAAGTTACAGATGTGTACAAGGACGGTTTCACTTGGAACCTGTGATACCTTGCTTTCACACCCAGCCTCTATGTCACACTCCAGCATCCCCAGGGAAAACAGACTGCAATATGGAATCACTGACGGATTGATTCGTTTGAGTGTTGGCATTGAAAACGGGGAAGATATTCTCAACGATTTTGAACAGGCATTGCAATGATCATCAGGAGAGCTGAACGGAGAGATATACCTGCCATGTTGCAACTCATTCAGGAGTTAGCCGATTATGAAAAAGCACCACTTGAGGTAACAGTCGATCCCCTCCATTTTGAAACATCCGGTTTTGGCCCGCAGCCTGTCTGGTGGGCTTTTGTGGTGGAGGATGACAAACAGCCTGCCCAACCGGTTGTCGCATTTGCACTGTATTACATCCGCTACAGCACCTGGAAGGGTCAGGTGATGTACCTGGAGGATATCATTGTAACCGCCAATTATCGTGGAAAGGGCATAGGTAAAATGCTGATGGACAAACTGATAGAAGAGGCCAGGGACAGGGGATTCCAAAGAATTACCTGGCAGGTATTGGAATGGAATGAACCTGCGATCCAATTTTATAAAAAATACCAAGCCTCATTTGACCCGGAGTGGGTAAATGTTATCCTAGATCTGAAATGATTTTGGTCCTATTTGCTTAACTTCGCGCTCAAATTTTAAGCCCTATGGCAGGCCAATTAAAGGAAGTCAGAAACAGGATCAAGTCGGTACAATCTACACAGCAAATTACAAAGGCAATGAAGATGGTGAGTGCTGCCAAATTGCGCCGGGCCCAAGATGCCATCATTCAGGTGCGTCCATATGCAAAAAAATTACAGGAAATGTTGAGCAACATTGTCAGCAATGTTGACAGCAATTCAAATATTTCCTTGGCAGATGTAAGACCTGTCAAAAAGGTATTGCTTATTGTCATAACCAGTGATCGCGGATTGTGCGGAGCTTACAATGCCAATATCCAAAAAGCTGCAATCTCTGTAATCAAACAACGTTTCACCCATGCACATGCCAATGGAAATCTCACCATTTGGTCCATTGGAAAGAAGGGTGCTGAGTTTTTTCAAAAGAGAGGTTACCATGTTGATACAAGATTCAGGGATATTTTTCTTCAACTTTCATTTGACGGCGTTCAAGCTTGTGCCCAGGCTGCGGTAAAGGCATTTGCAGAAAAAGAGTTTGATGCAGTTGAAATTGTATACAGTGAATTCAAGAATGCAGCCACACAAAGTTTTGTTTCAGAACCATTCCTACCAATACCCAAACAGGAAAAATCAGCAGAAGGTAAAACTCAGAAAGCTGATTTCATCTTCGAACCTTCTCAGGAGGTGCTGATTGCCGAGCTCATGCCAAAGATTTTGAATACACAATTGTACAAAGCTGTGTTGGATGGAAATGCATCAGAGCATGGCGCAAGAATGACAGCAATGGACAAGGCATCTGAAAATGCCAACGAATTGCTCAAGACATTGAAGATCTCTTACAACAGAGCAAGGCAGGCTGCCATTACAACTGAGCTTACTGAAATTGTAAGTGGTGCTGCTGCGTTGCAGGGGTAAGATCTCACGATATTCCCTTACATTTAACACCCCAAAAAGGGGAAAAAGATTTTAATATCAATGGAAATAGCCAATTTAATTAATCATGTTGAAGCCTTGATTTTTGCCAGTGAAAAACCACTGACTGCAGTTGAAATTGTTGAATTGATCAACAACGCATTTGGTTTTATGGATGATAAAGTGACGATGGATCAGGTGGAAACCAGCATAGATGGCATCAATGAAAAATACCAATCAGAATTCTATCCATTTGAACTTAGACAAAGCGGTGGCGGATGGCAATTTTTAACCAAAAAGGAGTTTCATTCTACCATTGCGCAATTGAACGGCGATAAATTTCTTAAACGTTTATCTACCGCAGCATTGGAAACCCTTGCGATCATTGCATACAAACAACCCATCACCAAATCAGAGATTGAGGCCATTCGTGGTGTAAATTGTGATTATTCCATTCAAAAATTATTAGAGAAAGAACTCATCGTGATTTCGGGGAGAAATGAGCAAATGATTGGTAAGCCACTCATTTATGCAACCTCTCGTCATTTCATGGATTACTTTGGCATCAACACTTCTGAAGAATTGCCTAAAATAAGTGAAGTGCTTGCAGAGCAGATCGTGATACCAACATTGGTGAATGCCGGACACTTTGAAATGGAGGGTGAAGTCCAACAGAATCTGGAAGAGGGGCAAGGTACGGGCGACGAAGGACAAGGTGAAAATATTGAAGGAGCATAGTTTTAAATCTACATCCTAACATGGCTCCTACACTTTCAAATGAAATTCTGCTCAAGGCTGCAAAAGAATTTTCTACGCCTCTGTATGTATACGATGAAGAGCGGATTCATTTTCAATACGCCAAGCTAATTCAGGCGTTTCAAAAATCTGATGTCAGTATTTTTTATGCATGCAAAGCTTTGAGTAACATCAATGTATTGCGTATTTTTCGTGATCTAGGTGCTGGCATTGATTGTGTAAGCTTGAATGAAGTACAGTTTGCGCTCAAAGCAGGAGTGGATCCCTCCAAAATAATATTTACACCCAACAGTGTTTCATTCGATGACTATACAGAAGCCGTTTCTATTGGGGTCAATATCAACATAGACAACCTTGAAATTCTCCAACAGTTTGGAACTGTTTATGGCAATACATATCCGGTTGTAGTGCGCATCAATCCGCATATTTTAGCTGGCGGTAACATCAAAATTTCAACTGGACACATTGATTCAAAATTTGGTATTTCAATTGACCAGGTTGGTCAAATATTGGATATAAAAAAACAAACCGGCTTGGCCATCAAAGGCCTGCATCTTCACACAGGAAGTGAAATCAAAGAGGTAGATGTTTTTTTGAATGGACTTAACTTGTTGCTGGAATTAAGCAATCAGTTCGAGGAATTGACGGTGATAGATTTAGGCGGTGGATTCAAAATACCTTACAAGCCTGATGAAAAAGGAGTTGACATTGAACAGCTGGGTGAAAAACTATTCGAAAGACTAGATCAATTTCAACATTCCAATAATCGAAAATTTCAAATTTGGTTTGAACCAGGAAAATTTCTTGTAAGTGAAGCTGGATACTTTCTTACAAAAGCAAATATTATTAAGGAAAATCCAACCAGACATTTTATAGGCGTTGACAGTGGATTCAATCATCTCATCCGCCCCATGTTTTATGATGCATATCATATCATTGACAATATCAGCAATGCAAGGGGGCCTCTAAAAACCTACAATGTAGTTGGAAATATATGTGAGACGGATACGTTTGCATGGGACAGAGAATTGCCTGAGGTACATGCAGGTGATATTTTGATGTTTAAGAATGCAGGTGCTTATGGCTTTGAAATGAGCAGCCGCTTTAATTCAAGGACAAGGCCGGCTGAAGTGATTGTCGCTAAAGGAGAAATGAAACTAATCCGCAGACGAGAAACGCTCGATGATTTGTTGCAGGGACAAATCCTTTGATCTATTTTTTGTTTTTCTTCCTTTGTTTGGAAAACCTTCCATCAAAACTACATCTTACTGATCGGTGATTGCCGCATGCTTCCAGTTCTTTTACCTGCAAACCACTGCTGCTGAATGTAAACTCAAGAATACAATGATCGTCTGCCTTGTTGTATTGAAATACTTTTGGCTTTACTTGTGTAATATCACCTCTCAAACTTCCAGTACAGGACTTCCCATATTTGTCAACATTTATAAAAAACAATAGTTTTCCGTTTTTACCGCCATCTCTGATGGCAACAAAATTTTTCTTGTCCTGTGCATAATTTCCACTGAGCGCTTGGGTCATCGGAAGTGTGTCAATGGGGTTAAAAACCTCTTTCTCTACAACTGGTTCGTTGCTTTCTGTAAGGATCAGCGTAAATACACCCTCTGTGTTGTAAACATAAACGCTTTTATTGTAATAGGCTTTTCCTGTTCCAATGCTGCTGTTCTTCAGTTTGGTAATGGTAAGTCTTTTGTCAAGACTTCCATCATACGTAACTGTTGGATTGGAGCTTTTCTCACTGAGCAGCATACCGGTTTTGAACATTTCATCTTTGTCAAAACAAATTACGTAAGCGTATCTTTTTTCTTTTTTTTCTGCGGTTAAAAACAAATAAAATTCACCCGTTTCTTCTGCCGTATAACTTCCTTTCCTGTAAAATTTAGCATCTTTTGTTTTTCCTAATTCATTTTTAAAAATGCTATCAGGGATAAACTTTGAAACAACAGAAGACTTAATATAATTGCTGTCTGATTCTTTTTTTTCGAAATAGTCCTGTTTAAACTGTACCGGCAATTCCACTGGTTTGAATGCTTTGATGAAATCACTTGTTCCAATTTCCTCATCCAGGTTGATATCCTTTGCTTCCTGGTTGCAGGAAAACAGCAAGGTCAGCATTACAAAAAAGAAGAAAAAATATCTCATGGTGGCGTATTGTTCAAATGTAGTTTTTTTTAATTATTGCCATCATCATGGAGGAGCCCCGAAGTTTTCAACACATTGTGTAAAAAATACATATTATTTTCATCCATTCCTTTTTTGGACCTATATTGCGAGCTCAAAAAACGGATCATGTCCAACTTCAGGAACTATTCACTTCCCTATTCTGTTGATTCCAGGTTCTCCAAAAAAGTAGCTTATTTCTCGATGGAATTTGCTATTCACCAACCACTAAAAATTTACAGTGGTGGTTTGGGATTTTTATCTGGTTCACACCTGAGAAGTGCATATGAGTTGCGTCAAAACTTGATCGGAGTTGGAATTTTGTGGAAGTATGGGTATTATGACCAAGCGCGAAACCAAGATCAGACATTGCAGGTTCAGTGGAACGAAAAAATTTACAATTTCCTGGAAGATACTGGCATCAAGTTTCAGGTCATGATTCACGATGCACCTGTTTGGGTTAAAGTATTTTATTTGAATCCTGAGACATTCAAATCTGCTCCCTTGTTTTTATTGAGCACGGATCTTCCTGAAAATGATTATGTTTCGCAAACCATTACCCACCGCCTCTATGATGCGAATGTTGCAACAAAAGTTGCTCAATTTATTTTGCTTGGTGTAGGTGGTGCTAAATTGGTAGATGAATTGGGATTCAAGCCAGACCTGTATCATCTGAATGAAGCACATGCCATCTCTTCTGCATTTTATCTGTTGAATAAAAACGGAGGAGACCTGGATGCACTGAAGCGTCAGCTTGTATTTACCACGCATACTCCAGAGGAGGCAGGCAATGAAAAACATGATATATACCTATGTGAAAAAATGTCTTACTTCTGTGGCATGCCACTGTCAAAAGTGAGAGAAATAACTGGTATGGAAGATGATGCGTTCAATCATTCACTGACTGCACTCAGGTTGGCAAGATTATCCAATGCAGTTTCTGAGTTGCATGGCCATGTCAGCAGAAAGATGTGGGGAAAACATGATGGTGTTTGTCCTATCATTCATATCACCAATTCCCAGAACTGGAGATATTGGGCAGACAAGCAACTGTATTTTGCCATGGATGAACAGAATGATGAGAAGTTCATCGACCGAAAGAGATACCTGAAGAAAAGAGCATTTGACCTTGTAGCGGATCAAACCGGTAAGCTCCTTGATCCGGATGTATTTACCATTGTATGGGCAAGAAGATTTGCAGGTTATAAGCGTGCAGATTTATTGACCCGTGACAGAGAAAGATTCGATGCAATGTTGGCAAATGCAAAGTATCCTGTTCAAATCGTTTGGGCTGGAAAGCCTTATCCGGTTGATTATCCTGCTATCACAGAGTTCAATCATTTGGTTCACCTAAGCAAGAGCCATAAAAACATGGCTGTATGCACCGGCTATGAATTGGGATTGAGCAAACGTCTTAAACAGGCAGCAGATATATGGCTGAACAATCCGCGTGTACCCAGAGAAGCTTCTGGAACCAGTGGGATGACCGCTGCCATGAATGGAGCAGTGAATTTTTCTACAAATGATGGATGGATTGTAGAGTTTGTCAACCACGGCAACAACGGATTTGTTGTTCCGCCCAAAGATTACGAGAGCATGCATGTTCATGACCAGGATGACTATGACCTAAATGAATTGTATAGAATACTGCAACAAGAAATCCTGCCTTTATATTATGACGCACCTCATACCTGGCGCCAAATTGTACAGAACGGCATGAAAGACGTACGATTCAGATTTGATTCCAACCGGATGGCAACAGAATATTACGATCTACTTTACAACGGTTAGTTCTTTAGTATCTTTGTGACATGATTCTTCCAGTTGTCGCATACGGACACCCTGTGTTAAGACAGGTTTGTGAGGATATAACCGCTGATTATCCCAACTTAGATGTATTGGTTGCCGATATGTGGGAAACCATGTACAATTCAAATGGCATGGGGCTCGCAGCACCTCAAATCAACAGAAAAATCAGGTTATTTGTCATTGACACTGAGCAGGTCTACAACAACAGTGAAGAAGATGACAGGGAGCAGTTTGAAGGAGAACTTGGTATGAAAAAAGTTTTTGTCAATGCACATATCTCTGAAAGAACAGGTCAGAAATGGACTTGCGATGAAGGATGTTTGAGTTTACCTGGTTTCAGGGAAGAGGTTACAAGAGAAAATATTGTCACCATCTCATACTGTGATGAAAATTTTGTTCAGAAAACGGAAAGTTTTCGCGGACTCAATGCGCGGGTGATTCAACATGAATATGATCACATCGATGGAAAACTTTTTATTGATCATATTTCTCTGATCAAAAGAAAACTGCTTAAAAAGAAGTTGGATGATATCAGCGCTGGAAGAGTAAAGCCTGGTTACAAGATGTTGTTTGCCAAATAATCCTGCAACATCATGGTTGCTGCAATTACATCAATGTTTGATTTCTCTCTGCGGTCCTTTTTTTTCATGCCCATTTCCACCATTGCTCTGGATGCCATCTTGGAGCTGTATCTTTCATCTACCGGAATGACGGGAATAGCGGGAAACATATTTTTCAGTCTTCTGATGCAATGTTGAACCGAAGCAGTCGCATCTGTGGGAGATCCATCCAGGTTGGTTGGATTCCCAATGATAATTTTTTCGACTGATTCTTTGCCTGCATAGTCTTTCAAAAAATCAAAAAGTTTTTCAGTTTCAATGGTTAGCAATCCATTGGCAATTATTTTCAAAGGATCTGTTGCAGCAATGCCAGTCCTTTT
Source organism: Bacteroidota bacterium (assembly GCA_005788265.1). Taxonomy (GTDB): domain Bacteria; phylum Bacteroidota; class Bacteroidia; order Chitinophagales; family Chitinophagaceae; genus Pollutibacter. The sequence goes on along the minus strand of SXYR01000101.1, from coordinate 20,082 downwards.
CTTCCCATAATCCAATGCGATGATTCTTCCCATTTATCCAAAATAAATTAAATCGGTGATACTAAACGCTGCAAAAATAATACTGGCAATGCCATTGGCAGTCATGAATGCTATATTGACCCTGCTCAAATCATTTTCTTTCACAATGCCCTGTTGATAAATCAGCAGTGAGATATAAATAAACAATCCAGTGTAATAGATCCAATGCATTCCATTGTAGTACCCGAATCCAATCAGTAAGAGTGCCGTAATAAAATGCAACAACCTGGATAATTGCAATGCGTTTTTTCTTCCCATATAACCTGGAATAGAGTACAGGCCCTGAGATACATCAAACGCATCGTCCTGCAAGGCATAAATGATATCAAATCCGCTTACCCATCCAATGACTGCTGCAGATAGCAAAATGATAGGCAGATTGGCTTGTTCTGTAACGGCTATGAATGCTCCTACCGGCGCGAGTGAAAGTCCCAATCCCAAAATCAAATGACACAATGCTGTGAAACGTTTGGTATAGCTGTAACCCAGTATGACGATCAGTGCAATCGGAGATAATAGAAAACAAATTGCATTGATCATCCATGCGCTTCCCATAAAAAGTATGGAGTTGATGATGGTGAATTGTAGAGCGCTTGCCGGACTGATAATTCCTCTGGGAATCTCTCGTATGGAAGTTCTTGGATTCTTTGCATCAAATGTCCTGTCAAGATAGCGGTTGAATGCCATAGCAGCACTGCGCGCGAATATCATGCACAACAGGATATGGAGAAAAACCATCCAATGTCCGATGAAATAATCAGTTGCTTTCTCCCATCCACTCAAAGCTATTTCATTTTGCTGCTCGAACATGAGTCCAACAAAAAATCCAACCAACGCAAAGGGCATGGCAAAAATGGTATGTGAAAATTTGATCAATGATAGGTACTGTAAAAATCTTTTCATTTCAGCTTCCTCATTTGTTTATAAAGTTCCCAAAGTACAATGCCCGCCGATACACTGATGTTAAAAGAATGTTTGCTGCCAAATTGTGGAATCTCCAAACATCCATCACATTGCTCAATGGTGCTTTCCTCCACCCCTGTCGCCTCATTTCCAAAAACCAATGCAATGGGTTCGGGCGATTGGATAAGCAGTTGCTCTAGAGAAATGCTGGCATGAACCTGTTCAACAGCAAAAACCTTGTAACCCTGGTCTTTTAACTCATCGATGCAAGTTCGGATGTCTTCCACTCCCTCCCAAGCCACGGTTTCGGTTGCTCCCAGCGCAGTTTTTTGGATATCCCTGTGGGGTGGCCTTGGCGTGTAGCCGCATAGGAAAATTTTATTAACCAAAAATGCGTCAGAAGTCCTGAATACACTGCCAACATTGTGCATGCTTCTTACATTCTCGAGTACCAATGCAATGGGCATTTTGCCTGCCTCCTGAAAGGCTTTTTTGCTGAGGCGGCCCAATTCATCCATTTCTTTCTTATGCATTGGCCAAAGATACGACCAGAAGCTACTTTTATGAATAAAGAATAACTTTGCGTCATGCACCAAGCATTTGAGAAAATTACTGTTGCTGTAAGCAAGTGGGACGCTGACAAAGGAATTGAAATCGAATCCTTGAAACAGGCGGGCAGCAACCGCCAGTATTTCCGTTTGAAAAAAGGGGAACAGTCATATATTTTGACCTACAATCCATCGAATGTTCCTGAAAACAATGCATTTGTCTCCTTCACCAAACATTTTTCCGATCAAGGTCTGTTTGTTCCAAGCATAGAATACGTTGAACCTGGTCAGCAGTTTTATATTCAATCTGATTTGGGCGATCTTTCTCTATTTGATGTGATCAAGCAAGAAGGATTTACAGAAGAGGTAAAAAAATTATTTAAAAAAACCTGTACTGCTCTGGCGCAACTTCAAATTGTTGGCGGAAGAAATATTGACTACAGCAATTGTATTGCAACAAGATCATTTGATAAACAGGCTATCTATTCAGACCTGCTTTATTTTCTGTACTATTTTGTTCGCGCCCTTGATTTACCTTATGACAAGAATTTGTTGCTGAATGATTTTGAAATGCTCAGCAGCTATTTGATGCAGGAGGAGCAACAGTATTTTATGCACCGTGATTGTCAGAGCAGAAATATCATGGTCAAGGACAGCCATATTTGGTTCATCGATTACCAAGGAGGTATGCAAGGCGCACTTCAGTATGACATTGCCTCATTGTTATGGCAGGCTAGGGCGCAGATGCCATATGATTGGAGGGATGAGTTGGTAGAGTATTATTTTGAGCACGCCAACCAGTTGCTGAATGGTTCTTTGAGAAAAGATGATTTTCTATCCAATTATGATGGGTTTGTGCTGATCAGAATGTTGCAGACACTTGGAGCATATGGATTCAGGGGATTGTTCGAAAGAAAGCCGCATTTCATTGCGAGCATTCCATTTGCACTTAAAAATTTGAAATGGTTTTTAGAGAATAAAAAATTGCCCATCAGGCTGCCCGCCTTGCAAAAAGTACTCAATGCCATTGTTGCAGATGAAATCCTTGAGAAATTCGCAACCATAACTGCCGGTCCTGAATGCAAGCTGACCATTCATGTCAACAGCTTTTCGTATAAAAAGGGAATTCCTTCCGATGAATTTGGAAATGGAGGTGGATATGTATTTGATTGCAGAGGAATTTTGAATCCTGGTCGAATCAACGAGTACAAAACGCAAACAGGCCGTGATAAACCTGTGCAGGAATTTCTCATGCATAAAACAAATATGCCGTCATTCCTCCAACATGTTTTTGGTATGATTGATATTTCTGTGGAAGATTATATCAAACGAGGTTTCGGAGGGCTTACCATCAGCTTTGGTTGCACAGGGGGACAGCATAGAAGTGTATTCGCAGCTGATAGGCTTGCCGAACATCTCAAAGACAAATACAAAGTGCAGACCGTAGTTAGACATATTGAACAGGATGCAAAAAATTGGATCAATGAGCCCTATTAATGATTGCAAGGCGATGATCTTTGCGGCCGGACTGGGGACCCGTCTCAAACCATTTACAGACCAACATCCCAAGGCCCTGGCTCAGGTAAAAAACAAAACACTTCTTCAGAGAAATATTGAGTACCTCCATTCCTTCGGAATCACCCAATTTGTCATCAATGTTCATCACTTCGCAGATCAGATCATCGATGCATTGAATACACTCGCAAATGATCAATGGACATTTGATGTATCCCATGAAGAACAAGGTCCTTTTGAAACTGGCGGTGGATTGGCATATGCCTCCAAGTATTTTACATCAAGTGAACAGCCATTCATTGTGATGAATGTTGATATTTTGACAAATCTTGATCTGGCAGGGATGTTTGATTATCATCAAACAATAAATCCGCTCGTTACACTCGCAGTCACCGACAGAAAAAGTTCCAGACAATTTTTATTTGATGAGGAGATGAAGTTGGTGGGATGGCGAAACAACACAACCGGCGATGAGAAATGGGTGAATGGAGTTGTTGAAGGAGTAAAATATTTTTCTTTTTCTGGTATTCATGTAATACATCCCGGTATTTTCAAATACATGCCAGCTGAAGGGACTTTCTCCATTGTTGATGTGTATTTGAACATTGCGAAAGATAAATTAGTCATTGCGTATGATCACACCGGTGATCTAGTGTTGGATGTTGGGAAACCAGACGCCTTGATAAAGGCAGCGGAGATATTCAAGTAATCAGTGCATGTATTCTTTTCCTGCTATGACAACAACGATTTCACCTTTCACCGTTTTTTGCTTGAAATGATCGTGGACTTCTTTCAAAGTACCTCTTGCATTTTCTTCGAATTTTTTAGTGAGTTCTCTTGAAACACAACAGGGACGATCTTCCCCAAAGTACTCCATCAGCTGGTGTAGGGTTTTAACCAATCGCATGGGAGATTCATATAAAATAATTGTCCTGTTTTCATTTGCAAGTGCACTCAGCAAAGTATGTCTTCCTTTTTTCAAAGGCAGGAATCCTTCAAAACAAAAACTATCCGATGGGAGTCCGCTGTTTACCAACGCAGGTATCAATGCAGTAGCGCCTGGCAAACATTCAACCCTGATATCCGCTTTGATGCATGCACGTATGATGAAAAATGCAGGGTCGGAAATACCCGGGGTTCCTGCATCTGTAAGCAAAGCCATGCTTTTTCCCTCTTGCAATTGCGCTACGAGTCTTTCCGTAACTTGATGCTCGTTGTGTTGGTGATAGGATTGAAGGGGTTTGCTAATTTCATAGTGTTTGAGCAAAACGCCAGAGGTGCGGGTATCTTCAGCAAGGATCAGATCAACTTCCTTCAATACAGCAACAGCCCTGAATGTCATGTCAGCCAGGTTGCCAATAGGAGTAGGTACAATGTAAAGCATCTCAGGAATTTTCTAAGAGATGATGCTGATCTCAAAATGTTCCATCACTTGATTGGCAAGTAATTTTATGGCAGCTTCCTCAGCTATTTTCTTGGCGTCTTGTTCGCTTGGAGCATCAATTTGAAGTGTAATTCTTTTCCCGATTCTAACATCATCTACAGACTTCAATCCGAGGTTGTGCAAACCTCCCAACACTGCCTTTCCCTGAGGGTCCAATAAATCTTTCAAGGGCATGACATTGATAGCAACTGTATAATTCATTGTAGCTCTTTTTTAAAAAGCAAAGATACTAGAATATAGGTGATCAGAATGACAAAGCCCGAAACCCAACCCAGCAGTATTATTTCGGTCAGTGATAGGATGATCAACAGGTACTTGGAAATATTTTCTTTCCAAGTATAATTTTTAAATTTCAGGTTGATCAGCGGAATGGAAGAGACCATTAGATATGAAACCAGCAGCACAATTGCGTAGAGCGTCCATTTGTTCACCAAGATTGACTGTAAATCAAACAAGTTGTAAAAAGAAATCATTGGCAATGTAGCAATGAAAAGTCCTGCGGCAGGTGCGGGAAGACCCTTGAAATGATGACTGCTTGAACTATCAATATTGAATCTTGCCAATCTCCATGCAGCAGATACCGGAACTAAAAGTACTGGCAGAAAATAGAGGCTTGATTGCTCCATACCTGAAGGTTCTGAAGCAAAAGCGATTCTCAATATTTGATACAGAATCGCACCAGGTGCAACACCAAAGGAGACAACATCTGCAAGTGAATCCAATTGTTTACCCATCTCGGAGTCGGCTTTTAAAAGTCGAGCGATGAATCCGTCAAAAAAATCTACCACTGCTGCACAAAAAATACAAACCGCCGCCCAGGTTATTTTCTCGGGGAAAAAAATTTTCCATTCTCCGCTTTCAAGATTAACAATGGTTTCACCTGTTTGAAGGGTCAATACAATTGCAATGCTTCCAAAGCATAGATTGATCAGTGTGAATAAATTGGCTAGTTGTTTCATTTTCTGGTGATGGATTTCATGATGGCCTCAATATCATCTGCTTCAATCGGAACATTGGCCATCAAATCTTTGTTGCCGCTTTTGGTGATCCAAACATTGTTTTCAATGCGAACCCCCAGTTGTTCTTGTTCAATATAAATACCAGGTTCAACTGTCAATACCATGCCGGCTTTCAGTGGTTCTGTCTTTGTGCCCAAATCATGTACATCAATGCCCAAATGATGAGAGATGCCATGGTACAGGTATTTTCTATATGCCCTGTTGTCAGGCGATTCATTTTTTATATCTGATTTTTTCAGCAATCCGATTTTTTGAAAAAGTACCGTGGCTTCATCACCCACCATTTCATGGTATTTGAGTATGTTGATGCCAGGCTTGAGCAAGCTTTTTGCGTAATTGTGCAGGTGCAGGCACGCATTGTAAACCGTTTTTTGTCGCCTCGTAAATTTACCATTGACTGGAACAGTTCTTGTTAAATCAGCACAATAGCCTCCGTACTCCGCTCCAAAATCCATGAGTACCAATTCTCCTTCCTTGCATTCATGGTTGTTTGCAATGTAGTGCAGAGTTCTTGCCCTGTCGCCACTCGCAATGATGGATGAATATGCCGGGCCTGCTGAACCCTGCATCATAAAGTCATGATGAATTTCGGCTTCAATATGATGTTCAAAAACACCAGGTCTGATGAACTGCAGCAATCTCCTGAATGTATGATCAGTAATGTCCACTGCCCTCTGGAGCACTGCCACTTCCAAAGGTGATTTGATCGCTCTCAAATCGCGCATGATTTTTGCAGCTCTTTTGTATTGATGCAACGGATACCTTTCCTGCATTTCTTTTGCAAAGCGATAATCTCTTACTGCCAGCAGATTGGCTTTTCTGTCGTTCTCATTTGTATTGAGATAGATGGTATCCGCCAGGTGAATCATCGGTTGAAGCACTCCATCCAGTATATCCAGCCAAACAATTTTTTGAATGCCCGATAATGCAGTTGCTTCATGCGCGCGATGTCTTTTCCCGTCCCATTTTTCTTTTAATTCATTCGGCCTCACCAGCACCAGTACTTCGCGGTATTTTTTATCCGGATTGTCAGGATATAAAACAAGCATGCTGTCCTCCTGTCTGATTCCGGTCAGCCAATACAAATCAGTATTTTGTTTGAAAGGGTACAAGGCATCACCATTGCTCGGAATTTCATCATTGCTGTTGAAAATCGCAATGCTGTTTTTTTCCATTTGTGCAGTGAATCTTTTTCTATTGTCGATGAATATCTGTGGATTGATTTGTGCGGAATGCATATGAGCGTTTTGGGTTGTGGGTTTTGAGTTTCCAGTTGACTGTTAACTGTTAACTGTTAACTGTTAGCTGTTAGCTGTTAGCTGTTAGCTGTTAGCTGTTAGCTGTTAACTGTTTTATAGTCGTCTAAGTTAAATAAAAACCCAGAACAGGCAACTGTCAACTGGCAACGGGGCGCTCAAATCGCCCCTTCATCCGCAAAGCTGTAATACCCTTCATTGCTCACAATGATATGATCCAGCACATTGATGTCAAAATATTTTGCTGCCTGTTTGATTTTTTCCGTCAAGTCCTGATCGGCTTTAGAAGGTTTCAAATTTCCAGAGGGATGATTGTGGCTGAGAATGATGCTGACTGCTTCTTCCTCAAGCGCTTTTTTCATGATGATTCTCGGATCTGCCACGGTTCCTGTCATGCCCCCAGAACTGATGATTTCAAAATGTTTGATTTTATTCGCACGATTTAAAAAGATTACAGCAAATACCTCGTTGGGCAGATCCATCATTTTGGTTCTCAGATAAGTCGCTACCATTTTGCTGTCGCGGATGACTTCCTCTTTCATTGCTTCTTTTCCCATTCTTCTTCTCCCAATTTCCATAGCAGCCTGCAGGATGGCAGCCTTTGCCATGCCAATGCCCTTGGTCTTCATGATTTCTTTGATGGAAAGCCTTGCCAAAACGGAAAGTTTGTGGTTGCATCTGCACATCAGTTCATTGGCCAGGTCAAAGGCAGAAGATTCCCTGTTTCCCTGTTGTATCAGAATGGCAAGCAACTCCACATCTGTCAAATGAGCGGCAGTTTGCAACCTCATTTTTTCCCTTGGCCTGTCCTCAAAAGCCCAATCTTTCAACTTTTTCTTATTCATTTTTTCACATTTTTGTCAGGGTGATGATATGTCCCTCAAACGGTGTTTAGTTTCATTATCTTCGCTGCATTCAACTCATTTTTATGCAACGCGTAGGTCCTTCATGTAAAGTCTTTTCCGGCACCAGTTCAGAATATTTGGCAGCAAAAATTGCGGAGGCCGTGAATGGCACCCCCGGTAAAATCAGCATCCAGCGATTCAGTGACGGTGAAATACAGCCAGTTTTCCTCGAAAGTATAAGAGGCGATTATGTTTTCCTCGTGCAAAGCACCTTTGCCCCGGGAGATAATCTACTTGAACTGCTGTTGATGATCGATGCTGCAAAGCGTGCATCGGCCTATAAAATCATTGCAGTTTTGCCATACTTTGGGTATGCCCGTCAGGACAGAAAAGACAAGCCCAGGGTTGCGATAGGATCTAAGTTGGTAGCCAACCTGCTTACTGCAGCGGGAGCTGACAGGGTGATTACGATGGATCTCCATGCGCCCCAGATCCAGGGCTATTTTGACATACCCGTTGACCACCTGGACAGCTCAGCCATTTTTATCCCTTATATCTCCAATCTTCAGCTGGAAAACCTTACCTTTGCGGCCCCCGACGTGGGAAGTGCGAACAGGATCCGTGAAATGGCCAGTTATTTTAACGTCGAAATGGTCATCTGTGACAAGCACAGAAAAAGGGCCAATGAAATAGCAAGTATGGTCGTGATAGGAGACGTGGAGAACAGGGATGTGGTCCTCATCGATGACATCTGTGATACTGCAGGAACCTTGACCAAAGCAGCCAAATTGCTGAAGGAAAAAGGTGCAAGAAGTGTTCGAGCCCTTTGTACACACCCGGTGTTGAGTGGCAATGCCTACGAAAACATCGACAACAGTGTTCTGGAAGAACTGGTGGTAACTGATACCATACCAATAAAGCACAGTTCTTCAAAAATCAAGGTGCTGAGCGTGGCCAATCTTTTTGCAGCTGCCATCAGAAATGCCTATGAAAACCAGAGCATCACCAGCCTGTTTATTCATTCACAACTAAAGAATAAATAGCTGGATCAACGAAGTCAATTTTTAAACACAATACAATGAAAACGATTACAATCGAAGGACAATTGAGGACCGAAACTGGTAAATCAGCCACCCGCCAGTTGCGCTCTCAAGGCTTGGTACCTGGTGTAATTTATGGGGGTGCACAAGAGGTGAACTTTTCAGCAAAAGCTCTTGATTTGAAGCCTTTCATTTACACACCAGACTTCCAATTGGTGGAAGTAAAAGTAAATGGCAAATCTTACACTTGCATTCTGAAGGATCTTCAATTAGACAAAGTTTCCGACATTCTTTCTCATATCGACTTGCTGGAGTTGGTTGAAGGAAAGAAAGTTACTGCTTCCATCCCTCTTAAATTTACAGGTGCTGCTGCTGGTGTTAAAGACGGTGGTAAACTTGAAATCAGGTTGAAGTCAGTAAAAGTCAAAACACTTCCTAAGTTTCTCAGGGAAAACATTGAGGTTGACATTACAAACCTTGAGTTGAACGAGAATATTCGAGTTCAAGACATCGCAACAGATAATTTTGAAATACTCAATTCACCCAGAATTCCTATCGCATCAGTAACCTTGACGCGTCAGCTTAAGCAAGAAGAAGCTGCTGCCCCTGCAGCTGCTGCTCCTGCCGCTGCTCCTGCTCCAGCCGCTGCTGCAAAGAAATAAACTCAAAGGTTTTATCTTTATGGCCCCGTGATCATATCGCGGGGCTTTTTTTATGAACAAGTTTCTTATAGTTGGATTGGGCAATATAGGGGAGGAGTATGCACATACTCGTCACAATATTGGATTTGATATCCTTGATTATTTTGTTTCCAAACATCATGGAGTGTTCACAGTCGACCGACTCGCATCGATTGCAAGTGTGAGCTTGAAAGGGAAAAAAATCATCTGTATCAAACCTTCCACTTTTATGAACTTGAGTGGAAGAGCTGTGAAATATTGGATGGATAAAGAGCATATTGAATTGAACAACCTGCTCGTGCTTGTCGATGAACTGGCTGTGCCGATCAATAAATTAAAAATGAAGCCTACGGGAAGTGACGGCGGCCACAATGGTTTAAAAAGCATTCAGGAATCTTTGGCTACAACAAATTATCCAAGACTGCGATTTGGCATTGGAAATGATTTTCCAAAAGGTATGCAGGTAGAATACGTCTTGGGCAAGTGGCACCAAGAACAGGAAACAGCGGTGGCAAAAAAAATTGAGCGCGCTGCAACAGCTATCGAAGATTTTGTCCTCGCAGGATTGGATACCGCAATGGAATCAGTCAATAAATTTGAAATATAAAATCATACTATGAAATTTCTTTGTATTGGTAGAAACTATGTTGAGCATGCAAAAGAACTCGGAAATGAAGTACCTGAAGAACCGGTAATATTTATGAAGCCCCAATCCGCTTTGCTGCAACAAAATATGCCATTTTATTATCCTGCATTTACCAATGAACTCCATTATGAATGCGAGGTGGTTCTGAGGATTTCAAAAAACGGTAGGTACATCAGCGAGGCAACTGCACATCAATACTATGATGCTATTTCCGTGGGTATTGATTTTACAGCCCGAGATGTTCAAAGCGAACTGAAGAAAAAGGGTCTTCCATGGGAAAAGGCAAAAGCATGGGACAATTCAGCTGTGCTGGGAAATTGGAATCCAATCGCTGCAGACCTTGATCGAAAAAAGATTGCTTTTTCAATGAAAAAAAATAATGAATTGGTCCAGTCGGGCAACACAGGAGATATGATCCACAGCTTTGATCAGATCATTGCACATGTATCCAACTATTTTTCACTCAATATTGGGGATGTTATTTTTACAGGCACTCCAAAAGGAGTAGGCGAATGCTCAGTTGGCGATGAGCTGGAGGGATTCTTGGGCGATCAGGCCATGTTTAAAATCAAAGTACATTAATTGTAAAATCTTTTTGCTTTAATTTTTCATATCGCCTGAATCTATCGTAGATTAGGATATGGAACAATCCATATTGATAAAAAAACTGAGCAGTTCATTTTGGTTTCGCATCTACCTTGCCAAATCATTGCCAGCAGCTTTTTTTGCAGGACTCCGCATCAATTCGCTCTCCACTTCCTCCGCTGTTGTTGGCATCAGATACTCATGGTTCTCCAAAAATCCATTCAGGTCCATTTATTTTGCTGTGCTGGCAATGGCTGCAGAGATGAGCACAGGTATTTTGGCACTGGTCCACGCCCAACACCGCAGGCCCAGGATTTCTATGTTGGTGTTGTCGATGCAAGCATCTTTTCATAAAAAAGCTGTTGGAAGGGTTCGTTTTGAATGCCACGACGGTGAAAAAATACATCAAGCAATCGAAGAGGCAGTATCAACGAAAAATGGAATCACCTGCAATACCTTTTCAAAAGGATATGACGAGCAGAACAGGTGTGTGGCAGAGTTTACAATTACTTGGTCATTCAAGGAGACATCTAAATGATTTGAAATGAAAATAATTTTTCATGGTGCAGCAAGAACAGTTACAGGCTCCAAACATCTGATTCTACTTAACAATGGGAAAAAAATTTTATTGGATTGTGGGATGTTTCAAGGAATGGGCAAGCAGACTGATTCCCTGAACAGACATTTTGGATTCGATCCCAGCACAATTGATTACCTGATCTTGTCTCATGCACATATTGATCACAGTGGTCTCATACCGAAATTGGTCAGTGATGGTTTCAAGGGAAAAATATTTTGTACCCCTGCCACGCGAGAGCTGACAGCCGTGCTGTTGGTAGATTCTGCACGTATTCAGGAGGATGACATCAAGTACCACAATAAAAAGCGCAAGGCAAGCGGACTTCCATTGCTTAAGCCCTTGTATACAATGGAGGAAGCAGAGGCAGCGTTGAATCAATTCAGTGTCGTGGATTATGGAGCATGGACTTTGATTGAACCGGGCATAGAACTCTTGTATACAGATGCTGGTCATATCATAGGAAGTGCAGCAGTGCATCTGCGCATCAATGAAAATGGACAACAACAGTCTGTTACATTTAGTGGTGATGTAGGAAGATACCGTGATGTTATTTTGAAATCGCCTGATGCGTTTCCACAGGCTGATATCATCATCATTGAATCCACTTATGGTAATTCATTGCATGATCTTCATCAACCAACGCCAGATCATTTATTGAAGTGGATCGAGAAGACGTGTATTCAAAAAAAAGGGAAGTTGGTGATTCCTGCTTTCAGCGTTGGAAGGACACAAGAGTTGCTCTATGCTTTGAACCAGTTGGAGCTCGAACGGAGATTGCCGGAACTGGACTATTTTGTTGATAGTCCACTGAGTGTCGAAGCAACCGAAATCGTGAAAAAATATCCGCAGTATTTCAATCCCCGGATTCGAAAAGTATTGGAAAAAGATGAAGATCCCTTCAAGTTCGCAGGATTGAGGTATATCAAAACAGTGGATGAATCCAAGTTGTTGAATTTTCGCAATGAACCATGTGTGATCATTTCTGCAAGTGGGATGGCAGATGCCGGGCGGGTGAAACACCATATCAGCAATACCATTGAGAATTCCAGAAACTCAATTTTGCTTACCGGGTATTGTGAGCCCCATTCTTTAGGAGCAAGAATACAGTCGGGCAAAAAGGAAGTTGGTATTTATGGGGTGCAACATGAAATCCATGCTGAGGTAGGCAGCATCAGGAGCATGAGTGCACATGGTGACTATGAAGATCTTTCTCAGTTTTTATCTTGTCAGGACCCTCGACGTGTAAAAAAAGTTTTCCTGGTGCACGGAGAATATCCAGTGCAAATTGATTTTAGAGAAAGATTGCTGCGCAAAGGATTTACAGATGTTGAAATCCCAGAGATGCATCAAGAAATGGGACTTGGTTAGTAGTTAACAGTTAACTGTTAACCGATTTTTACCAATCCCCACCAGCACCACCGCCACCAAAGCTGCCCCCACCGAATCCACCAAATCCACCACCACTGCTTCCTCCTCCAAATCCGCCACCGAATCCACCAGCGCCTGGAAAGAGCCACATACCACTGCCTCGATGATATCCGCGTCTGTTGTAATGACCACCGCCACCACCGCCTCTTTTTATAATGGACATGATGATGATGACAATGATAAGTATGAGAATACCTGGAACGCCTTTCTTGTCTTTTTGGTTGTATCCTTCTGGTGCTTGGTATTCACCCTGAATGGACTCTATAATTGCATTGGTCCCTTCATCCAATCCGCGGTAAAAATCATTTTCACGAAAATTGGGCCTGATTTCGTTGGCAATGATTTGTTTGGCAATTGCATCAGGCAGTGCACCTTCCAAACCATAGCCGGTGGCAATGAATATTTTTCGGTCATTTTTTGCAACAAGAACGAGAATACCGTTGTTGAATTCCTTGTTTCCGATTCCCCATGCTCTCCCCAAGGCAAAAGCAACATCTGCAATGTCTCTTTCACCGGTACTTTCCATGATCACTACCGATATTTGGCTTGAAGTAGAGTCATCAAATGCCACCAACTTTTGTTCCAGTGAATAAGTTTGATCTGGACTCAGCGTATTGGTATAATCCACTACCAATTTCGGGGGATTGGGTTTAGCAGGAAGTTCTTTCTCAATTTGTGCTAACACAGACGAGAAAAGAAACATGGATAATATAGTAAGCAGCTGTTTGATCATTTCCCAAATACGATGTTGTCGTCTAATTCATTTTTATCATCAGATGCATAAGGGAAATGCATTTTCAATGCATCACCAACATCGTGGATCATATGGCAAATGCCTTCTACAAAATGGTTGCTCTTGAATTCACTGAGAATCGCAGCAACTTCTTGTTCCCAAAATGCTTGCCCCATTTTCTGATGAATGCCCTCATCGCCCCAAATCGCCATTTGCCTGTCTTTCATTGCAAAATAAAGGAGCACGCCATTCTGGTCTTTGGTTTTATGCATGTTCAATTCTGCAAACAATTCTTTTGCCCTGTCAATTGGATTGATATAGGAACAGTTGCTTTCAATGTAGAGTCTAACCTCTCCACTGGTTTGCTTTTCAGCAAAACGGATGGCCTGCACCATCCGTTCTTCATCTTCTTTGGAGAAAAAAGATTTTTTTCTGCCCGTAAAGAATGATAATAAATTCACAGATTAATTTTTGAAATCAACTGTTGGCGCTTTCTCTGAGCCAGCTTCTGCAGTGAAGTATCCTTTTTCGTTGAAGCCAAACAAGCCGCTGAAAAGCACCATCGGGAATTTCTTCACACTGGTATTGTAGTCTTGCACAGCTGCATTGAAATCATTTCTTGATACCTTGATTCTGTTTTCTGTTCCTTCCAATTGTGCCTGGAGGTCACGGAAAGCTTCTGTAGCTTTCAATTCTGGGTATCTCTCAACACTGACGAGCAATCTTCCGATGGCTCCGCTTAATTGACCTTGTGCTTTTTGGAATTCGGCAATTTTTTCAGGAGAGAGATCGTTGGCGTTCACAGTGGTCTGTGTTGCTTTTGACCTGGCTTCAATAACCGCGGTGATGGTTTCCTGTTCAAAGTTGGCAGCACCTTTTACGGTGTTTACCAAATTGGGAATCAGGTCAGCTCTGCGTTGATAATCACTTTCAACGTTGGCCCATTTTGATTTTACATTTTGATCTTTTTGTACAAGTCCGTTGTAACCGCTGCAACCACATCCTCCCAAAAGAAGAATAAAAGCTACGATGCTGATAAGGACAATGTTACGTGTGCTCATAATTTTATAATTAAGGGCATAAAGATAGGGCAAAAGCCATCAAGGCTTTGTTAACCTTTGAGCAATGTGATGGAAGGTTAATTTTTAATTGCCGCGATTCCCGGAAGAACTTTTCCTTCGAAGAACTCCAGCATGGCCCCACCACCGGTGGATACGTAACTGACTTTGTCATTGAATCCGAATTGGTTGACCGCCGCAACGCTGTCGCCGCCTCCGACCAGAGAGAAAGCGCCCTGTTGGGTTGCCTCTGCCACAGCCTCAGCAATTGCCTTGGTTCCACCCTGGAATTTTTCCATTTCGAACACACCCATGGGTCCATTCCATAAAATAGTTTTGCTGCTCAGGATTACCTTTCTAAAATCTGCTCTTGCCTTTTCTCCAATATCCAGTCCCATCCACCCGGATGGAATACCATAGCTCTCGCAATTGGCAGTGGTGGCATCGTTCGAGAATTTATCAGCAATGGTGCTGTCGATAGGCAGATGGATATTGACGCCTTTTGCTTTTGCTTTTTCGAGAAGTTCAGCAGCAAGTGATAGGCGATCTTCTTCACACAATGAATTTCCTATTTCTTTTCCCTGTGCTTTCCAAAATGTGTATGCCATTCCACCACCTATGATGATATCTGTAGCCTTGTTCAATAAATTTTCAATAATGAGAATTTTGTCAGATACTTTGGCGCCGCCAATGATCGCAGTGAATGGCTGGTCTGATTTTAGCAGTACTTTCTCCGCACTTTTTACTTCACCTTCCATTAGCAGTCCAAACATTTTTTTATCTGAATCAAAAAAATCTGCAATGATGGCGGTGGATGCATGTGCGCGATGTGCGGTTCCAAATGCATCATTGATATAGACATCGCCCAGCTTATGAAGTTTCTCTGCAAATCCCATGTCACCTTTTTCCTCCTCTTTGTGGAAGCGCAGATTCTCCAACAGGAGTACTTCTCCATATTTCAGATCATTGGCTGATTTTTCAACTGCAGCCCCAATGCAATCATCTGCAAAATGAACAGGGTATTCTTTTCCAACCAGCTCTTGAAGGTGGCCAACCAAATGTTTCAATGAATATTTATTAGATGGCCCATCTTTTGGTCTTCCCAAGTGACTCATCAAAATCACGCTTCCGCCATCTTTAAGTATTTTATGAATCGTTGGCAAAGCAGCGCGCATCCTGGTATCATCTGTGACTTTAAAATTTTCATTGAGTGGAACGTTGAAATCAACTCGCACCAAAGCTTTTTTTCCTCCAAAATTTGTCTTGCTGAATGTGTACATGAACGTTGATTTAAAAAGAAACCCGGCAGTTCGACTGCCGGGTTCATGTATAAGAGAATATTATTTTGATATCAACTGTGCAAAGTATTTCACAGTGCGGACAAGCTGACTTACATAGCTCATCTCATTGTCGTACCAACTCACTGTTCTAACGAGTTGATGGTCTCCGACTGTTTGTACTTTGGTCTGGGTGGCATCAAACAAAGAACCATAGCTGATACCGATCACATCGCCTGAAACGATTTCATCTTCTGTATAACCATAGCTATCATTAGCTGCAGCTTTCATGGCAGCATTGATTTCTTCTGTAGATGTTTTTTTATTCAAAATAACCGTAAGCTCTGTCAATGATCCAGTCAATGTCGGAACGCGCTGTGCAGTTCCATCCAATTTACCTTTCAATGAAGGAAGCACAAGTCCAATTGCTTTTGCAGCTCCGGTACTGTTAGGAACAATATTTTGTGCTGCAGCACGTGCTCTGCGCAGGTCACCTTTCGGATGTGGCGCATCTTGCGTATTTTGATCATTGGTATATGCGTGAACAGTGGTCATCAATCCGGTGACAATGCCATATTTGTCTTCCAAAACCTTGGCCATAGGTGCAAGGCAATTGGTGGTGCACGATGCACAGCTGATGACGCTTTCAGAACCATCGAGAATATCGTGGTTGGTGTTGAATACAATTGTTTTTAAATCGCCTGTTGCAGGAGCAGAGATAACGACTTTTCGTGCACCTGCAGTTATATGCGATGCAGCTTTATCCTTGTCCGTGAAAAAACCAGTACACTCCAGCACCACATCTACCTGATGGGTGCCCCATGGAATCTGTGCCGGGTCTTTTTGGGCATATATTTTTACTTCGTGTCCGTTTACGATGATTGAATTATCTGTGGCAGTTACATCCTGCTCAAAGCGGCCTTGTGCCGTATCGTATTTAAGGAGATGTGCCAAAACTTTTGGACTGGTTAGGTCATTGATGGCAACAACATCAATTCCCTGCATATTGTATATCTGGCGGTATGCAAGTCTTCCTATTCTACCGAATCCGTTGATGGCTACTTTAACTGTGCTCATAATTGATTGCTTTTAGTGTCAAAAAAGTGGGGCGAAGTTAGGAACTATTCCAGTTTTTTTGGCCATATTTCTATAAGAACTTACCTTTGCGTTCCTTTTGATAACGGCCCGTTGGTCAATCGGTTAAGACGCCTCCCTTTCACGGAGGAATGAGGGGTTCGATTCCCCTACGGGCTACAAAACGCGAATTTCGGTCAACTTTAAATGGTTGACCGATTTTTTTTGCTCTGAAATGCTTGCCTGTTCTGCAATCAATGAGTGTATGGCATTAACACGAAAAGTTCAAACTTAATTCTTTGTAATTAATAAGTAAGCAGAACAAGTATTTATTCTATTAAATATACTTTTATTAAACACCCAATACATTTACGCCCAATGTTGATCTCATAAAAACATAAGATCCAAATTGCCGGGATATGTGCAGATCCTGAAACAAGGGTTTAATTGCTAGCGTCCTTCAACTTTTTTTCCAGCTGATCCATTTCTGCAGGGGTCAGATAACGCCATTTGCCTGTTGCCAGATTGCCCAGCTCAATATGCATGATGCGGATGCGTTTCAAGGTCTTAACCTTGTAGCCGAAAACCTCACACATGCGCCTGATCTGGCGGTTGAGACCCTGCTTGAGGATGATACGAAAGCGTCTCGAACCTTCCATGCGAACAAAACAGGGCTTGGTCCATTCACCAAGTATCCTAACACCCGTGGCCATTTCCTTGATCATTTCAGGCGTCAGTCCTTTGTCTACTGTTACCACATATTCCTTCTCATTGTTGTTGCTGGAGCGCAGGATCTTGTTGACAATATCACCGTCATTGGTCAGCAGGATCAAACCCTCAGAATCTTTGTCGAGGCGGCCAACCGGAAATATTCTTTTGGGATGATTCATGAAGCGTATGATATTGGTTTTATCACCCATGTCTGTCGTTGAGGTAACTCCAACTGGTTTGTTCAAGGCAATATATATAGGTCTCTGTTTATTTTTGATCCGCTCGCCATCAATCGCTACTTCATCTCCTTCCATAACACGGGCTGTTGGCAAGACACATTCTCCATTGATGGTGACACGCAATTGTTCAATAAGCTTGTCGGCTTCTCTTCTTGAACAGAAGCCAGCGTTGCTGATGTATTTGTTGATTTGGATACCTTCTTTCTTGCCTGCAGATTTCATCATCTCCATTTCTGTTCGAGCAATTTTATGAAATAACCTCCAACAACACTTCTGGCCTGAAATCCAACTTGTTTGCCATTGGTGGTTTCATGCCAATCACTCAATGGGACCCTGGTGGGTGTTGAAGTCATGAAATGATGTACTGGATTTATCAGGGCATCAAAATCTTTTTTATCATTTGCCAATGTGGCTGTCCACAGAATCCAATCGCTTTTTGTATAGGTCTTCCTGCTGTCCAATGGAAGTCCGAATGGCTGTTGCTTTGTCAAATAATAGGCAATCTCTTTCGCATACACAGCATCTGGAAATAAATTCAGTTTCAATAATTTATCCCATACAAGATTGTATTTCTGACTCCACGTATTGTTTTTATCAAACGTCAATGCAAAATGATCGCCTTCATCTGACATGGCAATCCATTTTGCTGCGAATTCTTTTGCGATGGAATTGTATTTGGATGAGATGCTGCTTTCTCCCAGTCCACTCGCCATTTGGGCATATGCGCCAATGCCTGTGATGGCTTTCATTGATAGATTAACATTTCTGGCGAGATGTCCTGCAAAGTCATCCGTGCACAATTGATTGGTGGGATCAAATCCATCCTTCACCAAAAAATCTACCCACTGTGTGAGTGTCTCCCAATGCTTCTTGGCAAATGAATAATTATTTTCAGCCCTGCAGATGGCGGCAGACAGCAGAATCATGTTTCCAGCTTCTTCCACGGGCATGTCTTCCGGATAGGTTTGTCCATTTGCCAAAGGATAGGTCCCCAAATCATGTGCTGCAAAGGGTTTGGTCCATCTGCCAGTTTCACTGTACTCAATCAATGGTTCAACCATTCCTTTGAGGAGAGCCGGATTGTAAATCAATGTAAGAGGTGCCGAGGGGTATGTTACATCTACAGTCCAAATGGAACCGTTGCTAAAATTTTCTTTTTGTGGGAACAGTATTTCATTTTTGCTACCCCTCACCAACTTGTGTGCAGCAAGTGATTGACGATATGCAGCAATGCAAAGTTCAGCATAGTTTTTTCCTCCAGCCTGTAATGATTCATTGTAAAGCGATTGATCAAAAGCTTTGCATGTAGCAACAATATTTGCATGTTCTTTCGCTCCCGTAAGAAGAAGATTGTCCATGTTGCCATATATTTTCTTCCACCATGCTTCTAAGGGTTCACCAAAATATTGAATAGAATACAGGTCGTCGTAGGCAACCATGAGATAATTGCTGGCAGTTTTACCTGGGTTTACAGTCAGCGTGAAGGATGCAGACATGTACTGGTTGCCATTGCTCAAAACGGTTTTTCTATCAGCTGATGCCAGGTATCCATAGCCCCAGTTGATTCTCAGGTTGTCTCCTTTTTTCCCCAATACTTTTTGTTCGTTGGTGCCTACTTTGACAAATCGAATTGATTGATTGGAGCCGGTTGAGAAAGAGGTTGATTCAGTTTTTTCATTCACAGCAATATCTCCGCTTATTTTTACTTGCACATCAATGTTATGCTTTTTGCCATCCATGCTATTCGATGAAAAATCAATGTAGGAAAGAGGCCTGGATAAAAGATTCAGGTCGGTGGCGATCAAAGGGGATAAAAAATCTATATCAATAGATGTTCCTCCACAATCAAATTGGTATTTTGTAGTTGTAGCTGTTACATTCAGTGAAGATTGTTTTGCATGTATAATTTTCTCGCTCTCCTTTTTCCCCATCAACTGATATACCAAACCATCCACTTCGGCTGTGATCAAAATTGCCTGTTCTCTCCCAGTCCAGTGTCTTGTATTGGATTCATTTGCAAGGTCGCTGAATGACCAGATGCTTAAATAGGGGTCATGTGTAATCAATGGATAGGCGGGCATTTTTGATACTTGTCCAAAACCAAGGGTGGCGGCCAACAAAAAGGCAAGTAGGAAAATGATTTTATTCATTTGAAAATATTGTTACCCAATTTAAATCATTCAATACAAATCCAATTCTTTTTATTACTTTCCAACTGCTATGAAATCGGTTGTTTGTATTCGTCCGGGTGAACTGCAAATGCATCATGTAGATGATCCAATGCTCGTTCCTGGTTCTTCCATTGTCAAAATAAAACAGATCGGAATTTGCGGGACAGACCTCCATGCATTCAAAGGCGTACAACCTTATTTTACCTATCCAAGGGTATTGGGACACGAATTGGCTGCTGAATATGTTGAGGGGAATGCAAAGGGATTTTCAAAAGGCGATCTGCTCACCAT
>SXYR01000100.1 GCA_005788265.1 Bacteroidota bacterium | reverse complement strand
TTTCACCTGCTTTTTCACGCGCGAGTTGGATTTGTTTTTCTGCTTCGCTGAATTGCCGGTTGTCAAAAAGCGTTCTGATCAATGCCTCCCAGCCTTTTATATTTCTGGGTTTGGATTGAACGACGGTCAAAAAGTAATGTGATGCTTCCTTGAAATTACCTGTTTTGAGTTGGCATTCACCCATCATATGATTGAATTCAGGATCCAAGCGCTTGATCTTGAGAGCCATCTCCAAATACTTGATGGCTTGCTGAAACTTGGATTCCTTTATGTATGTATGCGCAATCTTTTCATACAATTTTGGTTCATCGGGATTCAAATGTGAGGCCTTGCGGAAATAAAATCTTGCCTGCGCATAATTCTTGACTTTTTCGTAACAATGTCCAATTGCTTGATAGATCAGGTCTTCCGGACGAGAGAGTTCAATTACCTTTTCCAGACTTTCGATGGCTTCTTTGTAACGATGCAGCCGCATGAATGCATCCGCCATGTTCCGGTATGCATAGTCAAACTTTTCATTGATGGCAATGGCATATTGATAGGCATCGATTGCTTTTTCAAACAACCGCAATCCCTGATAGGCAGCAGCGAGATTGAACCATGCAAGATCATTGTATGGATGCTCGTCAATGATTTTTTTGTGGAGCTTGATACTCTCCTCGTTTCTTCCTGTGAAATCTGTCCAGAAACATATCTTATACAATGCTTCCTCGTTGTTGGGCTCGTATTCCAATATCAGCTTGAGACAGTCGAATATTTTTTCAAATACTTCATAATCATCGTATACATCCGCCAATTCAAAAAGAAGGTCAATCCTGTCTTCTCCCTCAAATCGCAGAATGGCATCCTCTAAAATTTCTACAGCACGCTCCTGCATATCCAATGCCAGGTATGCATCGGTTCTTAAAATGCAAATATCAATGTCATTGCTGTCCAAGATTTCCGCTTTGTCCAACATGGACAATGCTTTTTTATAATGTCTGGTCGCAATCAGTAAATCTGCTTTTTTAATCAGCAGGGAAGATGAAAAGGGGAATTGTGCGATGCCGTGGTCTGCTGCTTCCATTGCTTTGGGCAGTGCATCTTGTTCGTCAAAATAGTCTATGATCCGCTCAAATGACTCCTCACTGAGGAATCCACCCCCCCTTCCCGCCTTTATTTTCTCATAAAGGTGAAGCAGCTCCTTTATATCCTCCTGTTCGGGCAAATGCGGACCTACGTTCATCAACAGATATTTACCTAATTTACTGAAAATGATCTGATTCTGAAGGCGTTGGAGGGATATCTTTTTATTAACATTGCCATTTCGTAATTCAGCTGAGAAATACTGAACCAAAGTGATTTTATTATGTTAATTTTGTTAACATGTTGAAATTCTCTCACATATCCTTCAGCAAATGGATGCGCCCCGCAGCCGTGATGGTCCTTTCTGTGGCCCTCTCCGCAACCGTATTCGCTATTGATGGAATTGTGATGAAATCCAAATCTTCCAAATCGAGCTTTTCCAATATGAAAAAACATCTTTCTCTTTCATTGAGAGAGGGTTTTTCTTACAGAGACAACAAGGCTTTTGGCTATAAAAGACATGGCAATACAGTCATGTTCAACAATGTGATCACATACCAAAAAGGAAATGTCACCTACATCATTCCCTACAAAAACAGAGTTGTTTTGAATAAATTCAAAACGCCTGCCAAACCTCAGCATTGATTTTATTTCTTTTTCCTGCTTTCTTCGAAGCTCATCACCCTGTATCCTGATGTAGGCAGATCAAAAATCTGAATGGGCACTGGTTCAAAATTAATGGAGAGCACATTGTATTTCACAGCCTTGTTACCTGAAACGGAACTAAACTCCAATGCGAGTCCGGGTAGCTTCCCAAATTGAAACCCAATACCCAAATTATCAGTAATCAAATCTTTGGAGTAATACGCCTCGATGACAGTGCTGTCTGACAAAACTGTCTTTGCCTTGTTGCATGTGTAATCAAGTATCTGCTTGGTTTCATTGGTTGTAGTGAAAACGATATCATGGTATTTGGCATTGCGCTCTTCAATATTTTCCTTGGTAACTGGAATCATTATCTTTTGAGATCCGAATTCCTGCAGGATGGCGCCTTCTTCATCACGCGCGTTGAACAGCGTGATGGTTTTACCAACTGGACTGTTCAGTTCAACGCGCGTGAATGAACCTTTGATTTGTTGAACGGAATATACTCCTTCTGCGATGGGTTTTCCATCTACCGTGGTCATGACAGCATAAGTGATGGTACCCTCGGAAAAAAATTTTTGTCCGTAGCCAATGTTTATAAAAATCAACATCAATGGCAACAGCAATTTGTTCATTATTTTTTCTTTGATGTTTTTTCTTTCATGGCATTCACCTTTTTCTGTGTTTCTTGCATTTGCTCAAATCTCTCTTGCCATTTTGATTTTTCCTTCGGCTTCTTTTTATTCGATTCGATTTCTGCCAGAATCTTGCCATGGTCGATGATGTATTTCTGGATTACAAACTGCATCACCAGGGTAATGACATTGGATACAGTATAATACCATGTCAATGCGGAAGGGAGTCCGTTGAATATACCCAACAACATCACAGGGAAGATATAGGGCATGTATTTCAAAGCCGGATTTCCTGGATCAGGTGTAGAGTTCATGCTGTACAATGCAATCAGCAAGTTGGTGACTACAGCAAGTATGGTAAACATCGAAAGATGGCTTCCCAATCCGGGTATATTGAAGCCCCATTTAAATACGGCATCAAATGAAGACAAATCTTTTGACCACCAAAAAGAAACACCCCGCAAATCAATGTTGGCATTGAAGTATGCATACAAGGCAAAGAATATGGGAATCTGCAGAAGCCCGGGTATGCAACCACCCAGTGGATTCACACCTGCAGAGCGATAGAGCTTCATCTGCTCCATGCTGAACGCCTGTTGATCACCTTCGTATTTGGCTTTGATGGCATCCAACTCCGGACGCAATGCTTTCATTTTTGCTCCACTAACATAGGATGAATAAATCAAAGGATAGGTAAGCAATCGTATGAAGATGGTCAGCAATGCAATCGCCAATCCATAGTTCAATGCATACTTCTGAATAAAATCAAATACCGGCATGACGATCCACCTGTTGATGTACTTCACAAAAGCATATACACCCTGTCCAAGGTTGACAATGTTTTCAAGCTCTATATTTTGTGACTTGAGAATCTGAAAGTCATTCGGTCCTGTGAAATATTTAAACGACAGATTGGTGGCAGAAGTGGCAGGAAGATTGACCTGCATGTTGGCAACAGCTTGAGAAACTATTTTCAATGAATCTGGAGGCATTTTACAATTGATATCAACATGACTGAACCCCTGATCTGCGATCAACGTTGTGTTGAAAAATTTCTGTTTGATAGACAACCATTTCAACCCGGACTCCCAACTTTTGTTGAGTCCGTCGCTCATGGTAAAATAATCATACCCATTCTCGTCGTAGAGCCCAAGTTGTGTCTCGCGTTTTTCGGTTTGAATATCCATCTCCTGCTGATCAGCCTGCACCTGCCAAACCAAATTGATTTTATTTTGGCTAAATAATTTTTCTGCGCCTTTTACTTGAAGTTCCCATTGAAGTGAATATGCATTGGGGGTGAGCGTATAATAATGGATGATTGATTTTCCACTTGAATCACGCAAAGAGAAAGCAATGGAGGATGACCCATCAGCCGCTTTTTTCACTTCACCGGATTCAAAATATAAATCATCTGTTGATGCGGTCTCATTGTTGCCCGTGTTGATGAGGTAAGATATTTTATTGAATGCAGATGCGTTGAGTTGAACAGCGTTGCTGTCGGTAGATTTGTATTTTTTCAGTTCAACTGCATGGGGTCTTGCTCCTTTATTGGTGAGGGTTATCTTGACAAGTTCATTCTCTAATACATGGGTTGTTTCAACGGCATTCCCTTTTTGCACCATTGATCCGACTTGCGCTGTAAGAACCTGGGTGGATTGAGGGCTGGCAGTATCGATGGCAACAGCCATTTTTTCGGCTGCAGGTTGCAGGGCAGCCAGGGAATCTGCCATGTGCTTTTGTTTGGCCTCCAGCTCTATCTGGCCCTGACGGGTAAAATAGAAATAACCTATGAAAAGGAAGGCAAGCAATGTAATGCCAATGACAGAATTCTTATCAAATTTCATCTCTCTTAAAATTGAAGGGCAAAGCTAAGGTTTTATGTTGGTTGAAAGCCTGATCAATTCAACTGACCTGCGGGCTTTCCTTTCGCATGCTTGCGCTGGGCAAACTCTTTGGCAGCCTTGATGAAATGCACAAAAATAGGATGCGGATTTTCAACTGTACTTTTTAATTCAGGATGATATTGTACGCCGATGAAAAATGGATGGGCAGGAATTTCAACAATTTCTACCAGGTTGGTTTCGGGATTGATACCGCTTGCAATGAGTCCGGCTGCCTGAAATTGATCCAGGTATTTGTTGTTGAATTCCCAACGGTGACGATGACGCTCCGCAATCATTTCAGATCCGTAAATCTTAAACGCCAAACTATCTTTCGACAATTTGCATGGATAAGAACCCAATCGCATGGTCCCACCCTTATTGGTAATTGACTTCTGCTCTTCCATCAAATCGATCACAGGGTCTGGTGTATTTGGATCCATTTCGGTTGAATGTGCGTTGGCAATGCCCGCCACATTTCTTGCAAATTCGATGACTGACATTTGCATGCCCAAGCAAATTCCAAAAAATGGCAATTTGTTTTCACGTGCATATTGAACGGCTAAAATTTTGCCATCGATCCCCCTGTGTCCAAATCCAGGAGCAACAAGCAGCCCATCCAAACCTCCTAACTTCTCAACAATATTTTCTTTGCTGATGGATTCACTGTGAATATCCTGTACAATCACCTTGACTTGATTCATTGCACCAGCATGTATGAATGCTTCGAGAATCGATTTGTATGCATCTTGAAGCTCAATATATTTACCAATGAGTCCGATGTGAACAGTTGATTTTGGATTTTCCAATTTTGTCAAAAACTCTTTCCATGCACTTAAATCCGGTTCAGGAAACCAAGTTATATTCAGTTTCTTCAAACAAATTTCATCGAGATGCTGCTCTTTCATCAACAAGGGCACTTGATAAATACTGCTTGCGTCAGCAGCCTCAATCACTGAATCTGTTTTGACATTGCAAAAAAGCGCAATCTTCGATTTCAATTCATTTGAAAGTGGTTGCTCAGTTCTGCAAACGATGATGTCTGGATGAACACCATTCTCACTCATCATCTTTACACTGTGTTGCGTGGGCTTTGTCTTGAGTTCTTTTGCCGCTTTTAAATACGGGACCAATGTAAGATGCACAACAAGACAATCTCCCTCGGGCAATTCCCATTGCAATTGACGGACCGCTTCAATGAATGGTAAACTTTCAATGTCACCAACAGTACCGCCGATTTCTGTGATGATGATATCGTATTCTGACGCTGCCAGCAATTGCATCCTTCTCTTGATCTCGTCGGTGATATGGGGAATGACCTGAACGGTTTTCCCTAAATAAGCACCTTCTCTTTCTTTGTTGATGACCGACTGATAAATCCTTCCTGTGGTGACGTTGTTTGCCTGTGTAGTGAAAATGTTCAAGAATCTTTCGTAGTGTCCCAAATCAAGATCTGTTTCTGCTCCGTCTTCTGTTACATAACATTCACCGTGCTCATATGGATTCAATGTGCCCGGATCAACATTGATATAGGGGTCAAATTTTTGGATGGTCACTTTAAAGCCCCTTGCCTGCAAAAGTTTTGCAAGTGATGCAGCAACAATGCCTTTGCCCAATGATGATGTAACACCTCCTGTAACAAAAATATATTTGGTCATAAAAATTGACCATCGGAAAGGGATAGTGGGGAACTTTCGGAGGTCATACGAAGTTACCATTATTTTGAAGTACCGCGAAAAATAGATGGCTGATGTGGATAAATCGGAACTGTCTGTGTTTATTTCATCAAAGACGAAATTTTTTCATCATAGGGCTTTCGCCAATCGCTCAGGATCCCCCAATTTTCACCATCCACAATCAGATCCCGACTTTTCACTGTACCCAGAAACTGGAAGGGTTGTTGGAGGGATTGGAGTGCTGATTCAAATTTTTGTTTGGATGCAGGAGAAACCGAAACAACGATCCTGCTTTGTGACTCACCAAACCAGAAAGCATCTTTGCGCACCTGGTTTTCACCTTGACGCAAATCAAATCCCAGGTTGTTTACAAAACCTGATTCGATCAAGGTGATGAACAATCCTCCTTCGCTTACATCGTGCGCAGAGTTGATCAAATTTGATTGGATGAGACTGAGCACTGCTTGTTGCAGTTGGAATTCTTCTTCCAACTCGAAATGAGGTGCGGGGCTGTATTGAACATTTAAAATCTTGTGCAGGTATTCGGAAGAATTGATATCGTTGGTTGACTGTCCAATCAAATAAACAAGATCACCCTCATTTTTAAAGCCCAAGGTCATTTTATCCTTTTCGCTGTCAAGCAATCCCACCATGCCAATGGTTGGTGTAGGATAAACTGCGCCATCCGGATTTTGATTGTAGAAACTGACATTGCCACCTGTTACCGGTGTATCAAATTTTTTGCATGCTTCTCCCATGCCCTTGATGGCATGGACAAATTGATAATACACTTGTGGATCATACGGATTTCCAAAGTTCAAACAGTTGGTGACACCAAGCGGAGTTCCTCCACTGCATACAATATTTCTGGCTGCTTCACTCACAGCAATCATCGTTCCTTTGTATGGATCGGCATGAACATAGCGACTGTTGCAATCGGTTGTAACAGCCAATGCTTTTCCAGTTTCTTTCACCAATACCACTGCGGCATCACTCGGGTCATTGGTGGAAGTGTTTCCAGTTCCAACCATGCTGTCGTACTGGTTGTAGATCCATTTCTTGTTGACAATGTTGGGGACTTCAATCAACTGCTCTGCAATTTTTCTGAGATCAGTTGGAACAGGTATTGAGGCTGGATCAAATGTATTTATTTTTTCAAGGTATGCAGGCGTCTCATATTTTCTGTCGTACACAGGTGCACCTCCGCCCAATACCAAACTCTCTGCTGGAATTTCAGCTTCCAATTCATCATGCATAAAAAATTTCAACAATCCATCTGTGGTAACATGTCCGATTTCAGAACAAGGAAGATCCCATTTTTCAAATACATCCAGTACCTCTTTTTCTCTTCCTTTTTTTACAATCATTAACATGCGTTCCTGGCTTTCACTCAACAACAGCTCCCATGCTTTCATATTTTGTTGACGCATTGGGACTTTTTCCAAATGAATCACCATTCCCACTCCACCTTTTGCACTCGTCTCAGCAGTAGAGCAAATGATACCCGCAGCGCCCATGTCCTGCATGCCCACAAGTGCACCTTTTGGAATCAATTCCAAGCATGCTTCCAATAATTTCTTTTCCTGAAATGGATCACCCACTTGAACAGCAGGAAGATCCTGCGCACTGTCTGCTGTGATATCGGCAGAAGCAAACGATGCTCCTCCAATTCCATCTTTGCCTGTTGCAGAACCAACGATGAAAACAGGATTTCCTTCCCCCTCAGCAGTTGCACTGACTGTTTGGCCCACTTTCACAATACCGACACTCATTGCATTGACAAGCGGATTGGTATGGTAGCAGTTTTCAAAATATACCTCGCCGCTTACTGTTGGAACACCAAAACAGTTTCCATAATGGCCGATGCCTTCTACAACACCTTTTAACAAGTGTTGGGTTTTGGGATCATTGATATTTCCAAAACGAAGTGAGTTCAGTGCTGCGATTGGACGTGCCCCCATGGTGAAAATATCACGGTGGATTCCGCCAACACCCGTTGCTGCTCCTTGAAATGGTTCAATCGCAGAAGGATGGTTGTGTGATTCAATTTTAAAAACAACTCCATACCCATCGCCAATATCTGCAAGTCCTGCGTTCTCTTCACCGGCCTTCACCAACAACTTAGTTCCCTCACGGGGCAGTGTCTTCAACCATTTGATCGAATTTTTATAACTGCAATGTTCGCTCCACATTACAGAATATGCGGCCAGTTCATTGAAGTTGGGGGTGCGGTTGAGGATTTTCTTGATGCTCTCGAACTCTTCAGGCAGTAGTCCGAGTTGCTTGGCAGTATCGACAGTTGTTTCCATGATTCAATTGAAGTCGCAAATTTACCCATTGTAATTGAAGAATTAATCTACAAAGCTTACACATTAAATATTTTTATATGTATAAAAAGCTACATAAAATCAGGCTTTTATACTCGAACAATAAGGGGGATTTCGCTATTTATTCACAATTTCAGCTCCATTTTTGGGGATTTTTATATTTTTTTTGCGGGTGAGATTGAATTTGGCGAATTTTGTGCCTTCAAATATTTCAATATGCAATCATTACGTTTCAAAGCCATCGACAACCTGACTTCCATGAAGGAAGAGGTACTGGTTGAAAGCCCTTCAAAAGTCACTCCCATTTTTGGTGAAAATGTTTTCACATTAAAAGTTGCGAGAGAATATGTGAATGATGAGGCCTACAAAGGACTGGTCAGCTCAATCAAATCAGGACAAAAAATTGACAGGACCGTTGCAAATCAGATTGCAGCAGGAATGAGACAGTGGGCACAAAGCAAAGGTGCCACACACTATACACACTGGTTTCAACCATTGACTGGATCTTCGGCTGAAAAGCATGATTCATTTTTTACGTTGAAATCGGATGGATCTGCCATTGAAGAATTTGATGGAAATGCATTGGCCCAACAGGAGCCGGATGCATCATCTTTCCCAAGTGGAGGATTGCGCGCAACTTTTGAAGCACGTGGTTACACTGCATGGGATCCAACATCTCCTGCTTTCATCATGAACATTGGACAAGGACTCACCCTTTGCATTCCAACCATCTTTGTTTCATACACAGGTGAATGCCTTGATTACAAAGCACCTCTTTTGAAATCGATCGAAGCTTTGAACAAAGCTGCTGTTGATGTTTGTCATTACTTTGATAAATCTGTAGGAAAAGTAACTGCAACACTTGGATGGGAACAGGAATATTTTGTGGTCGATGAAGGATTGGCGAATGCACGCCCAGATTTGATCATGACAGGTAGAACAGTATTCGGTCATGCACCAGCAAAAGGCCAGCAATTAGAAGACCATTATTTTGGAGCCATTCCTGAAAGAGTGTATGCATTCATGAGAGATTTCGAACATGAATCTTATCGTTTGGGAATTCCATTGCGTACCCGCCACAATGAAGTTGCTCCGGCACAGTTTGAATGTGCTCCTATTTTTGAAGAACTGAATTTGGCAGTTGACCACAATACATTGTTGATGGATGTAATGGCCAAAGTAGCCAAGAAGCACAAGCTCCGTGTATTGTTGCATGAAAAACCATTCGCAGGTATCAACGGAAGTGGAAAGCACAACAACTGGAGCATGGCCACAGATACTGGAATCAACTTATTGGCTCCTGGCAAAACCCCCAAGACCAATTTGATGTTCCTTGCATTCTTTGTAAACACCATCAAGGCAGTACACGACCATGCTGATTTGCTGCGTGCTGCCATTGCATCAGCTGGCAACGACCACCGCCTGGGTGCAAACGAAGCACCTCCTGCGATCATTTCTGCATACATCGGACAGTTCCTTTCAAAAGTTCTCAA
>SXYR01000099.1 GCA_005788265.1 Bacteroidota bacterium | reverse complement strand
ACGAATGATTGTATTGAACATGAAAGATGCTGGAGCAATCATTCATCAACATGGCAGGCATGCAGATATTTATATCTACGGAAACTGGAAGGAAAACAAAATGTTTCATGCGAAAAGAATAAAAAATATTGCCAAGCACTGTTTAGCTCAGGATATACAGTACAAGCAATTGGATCGCCATCCATTGATCCTACAAACAAATAAATCCGGCAAAGCAGTATTGTTGATGGGAGATGATTTGTATGGAGCAGAAGCAGGGCAGCTGCTGAAGAAGAACCCTGAATGGATTGTTGATGGAAGCACCAAACTGTGGAAAATTAGAAGATGGAAGAAAGAGGCACAAAACTTACATTTGCGTCTCCTACACACGGCAGAAGCGGGTCCCATTTACCTTGATTGCAAGGACTACCACAGCTTCTTCCGAAAAAAATGATTTTCATGCAAAAGAAAATACGTTCTGCACTGATTTCAGTCTTTTACAAAGATGGTCTGGAGCCGCTTGTCAGGCTGCTGCACGAGCAAGGAGTCGTCATATACTCAACAGGAGGCACGCAGCAATTCATTGAAAAATTAGGATTGGAATGCATCCCTGTAGAATCCGTAACTGCCTACCCCTCGATTCTGGGCGGAAGGGTAAAAACATTGCATCCAAAAATATTTGGTGGCATACTGGGCAGAAGAGCTGTTCAACAGGATATCCAGGAAATGAAAGAATTTGAAATTCCTGAAATTGACATGGTAGTTGTTGACCTGTATCCATTTGAAGAAACCCTGGCACAGACGAATGAAGAAAAATCCATTATCGAAAAAATTGATATTGGTGGCCCCTCGATGATCAGAGCAGCAGCAAAAAATTTCAGTGATCTTTTTGTGCTTGCTTCAAAAGCTTCCTACCACAGTGCAATTGAAATGTTGTCTACCCAAGATGGACATACCACATTGGAACAACGCAAAATATTTGCAGCCAAAGCATTTGAAATTGTAGCCCATTATGATTTTGCCATTTCAAATTATTTCAATGGAAACAATGGAAATGAATTTTTATATGCAGCGGGGAATCCGCAAATCATGCGGTATGGAGAAAATCCACATCAAACCGGCATCTATTTCGGTAATTTATCTGCACTGTTCAATCAATTGAATGGGAAAGAACTTTCCTACAACAACCTGGTCGATGTGGATGCTGCCATGCATTTGATCAATGAATTTGGGGGAGAGTCAGAAGCTACATTTGCCATCATCAAGCATACCAATGTATGTGGCATTACAACCAGATCCTCCGTTTCTGAAGCCTGGAAGGATGCATTGGCGGGAGATCCGGAAAGTGCGTTTGGTGGAGTGCTCATCAGCAATCATCCCATTGATGCAACAACAGCAAATTTGATCAACGAAATATTTTTTGAGGTACTAATTGCTCCTTCTTATCAGACAGATGCATTGGAGATGCTGAAAAGCAAGAAGAACAGAATTCTCCTCGAGCAAACAAATCCACTTAAAGAGAAAAATCAATTCAAGTCAATTCTAAACGGTGTTCTCACCCAACAACACGATATTGGAAACTTCTCAAATTGGGAAGAAGCAGGCGGAAGACCTTGCACAAATCGCGAAAAAGAAGACCTGATATTTGCAAACAAAGTTTGTAAGCATCTTAAATCAAACGCTATTGCACTTGTAAAAAATAGGCAATTGATTGGAAAGGGATGTGGACAAACTTCAAGAATTGATTCATTGCGACAATCCATTGAAAAAGCAAAGCAATTCAAATTTGATCTGCAGGATGCCGTATTGGCCAGTGATGCATTTTTCCCATTTGATGATTGTGTGAAAATGAGTCATGCAGAAAAAATTACCGCCTTTATTCAACCAGGTGGTTCTATTCGTGACAAGGATTCCATCGCCTATTGCAAAGAACACCAATTGGCAATGGTAATAACGGGCATGCGCCACTTCAGACACTGATGAATATTCAGCACCCACCATCAGAAAGAACCAAGGGGCTTACCGCTGTTGCCATCGTATCCATCCTCTGGGGTACCACCTGGATGGCTTCCAAAGTTGGCATACAATACCTGCCTGCATTACAACTCTCAGGGCTCCGACATGTCATCGGGGGCGGCATGTATGTGATATATTTCGCTGTGTTTAAAAAAATGTTTTTGCGCAAAGAACAGTTTTGGAGAATACTGATAATGGCCATCATCATGTTTGTGCTCAGCAACGGCCTGAGTGTCATGTCGGTTGTCTACATGCCCAGTGGCATTGCATCAGTCATAGGCGCCATTGCGCCAATATGGGTTGTGGTCATCAGTTTTCTATTTCAGAAGAACAACAAAATTGTAGCACAAACCATTCTTGGGGTGGTGCTGGGATTTGTTGGAGTGGTCATTTGCTTTTATGATTATTTCAATGAAATCAAGGAAGGGAATTTTGCTTTGGGAATTTTCTATGGACTCATATCAAGCATCACTTGGGCAATTGGAGCATTGCTCACAGCCAAACAGGCCAAAGAGACCGATCCATACTTTTCACTCGGATGGCAAATGCTGCTCAGCGGAATTCTCCTGAATCTCATTTCTTACACAACCGGATCATTTGTAAGCATTGATCATCTCCCAATAGAGGCTTGGCTTTCCGTTGGATATCTGGTGGTCATAGGTTCTGTCATTGCTTTTGGAGCATATGTATTTGCACTCAAGAGACTACCTGCTGCATTGGTGACCGTTCACGCGTATATCAATCCAATTGTTGCCTTGATCATTGGAGCTGTACTGCTGGACGAGCAGCTCACAAGGAATATTGCGATCGGAACCATGGCAACCTTGTTGGGAGTTTTTATGGTAAACAACAGTTTCAAAAAATCTACTGATTAGCTTTCTGTTTCTCTCGCCAAAGTTGATTGAATGATTTTTCAGGAAAATCAAGGTCAGCACGATGCGCAGTCCAACCCTTGAACAGTTTATTGACCATCCAGTTTTTTATTTTCTTATTGCCGGTATTCATCACCGGACGAAACAGCATTGCTTGCTGCCAAACAGTCCATGCAACTTTTTCCAAAACATCGCCTTTCACCATTTTAACTGCTTCTCTTCTATTTTCCAGAAGGAGTTCATGCAAGTTGATTTTTACAGCACATACCTCGGTACAGTTTCCGCAAAGCGATGAAGCATGGCTGAGATGCTTCCATTCTCCCATTTCTTTCAAATGTGGGGTGATGACGCTGCCAATAGGTCCACTGTATGTTGTTTCATAACTATGTCCGCCGATATTTTTATAAACAGGACATGCATTCAGGCAGGCGCCGCACCTGATGCAATAAAGACTCTCCCTGGATACAGGATCCTGTAAAATGGAAGTGCGTCCGTTGTCAAGCAGGATTACATACATATCATCTGGACCGTTTTCTTCATTTGGTTGACGCGGCCCATTGATAATGGAATTGTACACCGTGATCTGTTGACCCGTACCAAAGGTGGAAAGCAATGGCCAGAACAGTGCAAGGTCTTGCAAACTTGGAATTACCTTTTCAATTCCAGCTACTACGATATGTGTTTTGGGCCAAGAAGCACTCAAGCGTGCATTTCCTTCGTTTTCTGTAATGGCTATGCTGCCTGTTTCAGAGATGATAAAATTTGCTCCGGTTACCCCAACTTCAGCCTCTGCATATTTTTTTCTGAGTTTTTCTCTTGCCACGAGCGTCAGCTGTTCAGGCGTCAGATCCATGGGCGTATTCAAATGCTCATGAAACACCCTTGCAACATCTTCCTTGCTCTTGTGCATCGCAGGCGTTACAATGTGATAGGGCGGTTCTCCGTCAAGCTGCTGAATGTATTCACCTAAATCGGTCTCAATGCTTTCAATCTGATTTTTTTCTAGAAAATCATTGAGATGGATCTCTTCCGTAACCATGCTCTTACTCTTCACCAGCGTTTTGCAATTTTTTTCCTTGCATATTTTTAAAATGGCTTCACAGGCTTGCTCAACATTTTCAGCCCAAATTACTTTTCCTCCACTTTTTAGAAAGTTGAATTCAAATTTTTCCAACTGCCGGTCAAGTGATTCAAGTGATTTCCATTTCAGGTTTTTTGCTTTCTCACGTGCAAAATCCAGATCAGCAAATTGCTTTTTGCCAATCGGAACAACTGCATTGTACTTGCCAATATTGTAATTGATTTTATTGCGATGGCTGATATCTGCAGCTTTTGTAAAACTTTTTTCTTTGAACGAACTGATACGTGTAGACATCCGTTGTTTATTTTTTAGATTGTTTTACGGTGTAATACTCTTTTGCTATTTGGGTAAGTGCTTTATAAAACGACGCGCCATACGCTCTCAACAGCGCATCTTTTAAAAAAACATAGACTGGCACTTGGAGCTCTTTCCCTAGTTTGCATGCGGGCGAACACATTTCCTTTCGTGGTTCATAATTCAGCATTTCATGACCAGTGTACTTGCTCTTTGTTTTTTTAATGGGATAAAGATGACAAGAGATGGGCTTTTTCCATTTAATATCTCCCCGATTGTATGCTTCTTCAAAAACACATTTGATGATTCCCTTTTCATCTTTGAAACCATAAGCACAGATCTTATCATTCACAGTAGGTGTTACCCAACCAAATTCTCTGTCATATCTGTAAAGTCCATTTTTTTCAACCTCGTTCACCCCTTCAGCAGTCATGGTCGACTTTACTTTTTCATATGCTTCTTTTACTTCATCCAACTCTTTATCAGAAAGGGGTGCTCCCGCATCACCATCTTCACAACAGCCTCCTTTGCACTTGCTCAGGTTGCAAACAAATTCGGCTTGGACGATTTCATCGCTCATCAAAATATTGTCGATAACAATCAAGGTATCTTTTTTGCAAAAATAGTGTTTATCAGGGGGGATCCTCAAAAATGTTCAACCCTAAAGGCTCATCATTTCTTTGAAACGAACAGCTTGTCTTCGGGATACCTCCACTTTTTCCCCACCCTTGATTTCAAGCAACAATCCCCCATTGAAGAATGGTTCAACAGATGCTATCATTTTGAGATTGACAATATGCTTTCTGTTTGCCCGAAAAAATATTTTGGGGTCCAGTCGCTCTTCGAGAGAATTCAGTGATTTTAGGATCAGGGGTCTGTTGTTTCCAAAAAACACCCTTGCGTAGTTGCCTACCGATTCGAAGAGTCTGATATCAGCAAGTGTAACAAACCAGCATTTTTCTCCGTCTTTGACAAAAACCTGGTCTGATGAAGACAGGGTAGATCGGGCATCGCGTTTCCACTCGTTATCGCTGTTTTCCTTCCATTCAAACGCCTGTAGTTTTTGCATGGTATCCATCAACCTGTTTGGGTCAATCGGCTTCAACAGATAATCCATGGCACTCACCTCAAATGCCTTGATGGCAAATTCGTCGTGTGCGGTAGTGAATATTACGATGGGCAACCTTTCAATTTCCTGCAACATTTCAAATCCATTTTTCTCAGGCATCTGTATATCCAGAAAAATAATCTGCGGATCTAATTGGTTTATCAATTCAATGCCTTCATTGGCATTGGCCGCCTCTGCAAGGATTTCTATTTCAGGATGTTCCTGTAACATTTTTTTCAATTCTGCTCGGGCGAGTCTTTCATCATCGATGATCACTGCAGTCTTTTTCATAAAAGTGGTTTAGGTCATTGGGAAGGTAACAGTTGCCTGTACATAAAATTCATCGATCTGTTGGATGCTAAAAGATGCATCCTCTCCAAAAATCAGTTTCAATCTGCTCGCAGTGCTTGGGATGCCGAATCCCTCGTGGTTCTGATCCACATTCAACATGCCTGTATTCAACACATGCAGTTTGACATGATTGTCAGTTTTCAATGCTCGTATTGTAATCTCACCTGGTTTCAATGATTTGGCAATTCCATGTTTGATGGCATTTTCCACCAAAGTTTGCAACATCATCGGAGGGAGTTGAAAATTCAATACTTCGGATGAAATATCATAGTTGATCGCAAGTCTGTCTTCAAATCGGATCAACTCCAATGCCAGGTAATCTTTTACAATAGACAATTCTTTTTCCAGGCTGATGGTTTCCTGTGATTCTGATACCATGCTTGATCGGAGAATATTGCTCAAGGCTGTGACCGCCTGACGTGCATGCAAAGGATTTTCATCAATGAGTGCGCGAATACTGTTCAAGGCATTGAAAATAAAATGGGGATTGATATGTGACTTGATCGTCTTCAATTCAAGCGACTTGACAAGTGCTTCCAACTTCAGTTTATCGAGTTGATTTCTGGTACTCTCATCGATGAAATGGTAAATGAAATAGAGACAATTCCAAATGAACAAAAAGATGGTCCATCTAAATGCGTTGGAGATATAATCTTGAAAAAAACTGAAATCGCGCTCCTGCTTGAAGCCCATGTCGAATAATTCTACAAACAAGGTTTCCATCAATCCAACTGTAAGTGAAAATCCAACAGAGAGCATAAGAAAACTGAAAAGTTGGCGGTTGATATGCTGCTGCAGCAATTTGAGGCGTTTGATGACCATCCTCATCAAATGGGTAAAAAGGACCCCCAGCGAGATGGTAACAAACAACCGAATCACAAATACCTGATCAACCACTCTGTACGATATGGCAAAAAAGACATTTACCGCCAGGAAAAGTCCCCAGCCAAGCGCCTGAAACAGCCAATATTTGGGAATTTTTTGGATCAGATTGATCATGGGATAAAATTAACCCAGTTTTTTTCGATGAGAAAACCGTTCATAAAAAAGGGAGGGGTTTCCCGCTAATCTACGTATAAATACGTGGGGTTTTTCGGTCTCAAAACCAGCTCAGAGAGGGCTTTCACTTCATTTCTCAGGAATTGCTGAAAAAACATAATAGCGGCAAAATAACTGCCGTTAGATGATCAAAGCAACCTGCAATGAACGTTAAACTCTCCAAACTGAACCGCCTTATGATCGCCCTCCTGATGGGTATGATCCTTGGACTCCAAGCCGGAGTATTTGCACAGAGCAGGGTTGTGATCAATGAATTTTCAACTGGATTCAGCTACAAAAACGGTCAAGATTTCATCGAATTGAAAAATGTGGGGATGACAGATGCCAACATCGGAAACTTTACAATTGTAACAGAGAACGAAATCATCCGCATCCCAGGCAATACCATCCTCCCTGCAGGTGGTTTTTATGTTGCCTCTGCAACAAAAATGATTGCTGCCGAGGCAAACAGCATCACCATCAGCCTGAATGACTCAACTGCCAAGCTGGTGGATGGCATCAGCGGTAAAGCGGTTAACCTGAAAAATACATCCATTGAATCAATTGTGAACGCAACAGGAAAAGGAAGCTTTTTCGCAAGAAAAACCGATGGAGATTGCTTCTGGCAAATGGACGCAGCACACACTGCAGGTGCAAGCAACGGAAAAAACGGAGCAACTGCCAGCCTTCAAATCAGCAAGTTGGTTGCCATGAATACCAACTGCATCAGCGGAAAAGTAAATTTCACTGTTGAAAACACCAATGCTGCAAGCTTCTTCACCATGAATTACATCATTGGATTTGACGCAAACAACGACGGCAAATTCAACACAAGCGATCGTTTTGAAAAAGGAATGGACAGCAGTGCGCCAGTAGTAGAAATCAACAACCTTTATTCAACCGGTTCTTACAAAGTCATGTTGGAGCCCACCAGCGGTTGCAACCAACAGGTTTTTGATTTCAAAATTGATCCATGCATCACAATGGCCGTTAAATTGAAAAAATTCACTGGAAGCAAAAATGGCAAGGTTAACAATTTCAATGTTGAAATCGAAACAGATGCAGACTTGAAAGAGCTCAGACTCGAAGGAAGTTTCAACGGAAACCAATTTGAAAAAGTGAGCAACGTTCCTTTCCAAAACCGTGCAGGTCTTCAGAACATCGCTTTCAACAGCAATCCTACACAACAGAGCTACTTCAGAATCGCCATGACCGATGTAAACAACAAAACAACTTATTCTCCTGTAGTAAGATTGTCGGTTACCGAGCAGCCCATCAGCAAAATGTCTGCTTCACCAAATCCTTTCAATGACGTGATTCAATTGCAACTGCAAGCTGAGAAAAGTGAAAAAGCAGTTGTTCAATTTTATGCTACCAACGGTGCATTGGCCCTCACCCAAACAATTGACCTGATGAGCGGCCACAACAATATCCGTCTCCAAACCAGCCAACTCCAAAAAGGCATGTACATCGTGTCCATCAGAAATGCTTCCAGCCAGCAGGCACAGATCACTCGCCTGATGAAAGGGTAATGCACAGAAACCCACCCCCTTTCTTTGCTTCTAACATAAGGTTATTCTGCTCAATTTTAAATAGCTTTGCAGTGGACTTATTTGAACAAAAACACCTAACTTTTGTAGATAAAGAAACTGTGCTCTGAAAAGTTGAAAAATGAT
This sequence comes from Bacteroidota bacterium, assembly GCA_005788265.1. Lineage (GTDB taxonomy): Bacteria > Bacteroidota > Bacteroidia > Chitinophagales > Chitinophagaceae > Pollutibacter. The sequence goes on along the minus strand of SXYR01000099.1, from coordinate 9,600 downwards.
TGTACCTGGATCCCTGCTGAAACAGATTGACACCCCTGCTGACCTAAAAAAAATCAACAAAGATGATTTGTACAGGGTATGTGACGAACTGCGTCAATACATTATTGATGTGGTAAGCGTCCATGGAGGCCATTTCGCAGCCAGTTTGGGTGTGGTAGAACTTTCCGTTGCTTTGCATTATGTGTACAATACCCCCTACGATCAGCTCGTATGGGACGTTGGGCATCAGGCCTATGGTCATAAAATACTTACCGGACGCAGAGACAATTTTCACACCAATCGAAAATATGGTGGGCTAAGCGGCTTTCCGAAAAGATCAGAAAGCGAGTACGATACCTTCGGCGTAGGACACTCTTCCACTTCCATTTCCGCAGCACTTGGCATGGCCATTGCAGCAAAATACAAGGGAGAAAAAAGAAAATCCATTGCAGTCATAGGCGACGGATCCATGACCGCAGGTATGGCATTTGAGGCGATGAACCATGCTGGAGTAGCTGAGAGTGATGTGCTGATTATCCTGAACGACAATTGCATGAGCATCGATCCAAATGTCGGTGCCCTGAAAGAATACCTGACAGATATTGCCACTTCCCATACTTACAACAAACTGAAAAACGATATCTGGAAGATATTGGGAAAACTCCCCGTTGGAACCAACTTTACCAGAGAAATAGCCAGCAAATTGGAGCACAGCATCAAGGGTTTCATCAACCGAAGAAGCAACATGTTTGAATCAATGAATATCCGATACTTTGGCCCAATAGATGGACACAATATTTCTAAATTGGTTGATACGCTCAACGATTTGAAAGATATCGGAGGACCCAAATTGTTGCATATCATCACCACCAAAGGCAAGGGTTATGCATTGGCAGAAAAAGACCAGACCAAATGGCATGCACCCGGACTCTTTGATAAAGTAACCGGTGAGATATTTAAAAAGACCTACGACACCCCGCAGCCTCCCAAATACCAGGACGTATTTGGAAAAACCATTATTGAATTGGCAAAAAACAATGATAAAATTTTTGGCATCACCCCTGCCATGCCATCGGGCTCTTCCATGAAATTTATGATGGAAGAAATGCCAGATCGTGCAATTGATGTGGGTATTTGCGAACAACATGCCGTCACAGTCAGTGCAGGCATGGCCACGCAGGGACTCAAAGTATTTTGCAATATTTACTCCTCTTTCATGCAACGTGCTTATGACCAAGTGGTACATGATGTTGCCATCCAAAAACTCCCGGTGGTATTCTGTTTGGATCGTGCAGGACTGGTTGGAGATGACGGACCCACCCATCATGGTGTATATGACATCGCCTACATGAGGTGCATACCAAATATGATTGTCTCAGCGCCCATGAATGAAGCTGAACTGCGCAACCTGATGTATACGGCACAATTGAAATCGACTGATCTGCCTTTTGTGATCAGATACCCCAGAGGGGAAGGCATGATGGCAGACTGGCAGACTGAAATGAAGGAAATTGAAATCGGCAAAGGCAGAAAAATCAGAGATGGGGAAGAAATAGCCATCCTCAGCTTTGGTCACCCTGGAAATTTTGCAGCAGCAGCCATCAGAACATTGAAAAATGACGGCATCCATCCCGGACATTACGATCTAAGATTTGCAAAACCACTTGATGAGAACATACTGCATGAGGTATTCAGCAAATATTCAAAAATCATTACAGTGGAAGACGGTACCGTGGTGGGTGGCATTGGATCTGCCGTATTGGAATTCATGTCAGCGCATCAATACAAGGCTGATGTAAAAATACTCGGCATACCAGACAGAATTGTAGAACATGGTTCACAAAAGGAATTGCACAAAGAATGTCATTATGACGCAGATGCAATTGCCGAAACTGCAAGAGCCATGATGAACGTTCAAGTAAAGATTACGCTGTAACGTTTACAAACTCAGGATCCTGAGGTCTTTCATCATTGTATTCAATAATGAAATTGTTTCTTCCCTCTCCAATGATGATGGCAAGATAATTTTGCTGAACCAATTCAAGCAAAGTCAGGAAAATGAAAATAGCATGAAGCCTGTCCTGACATACATCAAATATCTTTTCAAAGGACATGGTCTTTTCCTCCGCACTTGCTTTCAACACATAGTCCCTGCTTTCTTCCATTGTATAATTGTAGCGGTATACAACGTGCTGTGGTTTGTTTTGGCGATCGTGTAAGCGCTGCATCACCTTTTCAAACACTTTCATCAATTTGAAAAGTGATACAGATTGAATCTCTGTTCCTTCTGATGCTTCTTCACCTACAGCGTTCAGGTCCTGCTGCAGATTTCCTCTCTTCACCATGAACATTCGTTGCTGTTCTAATTCTGCTAGCTTGAGAGAAGCTTCTTTGAATTTTTTGTATACAAGAATTTTATCAATCAACTCCTGGCGCGGATCAATTTCATTGCCATGTTCATCCAATTCTTTTCTTGGCAGAAGCATTTTGGCCTTGATCCTCATCAAGGTGGAAATAAATAAAATGAATTCACTGCTGAGCTCGATATTATCCTCTTCCGATTGCTTGATGAAAACCAAAAAATCATCTATGATATTTTTGATGGGGATGTTGTAGATATCCAGCTCATCCCTTTCTATAAAAAACAATAAGAGGTCAAATGGTCCCTCAAATTGCGGCAATCTTATCTGGTAACTCGCAGTATTCACAGTTCAATTTTAAATGAAAACTAAGGCGACAAATATAGTCATTAGCCCCTATTTTACCGATATTTGCATCCGAAATTTACCTACCATGAAGTGGCTCCTTTTTGTAATTCTGTGTTTGATATGGGGAAGTTCTTTTGTTTTGATGAAGGCTGGCCTGGAGGCACTCAGTCCATTTCAAGTAGCATCCATCCGCATCATATGTGCAGGAGTTTTTATGTTGCCCTTTGCCAAAAAGGCTTACCGTGAAGTACCCAAAGAGGTGATTCGTCCCATCATCATTTCAGGTTTTCTTGGAACGTTTTTTCCAGCATACCTGTTTTGCATTGCACAAACCAAGATTGACAGTTCGCTTGCAGGAATTCTAAATGCAATTACGCCACTGGCTACCATTGCAATCGGGACTGCCTTTTTCAACATGAAACTTGGGTGGATAAAATGGACCGGAATGGTACTGGGATTTGCAGGGATGCTTGTTTTGCTCTTGAACGGAAACAAAGAAATAAGTTTTCAATACATTGGATATGCGCTTTTTGTTGTTGTTGCTACACTGTGCTATGGACTCAATGTAAATATGGTTTCAAAAAACCTGAAAGACGCAGCGCCTATGCATATTGCTGCCATTGCATTTACTTCACTCATTCTGCCAACACTGATCATTCTTGCATTGACAGGTTATTTTACGGATCCGCGTTTGTTGAATGGCGAATGGACGAGTGGCACCATATCAGCTGCAATATTGGGCATTGTTGGAACAGGAGTAGCCTCCGTTACGTTCTATGTACTGATGAAAAAGGCCGGACCCGTTTTCGCGTCGATGGTCACCTATGGCATTCCTTTTGTTGCCATTGCTTGGGGCATCAGTACTGGTGAAACCATAACTGCCATGCAAGTCGCAGGGATGATTGTTATTTTAATGGGAGTGAGACTCGCCAATTAAACACTCATGATCTCTTTTTCTTTGGATGCAAGATGCTTGTCGACCAATGAAATAAACTTATTGGTCATTTCCTGAATATCATTTTCGGCATCGGTTGCCTGATCTTCACTGAGTCCTGCTTTTTGGAGTTTCTTGACCTGCTCAATAGCATCTCTTCTTATATTTCTGATGGCCACCTTAGATGTTTCTCCTTCAGACTGAACCCTCTTCACGATTTCTTTTCTTCTTTCCTCTGTCAATGGCGGGAGAAATATACGGATGATGGCACCGTCATTTTGCGGCGTCACACCGATATTGGCTGCTATGATTGATCTCTCAATTGGCTGCAGCATATTTTTTTCCCATGGTTGGATCGTGAGGGTTCTTGCATCCGCAACGGCGATATTTCCCACTTGTGATATGGGCGTAGGAGAGCCGTAGTAATCCACTACCAATCCGTCAAACATCTGTGGATTCGCCCTGCCTGCCCTGACTTTGATGAGTTCGGCTTCCAAATGTGCAATGGCTTTTGTCATTTGATCAGATGCAGTGTTGATTTGTGTTTGGAGTTCGGCTGACATAATGAATTATTTGGATGGCAAAGCTAACAAAAACCTTAGTTTTGCAGCAAAGAATCTACATGGCAAGTTTGCAGGAAACAGCGTCACAAATCAGAAGAGACATCGTACGAATGGTACATGCAGTGCAAAGTGGACACCCGGGAGGCTCTCTAGGCTGCACTGATTTACTAACTGCATTGTATTTCAAAGTGATGGAGCACAACCCTTCATTTAACATGGATGCAAACAATGAGGATGTATTCATATTATCAAATGGACATATTTCGCCTGTATTCTATGCGTGCTTGGCTCGTTCCGGTTATTTTCCATTGCAAGAACTTTCCACATTCAGAAAATTAAATTCCAGACTACAAGGTCACCCAACAACGCATGAACATTTGCCAGGTGTGAGGATTGCATCAGGGTCATTGGGACAAGGACTCAGTGTTGCACTGGGCGCAGCACTTGCAAAAAAACTCAATCATGACAAGCACGTGGTTTACTCTCTTCACGGCGACGGTGAATTGCAGGAGGGACAAATATGGGAAGCTGTAATGTTTGGAGCACACCACAAAGTAGACAACCTGATAGCAACCATCGATTGGAATGGACAACAAATCGACGGACCAACCGATAAGGTCATGTCCCTTGGAAATATCAAGGAAAAATTTGAATCATTCGGATGGGCAACACTTGACATGCAAGGAAATGATTTGGACGATGTTGTAAAAGTTCTTGAACAAGCTAAAAGATTGATTGGAAATGGAAAACCCATAGCCATCATGATGCATACGTTGATGGGCAAGGGAGTCGACTTCATGGAAAATGATCATGGATGGCACGGCATTGCACCCAATGACGAACAACTTGCGAAAGCACTTGCACAACTGCCCGAGACATTGGGCGATTATTGATCAGCGTAACAATATTTTTTGCAAGGAAGCTTTTCTGGACGGCATCCATGATGCAGCCATTCCAATGACAATTACTGTCAACGCAACTGCGATCAAATCTCCCACCCTCCACTCAACCGGATAATAATCTATTAAAAAACTTGCGCCTTCCAAGGGTATCAATTTAAATGTTGTTTGCAGATAACAAATAAACAAGGCAAGGAATACACCTCCAAATGACCCGATGGAAGAAAGGAGGATACCTTCCAATAAAAATATTTGCTGAATAAGCACATTGTTGGCCCCCATTGCCTTGAGCATTTGAATATCTCGCTGTTTTTCAAGTACGAGCATACTCAATGAACCTACCATGTTAAATGCTGCGATGATCAACATGAGCATGAATATTCCATAGATCGCCAACTTCTCCAACCGAATGGTATTGTACAAGGTTCTGTTTTGCTCAAACCTGTCTTCAATCTTATACCGATCACCCAGTATTTTTTTAACCTGGTCTTTTACTGTAGCAATATTTGCGCCAGGTATTGCCTTGATTTCTAGATAGGTCATTTCATTTTCACGAAAATTCATGAAGGATTTCAGAAATGAAATATTTGTCAGCACATATTTATTATCAAAATCACTTTGGATAGAAAAAACGCCTTTGGGATATGCATTGGAAACACCCAATGCATCCAGGGGTTGGGCAGAGACAGATGCAAGATTTTTTTTAGGCAAGTAAACAGTCAGCGGAAGGAGGGAACGATCGGCCATGACACCCAAAGCCTGTTCAATGCCAATTCCAAGAACGAGCGAGGGGTTTTCCGCATCCCCTGTATAAAATTTTCCTCTCAGCATTTTATCCGGAAGTCCACTTGTTTTTATGTATGCATCATCCACTCCTTTGATCACAACAACTTGCTGGAATGCATTTTGTTGAATCACTGCTTTTTCTTCGATGGTTTGTGAAAAAGCAAAAACCCCCGTAATGTTTTTCACTTGTAAGAGCTGTTCGGGATTCAATTCAATTGTTTTGCCACTTACTGCACTGATGCGTATATCAGGATAAAAAGAGGCATAAAGTGATTTCACCAAGCTCTCAAATCCGTTGAAAGCGCTGAGTATAATGATAAGAGAAGCACTGCCTACAAGCATAGCCAACATGCTCACCCATGAAATGATATTGACTGCCTGGGTTGACTTCTTGGCTTTAAAGTACCTCCATGAAAATTTGAAAAGGATGCTCCCTTTCATGAATTGCGTTCTTCGTTGATTTTTTTAAAGATCTCTTCCATCCTGAATACATGGTCAAGTGTATCGTCTTTATAAAACTTCAATTCAGGCATTCGTCTCAATTGCTGTTTTACCCTTAACCCTAATTCTTTTTTGATCTCCCCTTTGCGGTCCTCGAATTTTTTTAGCAGTGCATCTGGATCATTGACCTTGAAGAGGCTGAGATAAATTCGTGCTTCAAGTAAATCAGGTGTCAGTTTCACATGAGAGATGGATACCATCCCTCCATCCATCATATTGTAGCCCAATCTCAAAAAAATATCGTTGATGGCTTCTTGGATGACCCCGGCAACCTGTTTCTGTCTTTTGCTTTCCTCCATACCTTTCACTTTGATGGATGTAAAAATAGTTACTTTTGATGCCAAATCTCCAAAAAGGAGACCTGAAAGGGATGAGAAGTTTGGCAATTATTTTCAATTACATCAAGAAATACCCGAAGTTGGTTTTCGGATATTTTTCGCTGAACCTCTTGTCTGCCTTATTTTCCCTGGTATCGCTTACCATGTTGGCACCGTTTCTGACACTGATCTTCGAACTCGAAAGCAAGGGGGTTTCATTGGGTTCTCGATTTTCTTTCGGTGTACTGAGTGAAAAATTGTACACCCACTTGGGTACGCTGAATGGCAGCACGGAAGGCAAAATCGAAGCGCTTGCCATTTTGTGCATCATAATTATTTCAGCAATCGTACTAAAAAATATTTTTTTGTACGGTGCGCTTTATGTGCTGACCCCCATCCGCAATGGCATCATCAATGACATGCGCAATGACATGTTTGATAAAATTGTTCAATTGCCGATTGGATTTTTCAATGAGCAACGAAAAGGTGACATCATGAGTCGACTCACCAATGATTTGCAAGATGTAGAATTTTCTACCATTAGTTTTTTAGAAACTTTTTTTCGTGAACCCATATTGATTTTTTGCTACCTCTTTGCAATGATTCATTTAAGCCCAGAGCTCTCCCTTTTTTTATTGCTCTTTCTTCCTGTTTCCGGATTGATCATAGGAAGAATAGGAAGATCCCTTAAAAAAGTATCCAGTGGTGTACAAATCAAATTGGGTGACATCCTCAGTACCATAGAAGAGACGCTCGGAGGAATCAGAATTGTAAAAGCCTTCAATGCAGAATTTCAGCAACTCGAAAAATTTAAACAAGAAAACAGGGAGCTGCTCAGCATCAAAAACAGGAGCATCAGAAGAAGAGATCTTGCATCACCTGTTTCTGAAACCTTGGGGATCGTATCTGTTTGCTGCGTACTTTATTACGGAGGCAGATTGGTATTGAAAACAGAAGTGGGACTATCGGGTCAGGATTTTCTGACTTTCATCGTAATTTTTACACAGGTCATCAACCCGCTGAAATCATTTAGCACCGCATCTTACAATATACAGAAAGGCGCTGCAAGCATTGATAGGATTCAGCAGCTTATTCACGAAGAACAAGCAGTCAAAGAGAAAGCAGATGCACAACCAATTGCCAACTTCAACAAAACAATTGAATTAAGGAATGTCTCGTTCTTTTATACAGACAAACAGATTCTAAAAAATATCAACCTCACCATCCAAAAAGGACAAACCATCGCATTGGTGGGCTCATCAGGTTCAGGTAAATCAACCTTGGCTGATTTGATTCCAAGATTTCATGATTGCACAGAGGGAGAGGTATTGATTGATGGAATTGATATAAAAAATTATAAAATCAAAGACCTCAGAAACCTGATGGGCATTGTAACCCAAGAACCTATTCTTTTCAATGATACCATCAGGGCAAATATTTCATTGGGAAATAAATCAGCTGTTTCTGATCAAATCAAAGAGGCAGCAAACATTGCAAATGCATCATCATTTATAGAAAAAAAAGAAAAGGGATTTGATACAGTGGTGGGTGACAGAGGGTCCAAACTGAGTGGCGGTGAGCGGCAGAGAATCACCATTGCGAGAGCAGTGCTTAAAAATCCTCCCATCCTCATACTGGATGAAGCAACTTCATCGCTTGACACTGAAAGTGAGAAATGGGTGCAGGATGCTATTTATAAGCTGATGAAAGACAGAACCAGCATCATCATTGCTCACCGGTTGTCAACCATCAAACATGCAGATGAAATCATTGTAATGGATGGAGGCAGCATTGTAGAAAGAGGCAGGCATGATGAGCTCATCCAACGCAATGGGATTTACAGCAGACTGGTATCGCTGCAGCAAATGCAATAAATAAGTTGAAAATTACTGGTTGGCGTTGTTGTTGAAACCGCCTCTCGACATTCCCATCTTTGCTTCCATACTCAATGTTGCATGGGGCACAGCTTTCAAACGTGCTTTGTCAATAAGGCGACCGGTTACGCGGCAAATTCCGTAAGTCTTGTTTTCAATGCGCATCAAAGCTTTTTCCAATTTTTCAATGAAATCAATTTGACGGCTTGCCATTTGGCTTAATTGCTCACGTTCCATGCTGAGACTTCCATCTTCCATGGTCATGTATCTGCTGTCAGAATCTTCGCCACTCATGGAATCTTTTCTGGTGATCAATCCATTCAGGTAAGCAAGTTCTTGCTTGGCAGCATTGAGCTTGTGTTGAACAAGTTCACGAAACTCTGCCAAATCAACATCAGAATAACGCTGTGTTGGTCCGGTTTGATCTACTGCCTGCTTTGAATCCAGAACTGATTTTGTGAATTCAGGTTCGTATTTACGTGCTGTCTTGGTAATAATTTTTGGCATGGGCACGGGCTTCAGATTTTTGACAGCTTCTTTTGCCCTGAGTGCTTTACGGATTTCAGCTTGGGTGGCAACTTTGGTGCTGGTTCCGGCAAATCTTGTTTCTGGTGAAATCAGCGGGACCTTTTTTCCAGACGATTTGGAATTACCAGCAGGCTTGTTGCCCGGTGCAGGCTTTGCTCCTTTCGCAGGAATTGGTTTTACTCCCTTTACAGGAACCGGTTTCGCTCCTTTGACAGGAGCCGTTTTTGTTGCTTTTGCAGGAACAGCTTTGGAAGCTGCTGTCTTTGCAGGCATATTTTTGGGAGCAGGGACGGCTTTTTTAGGAGCTGGTTTTGCTGCTTTTACGGGGACTGCTTTTTTGGCAACTGGCTTTTTAGGGGCTGGCTTTGGTGCTTTTTTTACCGGCGCTGCCTTTTTAGGTGCAGGCTTTACAGCTTTTTTGGGAGCTGGTTTTGCAGCTTTTTTTACAGGCTTTGCCTTTTTTGCGGTTGACTTAGAAGCGGCAACTTTTTTTGCAGGCACAGCTTTTTTT
>SXYR01000014.1 GCA_005788265.1 Bacteroidota bacterium | reverse complement strand
TTGACAGGTATGACCAAGTTCTTTTGCTGTCCATCCCTATCGATGGTCATATGATCTCCAAGAAGCATGGCTGCATTCATATCGTCAAAATAATTGACTGGCTTATCATTGACTGCCAGAATTTTATCGCCAGTTTTCAGACCAATTTGATGTACAACTGTATCCACCACCCATACACCATGTGTCAGATTTTTATTGGGCAGTTTTGTTTCCCCCCAAACAAAAAGTGTCATGGCATAAATCACAAATGCAAGCAGAACGTTTACGGTAACTCCTCCGATCATGATGATCAATCGCTGCCAAGCTGGTTTGCTCCTGAACTCCCACGACTCAGCTGGTTGTTTCATTTGCTCTTTGTCCATGCTCTCATCAATCATTCCAGAGATCTTCACGTATCCACCCAATGGCAGCCATCCGATGCCATACACCGTATCGCCTATTTTCTTTTTGACCAATGAAAACCAGGGATCAAAGAATAGAAAAAATTTTTCTACCCTGCAACCAAAAAATTTTGCGGGAAGAAAATGTCCGAATTCATGAAGTATTACAAGTATGGAAAGGGCCAGTATCAGCTGACCTGCCTGAAGTCCAACAGCTCCCCAATGGATGTCCAATAAAACAAATGGAAACATTTTCAAGATTTAAGAAACAAAAATAGCCAATTAACTGCTAGAGATTTATTAAAGATGCAGCAAAGTTTCGGGCTTCTCCATCGCTGTTGAAATAATCTTCCAGTGTCGGGTGTTCAATGAATGGAATTTCCGCCATTGTTCTTTCAATAATTTCGGTCATATCCAAAAATCCAACCCTGTTTTTCAAAAAGCCATACACAGCAAGTTCATTTGCAGCATTCAGGATGCAAGGTAAATTTCCACCCTTGTGCAAGGCTGTGATCGCAAGTCCCAGGTTTCTAAAAGTTTTGATGTCTGGAGGATCAAAATTCATGACGGCAGATTTGGTGAAATTGAACCTGGGGTATTCATTTTGCAATCTGCGGGGATATGTCATGGCGTATTGAATAGGCAACTTCATATCTGGCAATCCCATTTGCGCCTTGATGCTGTTGTCTTTGAATTGGACCATGCTATGAATGATGCTTTGCGGGTGGATGACTACTTCAATTTGAGGGGGCTCAAGATTGAAGAGCCATTTGGCTTCAATCATTTCGAGTCCCTTGTTCATCAATGTAGATGAATCAATAGAAATCTTTGCTCCCATGCTCCAGTTGGGATGCTGGATCGCATGTTCCCTTTTTACATTGACAAGGTAATTGGGCTTCTTTCCAACGAAGGGCCCACCTGATGCAGTTAAAATTATTTTTTCGATTGGATTGGATTGTTCCCCAACCAAACATTGAAAAATGGCCGAATGTTCTGAATCAACCGGAATGATGGAGACGCCTTTTTCTTCTGCGAGTTTCATGACCACATCACCTGCAACCACCAATGTCTCCTTGTTGGCAAGCGCGATCGTTTTACCTTTTTCAATGGCCTTGATGGTTGGTTTTAATCCGGCGAATCCAACTATTCCAGCCATCATCAAATCATAGGCATCTGAGGCGGCGGCTTCCACCAATCCCGGATCGCCCGCCAACACGCTGATTCCTTTTCCCGACAAAGCCTCTTTGACCTGATTGTATTTTGATGTATCTGATATGACAACTATTTCCGGCTTGAATTCCAGCGCCTGACTGATCAATAAATCATGATTGGAATGCGCAGTGAGTACTGTCGCCCTGAAAAGTTCAGGGTACAGGCGGATCACTTCAAGGGTTTGCTTTCCAATAGAACCAGAACAACCAAAAATGCCAATCCTTTTGAGCGATGCCGGCGGTAATTCTTCTTCAGAAAATTGATGAGAAAAATCAAATTGCATGGAATGAATTTAAAGGATTTGGATCAGTTTTTCAAGTTCGGTTGCCAATTTGCGGTCGTTGCTGAGTCGCGGGACTTTATTCTGTCCACCCAGCTTGCCTTGAGATCGCATGTAATCAATGAATGCATTTTTCTTCAACGGGCGAATGATCAGCTTCTGTAAAATATTTCCACGAATCAAATCGTCGTAATAAATATTTTTCTTTCTCATATTTTGATCCACTTCCTCAGCAAAAGCAGATAGATCGGCTGGCGTTTCTTCAAATTCCACAAACCATTCATGATATGATTTCCCTTCTTGCTGTCCTACCATAGGAGCAACAGTAAACTCCACAATTTTTGTATTGAATGCAGCTGCGGCTTGCATGAGACTGTATTCAACTTCCTCCCCAATGACATGTTCACCAAATGCAGATATAAAGTGCTTGATGCGTCCGCTTACAATGATCCGGTAAGGATCGAGTGACACAAACTTTACCGTATCACCTATGTTATAACCCCAAAGTCCGGCATTGTTGTTGATGATCAAGGCATAGTTCTCACCCAATTTCACATCCCTCAAACTCAATCTTGTTGGATGCTCATTGAAAATTTCTCCGGCTGGAACAAATTCAAAAAAGATTCCAGAGTTGGTATTCAGCAAGAGGCCCTCTTCGTCTCTGGTATCCTGAAAAGCAAAAAATCCCTCAGATGCCGGAAATGTTTCTATGGTATCAACGCTGCGACCCACACTGTCCATCAATTTAGATTTGTATGGAGAAAAGTTCACTCCTCCATGCACCAATACACTCAATTCAGGGAATATTTCACCAACTTTTTTCCCTTTTCTTTCTATCAGCCTGTCAAAATACATCTGCATCCATGGTGGAATGCCACTTATCAAGGTCATATTTCTGGCAATGGTCTCTTCGACAATTTTATCCAACTTGGATTCCCAATCCTCTATACAATTGGTTTCAAAACTGGGAAGTTGATTTTTTTTCAGGTATCCTGGAATATGGTGATTGACAATTCCGCTTAACCTGCCGGTAGGAATTCCGCCGATCCTGTCGAGGGTTGGGGAGCCAGATAGAAAAATCATGTTCCCGGAAACAAAGTTTGCATTTCCTGTAGATGCGATATATGTCAGCAATGCATTTCTTGCCGTATTGATATGATTGGGGATGGAATCCTTGCTGATGGGAATGTATTTTGCGCCTGAGGTGGTACCGGAAGTTTTAGCCAGGTAGATGGGCTTCCCAGGCCATAGGATATTTGATTTTCCATCCTTGATATCCTGGATATACCCCTTGATCTGTTCATAATCTCTTACCGGGACAGCCTGACTATAAGAAAGGTGACCGGAAACATCCCCCATTCGATGGTCTTTGCCAAATTTGGTGGATTTCCCCTTGCTTACAAGCTGTTGGAGAATTCTATCCTGGTCCTCCAACGCCGACCGCATGGACCGCAGGATACCTTTATATATGTAGTCGGCAAAAGGTTTCGCCAACTGCGATTTTATACTCATTTTCAATGAAATAGGCCTCGAACAAAGGTAGGTTGAGCAAGGCAATTCTACCAGCTTTATGGGTAAGAAATTTTGGAACAAGACTTGTAAAAAAGCCAAATTCTTCTTACCTTTGCACTCCTAAATTTATCAACATGTTCGCAATAGTAAAGATAGCGGGTCATCAGTACAAAGTGGAAGCAGGCCAGGAATTGTATGTGCCCCATATTGAAGGTAAGGCAGGAGATAAAATCCAGCCTGAAGTATTGTTGGTAGACAATGCAGGTAATCTTTCTGTTGGAAAAGATGTCAAACAAAAAGTAAATGCTGAAATCCTCAGCGAGAAACAAGGCGACAAGGTGATTGCATTCAAGATGAAAAGAAGAAAAGGTTTCCGCAAGAAAATCGGCCACCGCAAGCTCTATACCAAAATCAAAATTGAAAGCATCGCTTAATCATATTTATCAGTCGATTTAAACTCTAACGTCATGGCACATAAGAAAGGAGAAGGTAGTGTAAAGAACGGTCGCGACTCTCAAAGCAAAAGATTGGGAATTAAAATTTTTGGAGGACAACCTGCTATTTCAGGAAATATCATCTTACGTCAGCGCGGTACACAATACCATCCAGGTAAGAATGTGGGCGTTGGAAGAGACTTCACCATCTTTGCAACTTCTGACGGAGTGGTTGAATTTAGGAAGACAAAAGAGAACAAAACCATCGTTTCTGTTCAACCAGTTTCTGCTGCCATTTAAGCATCTATTAATTTACTGTTAAAAAAAATTTTGCAGTTTCGGAAAAGTGTGTTTACTTTTACGTCGTAATCCATTTTTCTAACCATTAAATTCTAAACAAAATGGCAACTGCAAAAAAAGCCGCAAAGAAAAAAGCAGCTCCTAAAAAGAAAGCTGCAAAAAAGGCTGTAAGAAAAGCTGCTCCTAAGAAGAAAGCTGCTAAAAAAGCTGCTCCTAAGAAGAAAGCTGCTAAGAAAGCTGCTAAGAAGAAGTAATTCTCTTCAGAGCACAATAGTGAGTCCCGCCAGGTGCGGGACTTTTTTTATTCCCCTACCTTACCTTCGCTTCATGCCAGACAATTATGCCATTGCAGATCAGTTCAGCCTTCTCAGTAAATTGATGGATATCCATCAGGAAAACAGCTTTAAATCAAAATCATACGCTGCTGCGGCTTTCAGTATTGAAAAACTTCCCGTTCAACTGACAGAGGTTGCCAGGGAAGAGCTCTCCGGACTCAAAGGCATTGGCAGCTCTGCTGCAAGTAAAATCGCCGAGATTCTTGATACCGGCAAGCTAAGTGTATTGGAAGAGCTGGTAGCCAAAACACCCCAAGGCATTCTTGAAATGATGCAGATCAAAGGACTGGGTCCAAAAAAAATATGTACAATTTGGAAGGAGATGGGAATTGAATCAATTGGGGAATTACTCTATGCCTGCAACGAAAACAGATTGCTTCTTTACAAGGGATTTGGAGAGAAAACCCAGAAAAATGTTGCAGAGGCAATTGGATTTTACATGAGGCACCAGGGACATTTTCTCTACGCAGAGATCGAAGAATATGGGGAGCATTTGATTCAAATCTTAGAAAAATACGATGAAAGTTATCGCTGGAAAATTACCGGAGATTTTAAAAGACAGATGCCCACACTCGAAAAAC
>SXYR01000013.1 GCA_005788265.1 Bacteroidota bacterium | reverse complement strand
CTCAGGCAGCATCACTGAAATCGCCATTGTGATTACTGATGGAAAGGAAATCATGCATACCTATTGCAGTCTGGTGAACCCATTGCAACCCATTCCGATTTTCATTGAAAAATTAACCGGCATTTCTGATGCCATGGTGAAAAACGCTCCTGTATTTGGACAAATTGCGCATGAAGTATTCGAGCTGCTTCAGCACAAAACATTTGTTGCCCACAATGTGAATTTCGACTTCTCTTTTGTAGCACACCAGTTATCTCAACATGGACTTGCACTGCAAAGTAGAAAATTATGTACTGTTAGACTCAGTCGAAAAATAATTCAAGAACTGCCCAGCTACAGCTTAGGCAATCTCTGTCGTTCACTCAATATTCCCATCAAACAAAGACATCGTGCAATGGGAGACGCACATGCCACTGCATTGTTGTTTCACCACCTGATGGAAAATGATAAGCACAAACATATCCAGCAGATGTTGAAGAAAGGAAGCAAAGACGCCTATCTCCCTATTCATTTAAACAATGACGATTTGGATAAAATGCCCAATACACCGGGTGTCTATTATTTTCATGATGTAAAAGGGAAAATACTTTATGTGGGCAAAGCAAAGCGCTTGCAAAAAAGGGTCATCAGTCATTTCTCCAATAATTCAACCAGCAAACGAAAACAGGAATTGATTCGACTGGTGCAGAAAATAAGTTATAAAGAATACGGAAATGAAGTGATGATGAGTGTGATGGAGAGCATAGAGATCAAACGCATATGGCCGCGTTTCAATCGTTCTCAAAAAAAGTTTGAGCCTCAATTCGGAATTTGCAGCTACATGGATCAAAGAGGTGTGATGAGATTGGGGGTTGTAAAGAAGAAAAAGAATATCATCACCCACCATAGTTTCCCGCTTCAGATTGATGGACTTAGAATGATGCATAAACTTGCAAAGGAATTCAGTCTATGCCCCAAGATGTGCTTTTTGCAAGATGAAAAAATTGAATGTGTTGGCAGGGAAGAACAATTCTGTGAGGGAGTATGTGAAGAATCAGAAGATGTTCTAGCATACAATTTGAAAGTAAGCGAAGCCATCCATTCATTAAAAGACTATCAATATTCTCTGGCCATCTTCGGACAAGGAAGAAATGAAAAAGAATATTCATGTGTGATGCTGGATAAAAACGATTTTCTGGCAGTCGGATTTGTACCAATCTATGCCATGCAATGGAAAAAAGATAAACTAAAAAGAAACCTGGAGCCTGCAGCCATCAATGCATTCATCCGCTCCCTGGTTCTTTCAGCGGCTGAATCCGACCCAGAAATGACAGTAGAATTTGACTAGGATTTTATCTCTTCGACAGTAGCTCCTATCCCTCTCTCTACAATGGCTTCACACATGGTTTTGAGCTCTTCGTAGGAGCCTCTCTTCACATCTGTTTTTCCCTTGTAATGAATGAGGATAGCGCACTGTTCTGCCTGTTCAGGCTCATGTTTGCAGACTTCAATCAGGGTTTTAATCACCCAGTCGAATGTATTGACATCGTCGTTCCATACGATGAGTGCATATCGTGCGCTGTCGAGCACTTCTACTTCCAGTTCTTCCTGATACAGTGGATTGTTCAGTGGCATGGGTGATGGGTGGATGTGGAACATACTGGACTCGAACCAGTGACCCCTACTCTGTCAAAGTAATGCTCTAAACCAACTGAGCTAATGTTCCTTGATGCTGCAAAGGTAATCATTCAATGAATGATTCAAAACAATGGCCATTTGAAAGATGATGTTAAATAAATTTTCTTCCCTTCCGCAGAGGATTTACGAGCGGATTCAATTATTTCCAGCACGTGCAGTGCGTGTTCAACATTTATCTTGGGACTTGTATTGCCAACGATGGATTCTGCAACTTTGGTTGCTCCTTCCTGCCACTGATATCCTCCTGTTTCTGCTTCATATAATTTTGCCTGGGTTTCCCATGAATCATCCAGATAGACACCATTGGTTTCCCAATCGTATCCAATCAATCGCATATTGGCTTTGTCACCAAAAATTTGAATTGAATGCAATTGTTGACCCTTTGCTTCATGTCCATGTGGATCGAAATAATTGAATCCGCACATGATATGGCTGATAATGCCTTTACCATGATCGAGTAATAAATGTGCATTGTCTTCCGCCTCCACTTTAACAACTCCTCTATTATCGATTTCTCTTGAAGGATTTACAATACTCGTCATGGCCATGATGGATTTTGCGGGGCCCAGCAATGCGGTCAGTGTTGCGATATTGTATACGCCAAGATCAGGCATGCTTCCACCTCCTTTTTCATAAAAGAAAGCTGACCATGTTGGTCCGGTGTGCCCATACTGTCCATGTGCACTTGCAATTCTTCCCAGCTTTCCTTCTTGGATCATCTTATTCATGAATGCGAATTGTGGAGAATTCACAACTGCCGGAGCGCCCCAGAGTTTTAGTTTTTTTGATTGGGCCAATGCGAGCAGCGCTTTCCCTTCAGCATATGTATTTGCCATGGGTTTTTCACTCCAAACATGTTTACCCGCTTGCAATGCTTTCTTATTGAGTTCTCCATGCACTTGCATATCTGTCAATGTAACCATCATATCAAAGGCTACACCCTTCAGCATTGCTTCGATGTTGTTGTATGTTTCTGCACTGAGATGATATTGCTTTTTTTGCTCTAGGGCTCTTTCATATTTAATGTCGCAAAGCGCCACAATTTCAACCGATGAAGAAGATTGGAGATGAGGGATGTATCTGTTGCTCACGCTGCCGCAACCGATGATCGCAATTTTTAATGTAGAAAGATGCTGCTCTTCGGCATGTATATGCAATGCATTCAGCAACATCGCTGCACTTGCAGCTGATGTATACTTTAAAAAATCTTTTCTGGTGAGGTTTTGGTCCATCTGGTATGGTTTTGAAATACAATTTACAAAACTGTATGTAGGGCTTGGAATTATTATGAAAAAACTTATATTTGCTCCCCCAAAGGGAGTTTAGCTCAGCTGGTTTAGAGCATCTG
>SXYR01000098.1 GCA_005788265.1 Bacteroidota bacterium | reverse complement strand
TGTGTTGTTGCCGTGCCACCAACCATTGTGGTACACTATTTTTTTACCGGAAGGCATCTCATAGAGCCTCCAACCCAATCCGTAATTTTTTACACCTTTGCGTTCATAACTGTATCCACGAAAAGCTTGATCCAAAGTTTGCTGCTTAAATAACTTACCGCTGTTAAGGGCAATATCCCATTTTAACAGATCTCTTGTGGTACTGTAAATATTCTTGTCGCCATAAACTGCATCCAGAAACATCATGGGCTCCAGGCGATTGTTGTATTTGAAAGAGGGCAAGACTTTTTCTGTTTGGTTGATGTCAAATACAAAGCTGTTCATCATGCCAATGGGAGCAAAAAAGGTTTGATCCATATAAGCAGCAAAACTCTTACCTGATACCTTTTCGACTAGGATGGCGAGGATGGCATAGTTGGTATTGCAATAGTCAAAATACGCATTGGGTCTGCCAATTTTTAACCTTGATCTGTTGGCGATCAAGAGGTTCAACATATCATTGTTGTGAAGGTATTTTTTTCTGTTCCAGCCAACCTGTTCTGCGAAATAAACATAATTTGGAAGACCTGAACGGTGACTCAATAAATTCCTGACAGTGATTTGTGTAAAAGGGAAACCAGATAAATACTTGCTGACTTTCTCATCAATATCAATCTTGCCATCTTCCCATAATTTAAGCACAGCCATGGCGGTGAAAGTTTTGGAAACAGATGCCAGGTGAAATGAAGTGGCTGAATCAATTGCTTCTCCTTTGATGACCTCTTTGAGTCCCTCATATTGCTCAAAAACAATTTTTCCATTGTGGGCTACCAGCATGGCACCATTGAATCTTGTACGCACCAGGCTTTCTTCAAAAAATTTGGCAGATGACTTTCTCAGCAACTCTTCCGTACTGTTCAAATTGAATGTAGGAGGAATCTCAATTTTTTCAATGGCTCCTTTTTTTGGAGGCCCAGATATACCCAGGAAATAATTCTCAATAAAATAGAACAAGCTTGAAAAAGCAAAGAAAAGTGCAAGGAATACTTTGATTTTCAACATCTGGGGTCTTAAATTGGAATAGGGGTTAGAAGTTGTTAATTTCGCATAAAATTACATATTTTTCTAATGAGTCATTCAACACTTACGAGCTATCCGAAAGACAAAATAAAAATTGTTTTTTTTGAAAATATCAGTGATGCCGCCATCAATATTTTCAAAGATGCAGGGTATGTTGATATCAAGAAATTTTCTGGTGCTTTGCCCGAATCTCAACTCATTCAAGAAATCAAAGATGCACATCTCATAGGAATCAGATCCAAAACATTGATCACCGATCGCGTTTTACAACATGCCAAAAAATTACAAGCCATTGGCTGTTTTTGCATCGGTACCAACCAGGTCAATCTGGTTGAAGCAAGAAAAAGAGGGGTAGTTGTTTTCAATGCTCCCTATAGCAATACCAGATCCGTGGCAGAGCTGATCATTGGCGTATCTATCATGCTGATCAGAAAAATCGTTGACAAAAACAAGTTCGCTCATGAAGGTACCTGGAACAAAGAGGCAAAAGGAAGTTATGAATTAAGGGGTAAGACACTGGGCATCATTGGATATGGCAATATTGGCTCCCAAGTCAGCATCCTCGCAGAAGCCATGGGTATGAAAGTGCTTTTTTATGATGTAAATACTAAGCTTCCACTTGGCAATGCTGTATCCAAAAAATCACTCAAAGAATTGGTATCAAAATCAGATATCATCACTTTGCATATTCCCGAAAACAGCCACACGAAAAACCTTGTCAACAAATCTCTGCTCAAACAATTCAAAAAGGGTTCAATATTATTGAATTATGCAAGAGGGGAAGTAGTGGATTTAGAAGCCCTGAAACACGCACTGGTATCTGGACATTTAGCAGGTGCCGGTATAGATGTGTTTCCATGGGAACCAGAAAAAAATGGGGATCCCTTCAAAAGCCCATTGCAAGGAATCCCGAATGTATTGCTGACACCTCACATAGGTGGATCAACAGAAGAGGCACAATACAATATTGGAGAAGATGTGAGTGCTAAAATGTTAAATTTCCTTGAAACAGGTGCTACAACAGGATCTCATACAATTCCAGAACTAAGTCTCCCGCAACAGGAAAAAACACATCGCATTCTGCATATTCACAACAATATACCTGGTGTGCTATCAGAAATCAACAGTACGCTTTCTGAACATGAAATCAACGTTTTGGGACAATACCTCAAAACCAATGATGAAATTGGATATGTTGTGCTCGATATTGATACCAAACTCTCAAAAAGCGCAGTCGAAATTTTAAAGAAAGTAAAAGGCGCCATCAAAGTAAGATTGCTCTACTAAATGGAAGCTCTGTATACTGTATTGGATGCTTTTATTGATCAAGTTTCAGATCATTCCATTGAGGTCTTTGGTTCCGGACTGATCCATCATTCCTATGTTGTAAAAAAAAATGAGGAGAAAGTTTACATTTTGCAAGAAGTCAATCACACTGTCTTCAAATGGCCAGAAAATATTGCCAATAATATTGAATCACTTTCAGCCTGGTTGCGAAAGACAGGTTCGAATACCATGTTACCCTGTCCAGTCAAAACAAAAGATCATGAGCATTATCATTTGATCAATGGGGCATATTATAGGTTGATTCCTTTTGTTGAAAACTCACATTCCATCAATGTTTGTAATATCCCTGAAGAAGCCTACCAAGCTTCCTTGCAATTTGGAAACTTTACCGCTTCCTTCCAACATTTTCCTGTAGACAGTTTAAAGCCAACCATCATTGGATTTCATGACCTTTCATTTAGATGGAAGCAATTTCGAGAAGCTTTGAACAATGGTAATTCTGAAAGAATCAACGCAACCACCCAAATTATCGCTGATCTTGAAGATGATTACGCCATTGTTTCTTTTTATGATAAAATACTGAACGCTCGTACATTTTCATCAAGGGTTACGCACCATGATACCAAGATCAGCAATGTGCTTTTCGATGATCATCAAAAAGGAATTTGTGTTATTGACTTGGATACAGTGATGCCAGGATTTTTCATCAGTGACCTGGGTGATATGTTCAGAACTTATCTATCACCAGCCAACGAGGAAGAAAAAGATATGAATTTAGTGGAAGCAAGAAGAGAATTCTACCAAGCAATCATTGAGGGGTACAAAGAAAGAATGGCGGATCAAATGAGTACTGACGAAATCAAACACCTGAACTATGCCGGTGAATTCATGATTTATATGCAGGCCCTTCGTTTTTTCACAGATTTTCTCAACAATGATATCTATTATAATACTCAATACCCTGATAATAATCTTGTGAGAACCTTGAATCAACTCAAATTGCTGAAAAGCTTCAGGGGAATTATTGCGTAGGCTTAGGCAGCAAGGTCGTATCACTTGCAATCAACAAGGTGTCTTTGGGGGCTGGATAAATGATCTGCAATTCTTTAGAAAAGTTGATACTTTCTAATTCGGCCTTCTGTATGTTGGTTTTATATAGATTCAAGTATTTTAAATTCTTTAGGGATGTCATGCTATTGAGTTTTGCAGTGCCAATTTCGGTATGATCCAGCCAGAGTTTTTCTATATTGACAAATTCAGGAATCAATTGAAGGGTGGCATCATCTGCTTTGGTAAAAGATAATTTGAGTTCAATAATATGTGGCGCTATTTTCTGTATACGACCCAAAGCTTTGTTAATAGAATCTTTAACATTGTAAGCAACCACACGATAGTAATTTTCATTGATTGACAATGGGGTGATGGTGAAACCAATTGATTGCAGTTCTTTGATGATGGATGGATCGAGAGGTTTTATCGGAGGACGTTCGATTGCAACAGGCTTGGGATTTTGTGAAAAGGTTTGATGAAATTGCTTGATGGCATTGATGATGATCGAATCTGCAGACATTTCCCTGACTTTTTGTTGATTGGCAGCACCGGATTGTATCCACCATTTCAATAGTTGAATTTCAAAATCACGCAAAGGCAATTTTCCTTTTGGTGGCATATGTTTTTCATCCGAATCATCTAATAAAATCCTGCGAATGATTTCACTTTTATTGAGTTCACCCGACTGAATGATTTTTCCAGATTTACCTCCGGTCAATACATACTGAAATTCATCTAATCTTAATTCACCTTTTTGTTTTTGTGCACCATGGCAGGAAATACAATTTTTATCAAAAATGTACTGGACAAGATCTTCGTATACCATTGCTTCCTGTATGTTTTGAATTTGCAGTGGTTTAATTTCTGGCTGATCATCAACTTCAAAACTCAGGTAATTTTCACCATGAGTAAGCACGCCTCCCAGGTGTCCGGTTGCTGATATTGAAACCAAAAGCAATGCATAAAAGCTGAATACAAAT
>SXYR01000097.1 GCA_005788265.1 Bacteroidota bacterium | reverse complement strand
AGGCGGACTCAATTGGACCAAAGAACCCAACTCGCCATTGAAATTGACAAAAGAAGATTTGAAAGAAGTGGACAATGGACAGCCCATGCATGAGGCTGCAAAAAAAATCAAAGAGCTGAAACTTCCTGCTGTATGGTTTCCACATACCGTTATGGGTATCTCAACTGCAGATATCATTGAAGATCAAACGAACGGTGCTTTTGGGCCTTTTGGTGGACAATACTTTGTGGCAGATCAAGGGCATTCAAAAATCATGAGAATGTCACTCGAAAAAGTGAATGGGAAATACCAGGGAGCATGTTATCCTTTTTATGAGGGATTTGCATCGGGACTTGTAAGGTTGCGTTGGGGATTAGACGGTTCTATTTTTGGTGGAATGACCAGCAGAGGATGGGCAAGCACAGGAAAAGCAGAATATGCATTGCAACGATTGGTATGGAATGGAGAATTGCCATTTGAAATGAAAGACATTCATGCAATGAGCGATGGATTTGAAGTTGAATTCACAACCCCAGTCAACAGCAGTAAATTGAAGGATCCGAAAAATTTTACGGTCAACAGTTTCACCTATAAATATCAACACCAATACGGAAGTCCCATCATCAACAATCGAACTAGAAAAATCATTGGCATGATCCCATCAGCTGATGGCAGAAAAGTAAAACTTGTATTAGACAGTTTGATTCCTGGATACATCCATGAAATCAGGGTTGCAAACCTTGAATCGACCGAGCAAAAATCTCTCTTGCATGATTTTGCTTACTATACATTGAATGAAATTCCTGCTGGAGAAAAAACAGTTTTAACAGAAGGAGAAAAAGTCAATGCACATGCGGGAATGCACCATGACATGAAAAAAACAGCACCAACTAAACCTGTTGTGTCTAAGAAAAGGCAAACGACCATGCCTGCTGATTGGACACAGCCAGAAAAAATTTTGAAACTGGGAACCAAACCTGGATTGAAATACGATGTAAGCAATTTTGAAGTCAAAGCAGGAAGCAAGGTCAGGCTCATATTCAACAACAATGATGACATGACCCATAATGTTGTCATCACTGCTCCAGGAGCTGCAGATGAAGTAGGATCGCTTGCACTGAAAATGGGACTCAAAGGATCAGAAATGAATTATGTACCCAGTTCGAACAAAGTCCTGTTTCATACTGGTTTGCTTCAACCTGAAACCAGCGAATCAATTTATTTTGTCGCTCCTTCCACTCCGGGAGAATATATGTTTGTATGTACATTTCCGGGGCATGCAGCTGTAATGAGAGGAATCATCAAAGTAGTGCCATAATGGTGAGAGAAGTCCATCAATGGTTCAGTCCCGCCCTGCAAAAGGAAATGCCTCTTGCAGTATACGGACATTATGGATTTGCATTGTTGATGATCCCAACTGCTGCAGCTGATTATTTGGAGTATGAACGATTTGAGATGATTGATCAGCTCAAACCCTTGATTGATGCGGGAAAAATCAAAGTATTTTCCATCAACAGCATCAACACAGAAAGTTGGATGAACAAGCAGATGGAGGGAGCACACAAAGCCATTCGTCAAAACCAATTCAATGATTATATTTTCAACGAGGTAGTCCCCTTTATCAGAAATTTTACTTCTAATGAAACGCCCATCATCACGGCCGGAGCATCATTTGGTGCATTGCATGCCATGAATATTTTTCTAAAAAAACCAGATGTATTCAAGGGGGTGATTGCCATGAGCGGCGTATATGATTTGATGGAATATACAGATGGTTATTATGATGACCAGGTGTATTTCAACTCACCCATACATTATATACCAAACTTAACAGATCATACAATACTTGAACAAATCAGAAGTGGTAAAATGATCATAGCTTCGGGAAGTGGTTCACATGAAGATCCGGAGGCCAACAAAAGATTTTCGGGAGTTTTGCACAGCAAATCGATTCCGCATGATCTTGAAATCTGGGCAGAAGATATACACCATGATTGGCCTACTTGGAGAAAAATGTTGCCTTACTTTATAGACGCGAAATTTTAAAAATGGAAAAGAGGCTTTTTTTATTGGATGCATTTGCATTGATTTTTCGTGCATACTATGCGCTCATTCGCAACCCGCGTATAACAAGCAAAGGGAAAAATACGAATGCACAATTTGGCTTTACCAATGCACTCGTGGATTTGATCAACAAACAAAAGCCAAGTCACATGGCGATTTGTTTTGACACAGCAGCTCCCACCGAACGTCATACCGATTATGCAGACTACAAAGCAAACAGACAGGAAGCGCCCGAAGATTTATTGGCATCCATTCCTGACATCAAAAAAATCATTGAAAGCTTTAACATCCCCATTATTGAAACAGATGGATTTGAAGCAGATGATGTCATTGGAACATTGGCCAAGCAAGCAGAGAAAGCAGGCTATCATGTATACATGGTAACTCCCGATAAAGATTATGGTCAACTGGTAACAGACAACATCAAGATCTACAAGCCTCCTTATCAAGGAGGCGATTTCGAAATCATTGGTCCGGCTGAAGTATGTGAAAAATGGAACATACAAAACGTAGACCAGGTAATAGACATGTTGGCCATGATGGGTGATGCGGTGGATAATATTCCCGGAATCCCCGGTGTAGGAGAAAAGACAGCTGCAAAATTATTGGCAGAGTACGGATCGCTGGAATCGGTACTGGACAATGCAGATAAAATAAAAGGAGCGATTGGTGAAAAAGTGAAACAAGGAAAAGACTTGGCAATCATGAGTAAAAAACTGGCAACGATCATCACATCCGTTCCTGTTGAATTTCACGAAGAAAATTTCAAAGTCACTGATCCCAACAAAGAATCATTGAAAGAAATTTTCAGTGAACTTGAATTCAGAACCATCGGCAAAAGAATTCTGGGAGAAGATATTCCGATAGCCGGTCCCGTTGAAAAAGCTGCAGCAGTTCAGGGTGATCTGTTTGGAGCGCCTGCACCAAATACAAACAATATTGCTACAAATGAATCAGGAGAAACAGAAGAGATTGTCATTGTAGCAGATAAAAACATCCACAATACTTTTCATGCGTACGATTTGGTT
>SXYR01000096.1 GCA_005788265.1 Bacteroidota bacterium | reverse complement strand
TTGATGAGACATGCTGCAAAGATAAGCAGGAATGGAGAGGATGGGTTCAATCAGTATTGCCCGGTTCCCAGCATGACAAGTGTACAGGCCTCCATTGTTTCAATTCCGGCCGCTCTGGCTTTTTCTGCAAATGCGTGATTTCCAGCACCTGGATTAAAAATAATTCTCTTGGGGTGCAGTGCAATGATATACTCCTCGTACTCCTTTTGCCTTTCGCTGTTCAGGTACATTGTTACGGTATCAATATCATTAAAATTTTCTTTCTCGGTCTTTACATGCACGCCATCCAATTCGAATGTACTGCGCCCGATGGCTTCTACGGGATGGCCAGCAGTCAACAGTTTTTGTATGGCCATGTGGCTGTATTGGGAAGGCTTTGGAGATGCGCCAAGTACAAGTGTTTTTTTCACATCCGACAATTAAACCAACATCATAATTGGATTCTCCATGTATTTCTTCAGTGTTTGTAGGAAGGATGCGCCTACTGCACCATCCACACTTCTGTGGTCGCAACTCAAGGTTAGTTTCATCACCTGGGTTGTTCCAAATCCCTCTCCCTTTTTCACCACCACTTCCTTGATTTTGCCGACTGCAAGGATGCAGCTGTCAGGTGGATTGATGATGGCAGTAAATTCATCAATATCCATCATTCCCAAATTTGAAATGGTGAATGTGTTGCCGGTGAATTCCTGTGGTTGTATTTTTTTATTTCTTGCTTTGTCGTAGAGCTCCTTAGATTCCGCTGCAATTTGAGAAAGTGATTTTTGATCAGCAAATTTCAATACAGGCACAATCAATCCTTCAGGCAAGGCAATGGCAGATCCAATATGAACATGATTATAGGTCCTGATGAAATCCCCCATCCAGCTGCTGTTGACTGCTGGGTGCTGTCTCAAAGCAAGTGCAGAGGCTTTGATCAGCATGTCTTGGAAAGATATTTTTGTAGGGCTCACTTCGTTCATCTGTAGACGGGCTTGAATGGCATTGTCCATGCAAATTTCCATGGTCAGATAAAAATGAGGAGCAGTGAACATGCTTTCGCCCAATCTTCTCGCAATGGTTTTGCGCATGGAAGTAAGCTGTGTATCCGTGTAGCCTTCTTGCCCAGAGAGAACCGGTTTTGCAGTAAATACAGGAACCGCAGCATGAGAAGAGGCAGGTTTGCAGGATTTGAAATTGTCGATATCGGCTTTGATGATTCTTCCACCGTCACCAGATCCATTGATGGTAGAAAGGTCAATTCCTTTTTCCTTGGCCAGCACTTTTGCCAGCGGGGATGCTTTTAGTCGGCTGTCATTGGAATCACTTGAAACAGCAGCAGGAATGGATGCAACAGGCTCTGCAGGTGCAGCTGTTGGAGCAGCAGACTGAACAGGACTGACTGGAGCATTCAGTGAACCCAACAATGCAGAGATGTCGGTCCCGGCTTTTCCTATAATGGCAATCACATCATTCACTTTTGCGGATGCTCCGTTCTCTACCCCAATATGGAGCAGAGTTCCGTCTGTATAGCCCACTACCTCCATGGTAGCTTTGTCGGTTTCTACATCTACAAGATTGTCATCACTTTTTACAGCATCTCCAACTTTTTTGTTCCATTGCACAATTTTTCCAGCTGTCATGGTGTCGCTCAACAATGGCATTCTGATGACAGTCACACCCAATTGTTCAGGGGTCACAGTTGTATTTGTAGATGCGGATGGAGGTGTTGAAGGCGATAGGGCAGCAGGTGTTGCTGCAGTTGGTGCAGAAGGTGTTGCATCGGCTGAAATCAGTCCATCAATATTTTCACCAGGTTTTCCAACAATGGCAATGATGCCGTTAACTTTTGCGGCTTCTCCTTCTTTGACACCCACGTATAATAGAGTTCCTTCCGCATAGCCCACCACTTCCATAGTGGCTTTGTCGGTTTCTACATCGGCAAGCACATCGTCGCTTTTGACAGCATCGCCCACTTTTTTATTCCATTTCACAATTTTTCCTTCCGTCATGGTATCACTCAGGAGAGGCATTCTGATCACTTCCGCCATATCGCAGATAAGGTTTGTTGATTAATAAATTGGAAGGCCGAAATTACGTCAATTTGACTAAATGCGCTTGGCCTGTGAACAAAGAGTTTATAGGTCTAATAGTCGAGGTCCAGGTTCAATTGATCCCGCATTTCTTTGATCAAAGGGTAGCGTTCGATCATCCTTAGATATTGATCTCGCTGAGAAAGGGTTTGCTCAGTCTGAACCGGCTCTTTTTCTGCTTCCGGATCCAAGCTGATTTTGAACTGAATTTTTGGGTTGTTGAAAAACTCCTGTACATGGATCAGCAGATGGATTCTTTCTGATTCAATGAATTGCTGCTGAATCCTTGAACTGACAAATACATCAAATTGAACATCGCTGATCAAGCTCGTGGTGGCGGTTTTCAGGTTGTGGTGACTGGTGACTTGGTTGCTTTCAAGCAATTTAGAAAGGTAGCTATTCCATGCTTCAGCCAAGGATGCTATTGTCAGTGTCTTGCTGGCATCAGGCTCCAGTTTTCTGTGAAGAATCTGCTCTCTGATTTTCTTCAAAGCCCCCGCTTCTTTCGGTTTTTCTGTTGTTGCTGAACCAGTTGGTGGAAGCGTTGATTTTTGTTGAATGATTTCCGTTGCTATTTCCAATTTGGCAGACTGGTTATTGGTATTCGATTTAACTGCACTGGTAGCAATTTCTTTTTTGGTCTCTTTGATTCTAAATCCAATTTGTTTGAATGCAATTGGTTTCAGCTCATCCAATCGTTTTTTTTTAGAAGCAGTTTCATCCGGCTGGATGTTGACCGCTTGTTGCAGGTACGTAAGCCTGATCAAATGGAATTCCACATGCAGCTTTTTGTTTCTTGACTGTTTGAATCCAATTTCAGCCTCATTGAGAATATGGAGTGCGCCAATGATATAAGCAGTTGAAAGTTGACTTGCTGTGGCGATGTATTTTTTTCTGAATGCTTCAACAGTTTGCAGCAATGCAATGGATCGAGCATCCTTGCTGATCAGCAAATTTCTAAAAAACGAAGAGAAGTGATTCAATACAGTATCGCCTTCAAAACCTTTTTGATCAATTTCATCGTACAGGCTCAATACACCGGGGAGATCTTCTTTTTGCAGGAGTTCAAAGAATTGAAAGAAGTATTCTTCATCCAACACATTCAAATGTTCCAATGTAGAAGCGTAAGTGAGATGTCCGTTGGTGAAGCTTACAATTTTATCGAGGATGCTCAGTGCATCTCTCATGCAGCCGTCGCTTTTTTGAGCGATGAGTTGCATGGCTGCATTTTCTGCTTTGATTTTTTCTTTGGATGCAATCTCTTCCAGGTATGAGACTATATCAGCAGGGGTGATTCTTTTGAAATCAAAAATCTGACAACGCGAGAGAATGGTGGGAAGAATTTTGTGCTTTTCGGTAGTGGCTAAAATGAAGATTGCATGCGCGGGCGGCTCCTCAAGGGTTTTCAAAAATGCATTGAATGCAGAGGCGCTCAACATGTGCACCTCGTCAATAATATAGATCTTGTACTTGCCTGCTTGGGGAGCAAATCTTACCTGCTCAATCAATTCTCGGATATCATCCACTGAATTGTTGCTGGCGGCATCCAGTTCATGAATATTAAAGGAGGCGCCTTTGTTGAAGGATTGACATGAATTGCACTGATCACAGGCTTCTCCATCCTTTCCAATTTTTTCACAGTTGATGGTTTTTGCAAGAATACGTGCACAGGTTGTTTTCCCCACGCCTCTGGGTCCGCAAAATAAAAAGGCATGAGCCAGGTGATGTTGAAGGATGGCATTTTTCAATGTTGTGGTAATATGTGCTTGTCCAACCACAGTTGAAAAATGTTGGGGTCTGTATTTTCTGGCAGATACTACGAAGTTTTCCATCGACTTGCAATTTAATCGTAAATTGTATAACTACTTAGATCCATAAAATAAAAGTCAGTTTTATACACATGAAAAAGTTCATCCTCTCGCTAGATCAGGGGACAACCAGCTCAAGGGCAATTGTATTTGATCATGCAGGCACTATCTGTTCCGTCGCTCAAAAAGAATTCAAGCAAATTTTTCCGACTCCTGGTTGGGTTGAACATGATCCCATGGAAATATGGGCAAGCCAAGGGAGTGTTGCCAAAGAGGCGTTGTTAAAATCATCACTCAAAGCAGAAAATATTGCAGCCATTGGCATCACCAACCAAAGGGAAACCACTGTGGTATGGGATAAAAAAACAGGAATGCCAATCTACAATGCCATTGTATGGCAGGACAGAAGAACTGCGGATTATTGTGATGTGTTGAAAAAAGATGGACATGCAAATTTGATACAGGAGAAAACCGGTTTGGTAGTTGACGCCTATTTTTCCGGTACAAAAATCAAATGGATTTTAGATCATGTAGCAGGGGCCCGTCAACTGGCATCAGAGGGTCATTTGGCTTTTGGCACCATCGACACTTGGTTGCTTTGGAAATTGACCGACGGCAAAGTGCACGCAACCGATGTAAGCAATGCTTCAAGAACCATGCTTTTTAATTTGCATACGTTGGACTGGGACAAAGAGCTCCTGGAAATAATGGACATACCGCATAGCATGCTGCCTACGGTGAAAAGCAACAGCGAAATTTTTGGGTATGCCCAGGCGATTGGCATGGGAGAAGTTCCCATTGCCGGTATGGCAGGTGATCAGCAATCTGCATTGTTTGGACAAATGTGTACGGGGGTAGGAATGGTCAAGAATACCTACGGTACAGGATGTTTCATGTTGATGAATACCGGCAGCAAAGCAGTGAAATCAAACAACAATCTGCTTACAACCGTTGCATGGAAAATAAACGGAAAAATCAATTATGCATTGGAGGGAAGTGTGTTCATTGCCGGTGCCGCTGTTCAATGGTTGAGAGATGGATTAAAACTCATTCGCTCGTCATCAGAGGTACAGCAGCTTGCTGCCTCCGTGAAAGATGCAGATGGAGTAGTGGTCGTTCCTGCCTATGCAGGATTGGGCGCACCACATTGGGATCCACATGCACGGGGCACTATTTTTGGAATTACAAGAGGTACTACAGATGCGCATATTGCGAGGGCTACGCTAGAGAGTATTGCATTTCAAACCTATGATGTATTGAAAGCAATGGAAGCGGATGCAGGATTGCCCATTACAGAGCTGCGAGTGGATGGAGGTGCAACAGTAAATGATCTGATGATGCAATTTCAATCCGATATATTGGGAGTTCAGGTGCTCAGACCGGAAGTAATTGAAACTACAGCATTGGGCGCAGCATACCTCGCAGGGCTCTCGGTTGGTTACTGGAATTCCGTTGAAGAAATATCATCTCAATGGAAAGTCTCTGGTAAATTCATCCCCAGCATGAATGAAGAAGTAAAAAAATCCAAACTCCACTTGTGGCAAAGAGCCATCCATGCAGTGCTTGCATGGAGTAAATCATGAAATCATACAGCATGTTGTCGAGGCAAAAAGCGTTTGAAAAAATTTCTCAAACTAAGATATGGGATGTGGTTGTCATTGGAGGCGGCGCAACTGGCATGGGCATTGCAGTTGATGCAGCCAAAAGGGGATTCAAAGTGCTATTGCTCGAGAAAAATGATTTTGCAAAAGGTACTTCCAGCAGAAGCACCAAACTTGTACATGGTGGCGTGCGATACCTCGCACAAGGAAATGTAAAGTTGGTGATTGAAGCACTCAGGGAGCGGGGCTTCCTATTGGCCAATGCTCCACATCTCACTAGCATTCAGAAGTTTGTCATTCCCGTCTATCGCTATTTCGATCAATTTTTTTACGCAAGCGGATTGTTGTTGTATGATATACTTGCAGGAAAATTAAGTTTATCGCGAACCAAACTGTTGAGTAAAAAAACATTGCTTCAATGGATGCCTACTATTCAGAAAACCGGCCTCAAAGGCGGGATTGTTTATGCAGATGGACAGTTTGATGATGCAAGACTTGTCATTGCTCTTGCACTAACCGCCAATGATTTGGGAGGAGCAGTGCTCAATTATGCCAATGTAGTTGAACTAAAAAAGAAAGATGGAAAAGTGTCCGGACTCTTATTCAGAGATGAGGAAACCGGTCAAACATATGACGTGGCATCAAAATCCGTCATCAATGCCACGGGAGTCTTTGTAGATGCAATTCTCGAATTGGATGATAAATCATCTCCTGCAGCTGTCATGCCTTCTCAGGGAGTTCACTTGGTCATTGAAAAAAAATTTTTCCCCTCCGATCATGCGTTGATGATTCCCAAAACAAAAGACGGAAGAGTGTTGTTTGCCGTTCCATGGAAAAATTATGTTGTGTTGGGAACGACTGATACCCCATTGCTTGAAATCAGTGAAGAGCCTTCCGCCTTGCAGGATGAAATTGATTTTATCATTGATCACTTCAACCTGTACAACGATAAAAAAATTGTTAGAGAAGATATCAAATCAGTCTTTGCCGGATTGAGACCATTGGTAAAAACATCTAATAATAAAAGTACGGCACTTGCTTCCAGAGACCATACCATCATTGTTTCAACCTCGAACCTAATTACCATCACTGGAGGCAAGTGGACTACCTACAGAAAAATGGCAAAGGATGCATTGAACAATGCCGTTTTTGTAGCAAAACTTCCTGTTGTGAAATGCACCACCAGAAACCTGAGATTGCATGGATATACTGAGACAAAGCAGCAGTCGACTTTGCTTTCTGTATATGGATCTGATGCAATAAAAATTCAGGAATTGATGCATGCAGATCCCACCATGTCTGAGAGGATTCATCCAGATCATGAATGTACAAAAGCAGAATTGATTTGGTCCGTCAGAAATGAAATGGCCTTGCAAGTTGAAGACATTCTTGCCAGAAGATCGAGAATGCTTTTTGTAGATGCGGCAGCCGCAGTCTCATCTGCCAGAAAAGTTGCAGAATGGATGGCTTTGGAGTTAAATCATGATGAAGCTTGGATCAACCAGCAGGTTGCATCTTTTCAGGAATTGGCAAAGACTTATCTTCCTTGAAAATTTTTATTTAAATTGAACTTCAAATACTTGCCATGACACCGTTTATTGCTGAATTAGTTGGAACAGCAGTTTTGATCACACTAGGGTTGTGTGTGGTAGCAAATATTGCATTGCACAATACAAAAGGAAACAACGCTGGACTCATTGTCGTTGCATTTGCATGGGCAATAGCAGTATTCGTGGGGGTATACATTGCTGCTGATGTGAGCGGTGCACATCTTAATCCGGCAGTTACCATCGCGTTGGCAGTTGCAGGTAAATTTGAATGGAATTTGGTGCCCTCATTTATACTTGCACAGTTTCTGGGTGCTTTTGCAGGGTCAATTCTTACATGGCTCACGTACAAAGGCCATTTTGATATTACAAAAGATCCGGCCGCAGTATTGGGAGTATTTTCTACAGGACCTGCCATCCGCAATCCGGTCCATAATTTGATGACTGAAACCATTGCGACTTTTATATTCATGCTCGGAGTATTTTTCATTCAAAAAGGTGAGATAAAACTGGGCTCCATTGACGCCTTGCCAGTTGCATTGCTGGTTTTGGGAATAGGACTCAGCATGGGGGGACCCACTGGGTATGCCATCAATCCAGCGCGTGACCTCGGACCCAGAATCATTCATGCCTTGCTTCCCATCCCTCACAAGGGTGCAAGTGACTGGAAATATGCCTTCATACCTGTGTTTGGCCCCATTCTGGGAGCCGTTTTAGCTGCATTTTTGTACATGGCGCTCTGAGGTGAGCCAAATGTTAGAAAATTTATTGTTATTAATTTTTACAATCTCGGCACCTGGCTTACCTTTGCGCCCTGAAATATAATTTTATCCATTTCAATCATACAAGATGTCAAATAAAGGAAAAGTAAAACAGGTGATTGGTGCGGTGGTAGACGTTCATTTTGAAGGTCAACTCCCAGAGATTTATAATGCCCTGGAACTGAAGAGGGAAAGTGGTGAAACACTTGTGATGGAAGTTCAGCAGCACCTGGGTGAGGACAGTGTAAGATGTGTTGCAATGGATGGTACCGAAGGTCTGATCAGAGGAACTGAAGTCATCGACACTGGCAAAGCTATTTCAATGCCAACCGGCGAAGCAATCAATGGTCGTCTGTTCAACGTGACAGGAGATCCGATTGATGGATTGCCAGCAGTTTCCAAAGCAAACGGCAGGGCAATTCACGCCAAACCTCCAAAGTTTGAAGAGCTGAGCACCGCTTCTGAAATTCTCTTCACTGGTATCAAAGTAATTGACTTGATTGAGCCTTATGCCAAAGGGGGTAAAATTGGATTGTTTGGCGGAGCTGGTGTGGGTAAGACGGTTTTGATTCAGGAATTGATCAACAACATTGCAAAGGGATATGGCGGTTTATCGGTTTTCGCAGGTGTTGGAGAGCGTACCCGTGAAGGAAATGATTTGTTGAGAGAGATGATCGAAGCTGGTATCATGAAATACGGAGATGATTTCAAGCATAGCATGGAAGAAGGTGGATGGGATCTGGAGAAAGTGGACATGAAAGGTTTGAAGGATTCAAAGGCAACATTTGTATTTGGTCAGATGAATGAACCTCCTGGAGCAAGAGCGCGTGTTGCGTTGAGCGGTTTGACCATTGCAGAATATTTTAGAGACGGTGATGGAACAGGAAAAGGAAAAGATATTCTGTTCTTTGTTGATAATATCTTCCGATTCACACAGGCAGGCTCTGAGGTATCTGCTTTGTTGGGACGTATGCCATCTGCAGTGGGATATCAGCCTACACTAGCAACGGAGATGGGATTGATGCAGGAGAGAATTACTTCTACTAAGAACGGATCTATTACTTCTGTTCAGGCAGTTTATGTGCCAGCGGATGACTTGACCGATCCTGCGCCAGCAACAACATTTGCACACTTGGATGCAACCACTGTATTGAGCCGTAAGATTGCCGACTTGGGTATTTACCCTGCAGTTGATCCATTGGATTCAACTTCAAGAATTCTTACCCCCATGATTGTGGGTGATGCACATTACGATTGTGCAAACAGAGTGAAGCTAATTCTTCAGCGTTACAAAGAATTGCAGGACATCATCGCCATCCTTGGTATGGATGAATTGAGTGAGGAGGATAAGCAGACCGTATCACGTGCAAGAAAAGTACAGCGTTTCCTCAGTCAGCCTTTCCATGTTGCTGAGCAGTTCACCGGATTGAAAGGGGTATTTGTAAGCATTGAAGACACCATCAAAGGATTTAACATGATCATGGATGGTGAAGTGGATGAATATCCTGAAGCAGCATTCAACCTGGTTGGTACAATTGAAGATGCGATCGAGAAGGGCAAGAAAATGATGGAAGCCGCCAAGGCGTAGTCAACTCATAAGACGAACTGATGCAAATTGAAATACTGACACCAGAAAAAAAGATTTACACGGGTGATGTATATGGAGTACAACTTCCCGGTGTATCCGGCTCATTTGAAGTGCTTGAAAAACACGCACCACTTGTGAGCGCCCTTAAAAATGGTGTCATCAAAATTTTGTTGGACAACAAAGGGAAAACGGCCTCCTACAATATATCAGGCGGCTTCATTGAAGTGCTCAATAACAAAGCTACTCTTCTATTGGAGAGCGCAAGTGCGGCTGAATAAACTTACTTTACTGAAATACCCTGATGTAATCCACCATCATAAATTGTGGAAAGTAGGTCGTCGCATTCGGACTCCCTGGCCAGTTTCCTCCCACTGCAATATTCATGATAAAGAAAAACTTTTCGTTGAACGGATAAGTTGCTGACACCTGTGACGGGTCGAATTCTGCGATGGTCTTGTCATCCACCATGGTTTTAATTTTATCTTTCTCCCAAATCATGCTGTACACATGAAACTCATCTGCAAGTGAAGTTGCAGTCACCAAGCTTTTTTCAACTCTGGCACTTGTGTTACCGGATTTAAAATGAATGGTTGAATAAATTTTAGACGGCTGTTGCCCCAATACTTCCAAAATATCAATCTCACCGCAAGCAGGCCAACCTGCTGTCGGGAAATTATCACCCAACATCCAGAATGCAGGCCAGATGCCTTGGCCAGATGGTATTTTTGCACGAAAATCAATTCGGCCAAATTTGAAAGATTTCTTGTTCATAGAAGTCAATCGCGTAGAAGTATAACTTTTTCCATTTTTATTTTCTTTTCTTGCTTCTATGATCATCTTTCCACTCTGAAAATAAAGATTTTCACCTGCTGTATAATACTGTAATTCATTGTTGCCCCACCCGCAATTTGGGCAACCATCCCCTACATCATAATTCCAATTTTCTGCGTTCAGAGAAGTTCCATTGAATTCATCTGCCCACACCAGATTCATACCTGCATAGGAATTGGGAGTAGTATATCCATTTTCAACAACTTCAAATTTGGTGTCATCATTCATGATGAAAGCTGCACCAATGGCGGTTTCAATGCTTGCATTTGTCGGTTCTGATAACATCAATTGAAAATCTTCATCTGCTTCCTTGAATTCATCGGCAACAACCGAAACGGTGACTTTTGCAGTTGTTTCCCCTGGTGAGATGGTGATCGTATTGTCTAGGCTGGTAAAATCTTTAGGTGCAGCGGCTGTTCCATTTTTAGTTGTGACCTTTACCGAAACAGTTTTGCTAGAAGCTTTATTCAATTTGATGGTAAAATTGAATGCAGTGGTTCCAGTATTTCCTTCTGCCAGACTAAGTGCATCAATTGAAATGGTTGGATTTGTTTCTACTGGCGGCAGGCAACAATCTGTGTCATTTTTCTTGCATGAAAAAAGCAGCAGTGAAAAAATCAGAAAAATATATTTCATGGTAAACTTTGGGAGCATGAAGTTAAACAACGTTCTTTTAGGTTTGTTCAGGGATTTTTATTTGGGAAAGTTTATTTTTGGAAGTGTTTAAAAAATCTTCATTGCCCCGAATCGTTATTTCAACTTACTTCTGTCTACATGGATTCATTTTTTCAAGCTGGGCATCCAGGATTCCACAGATCAAAGACAAGTTTGATTTAAACGAAGCTGAGCTGGGTGCAGTTCTGTTCATGCTGCCTTTGGGCGCTTTGGCAGCCTTGCCATTTTCAGGCTGGTTGGTACATCAGCTCAGCAGCAGATTCATGTCCATTGCCACCGCCTTGCTGTATACCGTATCGCTTTACCTGATTGCATCAGCCGCAACTGTATTTGTATTGTCCTGTGTGTTGTTTGGATTTGGATTGATAGGGAATTTTGGAAATATTTCGATGAACACGCAGGGCATTGCCATTCAGCACCGCATTCATAAACCAATTTTGTCTAGTCTTCATGCGATGTGGAGCATCGGGGCATTCAGCGCTGCGGCAGTCAGTGGTTGGACAATGCGAATGGGATACAGCACTGATATGCATTTTATGATAGTATCGCTCTTTGCTGCCACCATCATCTTGATTGGGGCATTCCATTTAATACCAGACGAAGGCGCAGGCGATGAAGGTTCAAAAGTTTTCACGCTCCCAAACAGAAAGCTGGTACTGCTGGGTGTCATATGCTTTTGTGTTGCGATGTCAGAGGGAGCGATGGCAGATTGGAGCTCACTTTATTATAGACAAGTCATCCATCAATTGAATACAATCAGTACAACCGGCTACACCGCATTTGCCATGTGTATGGCACTCGGAAGACTCGCAGGAGACAGGCTGGTGCAATCTTTTAAGCATGCCACCATATTGAAGGCAAATGGTCTGTTGATTTTATTTGGCATGTTCATTTCATTGTCTTTTCATTTTCCATCAATGGTGATCATTGGATTCGCAATGGTTGGATTTGGAGTTTCTTCGGTCATTCCTATTGTTTATATGCTTGCTGCAAAAAGCAGGGAAATGGCTCCTTCAGTGGCGTTGTCGGCTGTAAGCAGCGTGGGATTTACAGGATTTTTGATTGGTCCTCCAGTAATTGGTTTCATTGCACATGAAGTAGGATTAAGAACTGCATTGATCATCGTAGCAGTGCTGGGAGCCATGATCAATATACTTGCAAGAAGGGTAAGAACAAGTGATCAGTTGTAGGATGGATCAAGTGGATAGTGCATTACAGGGTGAAATTCTTTTCCCATTTGTTTGACGGACTCTTTCCAGATTTGAGAAGGGTTTTTATGAAACACAATAGAGGACTTTGCCTCTACAACCATCCAACTTTTATCTTTCATTTCCTCTTTCAATTGATTTTTTTCCCATCCGGCATATCCCATGTAAAATCTGATCTCATCGATGGAAATTTCATTTTGAATGACAAGGCGCAGCGCTGATTCATAATCTCCACCCCAGTAAATTCCATCTCCCATTTCTTTTCCACCTTCAATCAGATCAGCGCGTTTGTGCAAAAAATGCATATTGTCTTTTCCAACCGGGCCTCCATCGTAAATAGGGATACGAATCTGATCAAATTCAGGCAGGTAATCACAGAGTACATCTTTTGTCAATCGATTGATGGTAATCCCAAAACTTCCTGAAAGGTCTTCGTGCTCGCAAATCAAAACAACTGAACGCTGAAAGTTGGGGTCTTTCATGAATGGTTCAGCAATGAGTAAACTGCCGCACGAAATATCGATCATAAACCTAAGTTAAATAAATTCCCTTTATTTATCTTTAGCAACCTGCACACTTATTTTTGTTGAATGATGAAGCGAATATTCGGACTCATAACGGTTTTGACTACTGTTTCCCTGATTGGAATCATCATCATTCAGTACTCATGGCTTAAGAATGTCATCG
The DNA here is from genome assembly GCA_005788265.1 of Bacteroidota bacterium. GTDB lineage: Bacteria > Bacteroidota > Bacteroidia > Chitinophagales > Chitinophagaceae > Pollutibacter. Next base: position 28,567 of record SXYR01000096.1, on the reverse strand, counting down.
CCATCAAAAATGAACAGATTGCAAACAAGGTTGAGATGGTGGAGTTTGAGGTGGTAGAATCACTTGTTGAAGAAAAAATGAAATATGCACCAAATATTCCTCTTGATGTATTACCCCAAGGAACACAAGATAGAATTCTAGAACTTTTTGGCCCACAAACAATTGCAGAACATTTCTCCGTCAGCGATATTCAAAATAAAATTGCCAAGGCATTTGAAACAAACGGGTTGAAAGGAGCCAAGTTTGAATTTGCTGTTTTGTCCAACGTAAATAATATGGGGCCGGAACTGGCATCACCCAATTACATGCAATATTATGAAGAGGGATTGAAAGACTCGGTTAATTACCTGTTGCATGTTTGGCCGCTGATGACGTTGCCAGATGAAGAAACAAGACCTTATATGCCTCAGGAAAAATTGGTGCTGGTGATCTATGATATCAAAGATTTTGTATTAAGATCCGTCAGTTGGATGATTCTGTTTGCAGTGATTTTTACATTGATCATCATTGCAGCATTCTATCTCACAATTCGCACCATTCTGACACAGAAAAAATTGAGTGAGATGAAAACAGATTTCATCAACAACATGACCCATGAATTGAGGACTCCGCTGGCCACCATATCTATTGCCGTTGATACGCTTAAGAATGAAAAAATCATTGGCAATAAGGCAGAGCTGCTCAGCATTGGTCAAATCATCAAGACAGAAAACAACCGAATGAATACGCAGGTTGAGCAAATTCTGCAGGCTGCTCAATTGGATGTAAACCAGGTTTTGAAGGACATGAAGGAATTGCAGGTACATGAAGTGCTGCAAAAAATAAAATCTAAGTTTGCCCTGCAAGCTGAAGAAAAAAATGCCACTATTGAATTGAACCTGGATGCAGCACAGGATGGAGTGGCAGGGCATCCTGTACACTTCATGAACATGGTAAGCAATCTGGTTGACAATGCGTTAAAATACAGTAAAGAGGATATTGACCCATGTGTATCAATTGCCACTTCTAATGAGAAAAAAAATATTGTGATTGTTGTCAAAGACAATGGGTTGGGAATGACCAAGGATACCATGTCAAAAATATTTGATAAGTTCTACAGGGCACATACCGGAGATGTTCACAATGTAAAAGGTTTTGGATTGGGATTGAATTACACCAAGAAGATGGTTGAAGCACATCACGGAACCATTGAAGTCACCAGTGTGGTTGGTGCAGGCAGTACATTTACCATTAGGCTTCCGCTGAGATAAGTTCAAAGTTTGATCAGCATGCCATCCCCATAACTCAGAAATCTGTATTTTTCTTCTATAGCAGTTTTGTACGCTTCTTTCCAGGTGTTGCCCAACATAGCTGCAATGATGAACAACAAAGTTGATTGTGGCTGATGGAAATTGGTGATCAGCCCCTTTGCAACTTTAAAAGGATATCCTGGAGTAATGCAGATACCTGTATGTCCGTGCAAGGTATTGATCCCCTTTGCTTTCATTAGTATGATGAGGTGTCGAAATACTGTTTGATATGAAAACTGTTCATGGTTTATTAAGTCAAGATGTTCCCACTGGTCAAGGTTGTTCATCAGACCCAGATCTTGCAGGTGATGGTAAATTTTTATCCCGATCCAATAAACACTTTCCAAGGTTCTGAGTGAAGTAGTTCCAACTGGGATGATGGATTGATCTTCTTCAGCCAACACTTCCAACGTATTCAGTGAAATTTCAAAAAATTCTTTGTGCATGGTGTGATCTGCAATCGAGGATGCAGTCACCGGTTTAAATGTACCAGCTCCAACGTGCAACGTAACATAGGAAGAAGTTAGTTGGTTTTGTCGGAGCTTATCCATTAATTCATCTGTGAAATGAAGTCCAGCAGTGGGTGCAGCCACCGATCCTTCTGATGTTGCATACACAGTTTGGTAGCGTTGTACGTCATGGGCAGTAGCTGATCTTTTAATATAGGGGGGCAGGGGGGTATTGCCGATTAAGGCAATCATCTCATAAAAACTAATTTCCATGTCCCAATTAAATTGAACTACAAAGCAATCTTCTGTTCTTCCCGTGCATCTTGCATATAATTTGAATGTTTCGCTGATAGATGGAAATGCATGAACCAGGGTTTCATCTTTGTTCCACTTTTTGGAGCCACCAATGAGGCAATTCCAAGTCGCGTTTTTTTTATGATGCAATGAAGTATAATCTCCGTTTACAGGTTCCAGTAAAAATATCTCGATCTCTTTTTCCTGATTGGTCTTGAAAAAAAGTCTTGCTGCAATGACTTTGGTATTGTTGAATACAAGCCTGGATTTCGCGGGAAGATCTGTAGCAAGTTCACTGAAATGGGTGTGTTTGTATTGACTTTTTTCAATGACCATCAACCGGGAGGCATCTCGTTTTTCAAGTGGCGCATATGCAATCAGCTCCTCTGGTAGGGAGTAGTCAAAATCTGTTGTTTGAAGGTTTTTTATGTTCTTTTTTGATGACATTTTTTAGTAATTCACCTGTTATTCACACTCAAACTTGATATATGCACAGAAACGAAGGCAAATATCTATGTAATTCAATACCAGACTGATTTTCCGCTGTGGAAAAATATAGATTGTCTGATTTGGGTTTGAAAGTGGGAATTTGTGTTATTTTGTGTTAATAAATCGTTTTTTCATAACTGATTGTAAATGATAGGTTTCATAGGCGAATACGAGGCAACAATTGACAGCAAAGGTAGGTTTCTTCTGCCTGCAGGCATAAAAAAACAGCTGCCTGAGGGGGAATTGCCTGTTTTTGTGATCAACCGCGGTTTTGAGAAATGCCTCTCTATGTACCCAATGAAAAGCTGGAACCCTTTGTATGAATCCATCAGCAACCTGAATGACTTTGATCCCAAGGTCAGGGAGTTCAGGCGTTACTTCTTAAATGGCGCGATGCAGATTGACTTGGACAGTGCAGGTAGATTGTTGTTGCCAAAAAATTTGATGGAGCATGCCGGATTAGAAAAGGACATCGTGCTGGTTTCGGCGGTCAACAAAATGGAAATATGGGATAAAAATAAGTATCAGCAGTTCTTTGAAAAATTTTCTCCAGAAACTTTCAGCAACCTGGCTGCTGAAGTGATGGCCAAGAAAGATCAACAATGAAAAACTAAAATGGATGTTGCCTCATATGCAGAAAGGTGAACAGAAAAAGAGTGATCAAAGCTCAACCTATCATGTTCCGGTACTGCTGAAAGAGGCTGTAGATGCATTGCAAATCAAGTCCAATGGCGTATACGTAGACTGTACGTTTGGTGGTGGCGGACATGCAAGGGAAATCCTGGGTAAGTTGGGAGAAGGAGCCAAGTTGATTGCTTTTGATCAAGATGCAGATGCCAAAAAAAATATTCCTGCTGATACACGCATCTTGTTTATCCCACACAACTTTCGCCATCTCTCAAAATTTCTAAGGCTGCATCAAATTTCGCATGTGGATGGAATTCTTGCAGATTTGGGTGTCAGCAGTCATCAGTTTGATGAGCCGACCCGAGGATTTTCCATTCGATTTGATGCTCCCTTGGACATGCGCATGGATCAGTCGAGTGAACTTACTGCCTCACAACTTATTCAAAAGCTCTCTGCTGCCGAATTGCAATGGATCTTTCAAGAGTATGGTGAGGTTTCAAATGCAAAAACACTGGCCCATCTGTTGACCGAACATGGCTCGCATGCGCCCATCAAAACCATCGAAGAATTCAAAGCGGTTATTGCGCCAGTGATAAAGGGCAATCCAAATAAATATTTGGCACAAGTATTTCAAGCGTTGAGAATGGCAGTAAACGATGAGCTCGGTGCTTTGAAGGATCTGCTGAGTCAATCCCTTGAAGTCTTGGCTCCTGGAGGAAGAATTGCCATCATCACTTTTCACAGCATTGAAGACCGCATGGTGAAACAGTTTTTCAAAACTGGTGATGTGGAGCAAGTAAAAATTGATCCTGTATTCGGTACAAAAGAGTCAAGTCCGTTGAATCCAATATCCAAAAAACCAATTGAACCGACTGCAGAAGAAATAAAAAACAATCCAAGATCACGCAGTGCGAGATTAAGGGTTGCCGAAAAAAAATAAATGAACGAGAAAAAAATGAATAGCAGAGAGAATAAGTGGTTTTTCATCAACCAGGCTTGGTTGGTGAAAAATGTAAAATTCTTTTTATTTCTGGCTGCACTCGCCATCATTTATATATACAATGGACATCATGCAGAACGAGCGATCAAAGACATCAACAGAACATCCAAAGAAATGAAAGACCTGCAGTACGAATTCAAGATGGTAAGGAAAGATTGGATGTTCATGACAAAACAATCTGAAGTGGTGAAAGCGGTAGAACCTTTTGGAATCAAAGAAATCAATGAGCCTCCCATGACCTTGGAGGATACTTTATATAAAACAAACAAAGCTTCCGATTAATTGGAAACAAAAAAAGACATATTGTGGCGTAGTTACCTCATTTACATCATGATGTTGGTGTTAGGGGTTTGCATTTTTGCCAAGGCTTTTTACATACAAAATGCTGAGGGCGCTTATTGGCGTTCACTGAGTGATAGCCTGCATTTAGAGTACCGAGAAATGGATGCAGAAAGAGGTACCATTTACTCAGAAGACGGACGAATGCTCAGCAGTTCCATCCCATTCTTTGATATATACCTTGACTTTGGTGCACAAGGTATCCAGGAAAAAAATGGCGAGAGGTTTAAACAGCATATTGACAGTATTGCTTATCATCTTTCGACAATCATATCCGAAAAATCAGCACTCGAATACAAAAGGGAGTTGATGGATGTTTACAATCGACAAGACAGGTATCATCTGCTGACCAGAAATATTGATTTTAATCAGTATCAATCATTAAGAAGTATTGCCTTTATTAAAAAAAATAAGAACAAAAACGGTTTCATTTTTATTGAAAAGGAAAAAAGATTGGCACCGTTTGGCTTGTTGGCCAATAGAACAATAGGACTTTCAAGAGAGTACCAGGATGCTGCCGGAAACATCGTTACAAAAAATGTGGGTCTCGAGAAAACCTATGATAGTTTATTGAAAGGTATAACAGGTAAAAGATTGGTGCGAAGGATTGCCGGAGGCGCATTTGTTCCAGTGGAAGGTTCTGAAATTGAACCGGAGAATGGGAAAGACATTGTGACGACCATTGATGTTAATATTCAAGACATCGCTGAACAAGCATTGTTGAAAATAATGACGGAGAATGAATGCACCAATGGTACTTGTATTGTGATGGAAGTGAAAACGGGTAAAATAAAAGCCATCGCAAATTTGGGCAGACAATCAGACGGTAGTTATGCTGAAGATATGAATTATGCCATCACCCGTTCAGAACCTGGATCGACTTTCAAATTGATTACAATGCTTTCTGCACTGAACGATCAATACATCACCTTATCCAATCATATCAACATCGAAGGCGGAAAGTGGGAGTACAGCGGCAGGACTGTATGGGACAGTGAACGTCATCAACATACAGATGTTACGTATCAGCAAGCATTTGAATTGAGTTCAAATGTTGGAATGGCAAAATTGGCGGTTAATTATTACGGACGCAATCCATCCAAATTCATATCACATCTCGAAAAATTACAATTGCATAAACCAACAGGAATTGACCTGATTGGTGAATCTAATCCATCTATACCTCGTCCGGGAAGCAAATTTTGGAGCAACGTTTCACTTCCCTGGATGGGATTCGGATACTCCATTGCTATTTCACCCATGCAAACCTTGATGATTTATAATGCAGTGGCCAACAAAGGTAAAATGGTAAAGCCTTATTTGGTCAATACCATTATGAAAGATGGTGCCATCATCAAATCATTCGAACCTGTTGTATTGAATGACTCCATATGTAGTCAGCGAACACTGGATCAGTTGAAAATTTGTTTGGAAGGAGTGGTCACAGCTGGAACAGCCAAGAGTTTGTATGATCCCAATTTTCCAATTGCAGGAAAAACTGGAACTGCTCAGGTGGCCAATGGAAACAAAGGCTATACCGAGCATATTTATCAATCCTCTTTCGCGGGTTATTTCCCAGCCGATGCACCAAAATACTCATGTATAGTGGTTATCAAAAACAAACCATTCGCTCCCAGGTATTACGGAGCACAAATTGCTGGTCCTGTGTTTAGAACCATCGCCAACAAACTTTACACCATTGATCGTGATCTGTATAAATATTACAAGCATCCATTGCTGATTGATACTGCAAGAAAAACAACAAAAGGCAATCCATCTGACCATAAGATGATTGCACAAAAATTTGCACCAAACAAAAAGGAAACACGGCTTCAGTATCTATCAAATCAAATTTCTTCTGGCACAATGCCGGATCTAAATGGTTATGGATTGAAGGATGCTTTAGAAATTTTAGAGAACCAAGAAGTGCAGGTAATTGCATATGGCAAGGGAAAAGTTATTTCCCAATCCATTCCTGCAGGAACCGCTCTTCAAAAAGGTCAAACAGTGTATCTGAATCTTGGAATCAAAACAGAAAGACCCTGATGAGGCAATTGCAAGACATATTATATAAGATCAGCATACAGACTGTTGTAGGCAATACGGACATTTCTGTTGCATCCTTGGAAATTGATTCAAGACATGTCAAACAGGGATCTTGTTTCATTGCCATCAAAGGTGTTTCAAATGACGGCCATCTTTATATTTCAACTGCCATTGCATCTGGTGCCTCTGCTGTAGTTTGTGAAGAGCTACCAACAGAGATTGCAGCTCATGTTACCTATATCAAGACCAATGATGCTGCAAAAGCTGCAGGCATCATGTGCCATGCTTTTCATGGAAATCTTACCAATAAATTAAAACTGGTTGGGGTTACCGGGACCAATGGTAAAACAACTGTTGCAACCCTGTTATTCAACTTGTGCAGAGATATGGGCATGTCTGTTGGACTCATCTCTACCGTGAACAACAGGATCAATGATCAAACGCTGGCCTCTACACATACAACACCAGATGTTGTTACACTCAATCATTTGCTGCATCAAATGGCAGATGCAGGTTGTACACATGTTTTTATGGAAGTGAGCAGCCATGCAATCGATCAGCAAAGAATCAGCGGTTTGCAATTCACTGGTGCTGTATTCACCAATATCACACATGATCATTTAGATTATCATAAAACATTTGATGAATACAGGAGAGTCAAGAAATTATTTTTTGATCAGCTTTCTACATCTTCATTTGCCATCACCAATGAAGATGATAAAAATGGCAACTACATGTTGCAAAATACTGCAGCTAAGAAATTTACATACAGCCTGAAGCATGTTGCTGATTACAAAGGTAAAATCATTGACAACAGCATCATGGGGCTCCATATGTTGATCAATGAACAAGAAGTGATGTTCAGGTTGATAGGTGAGTTCAATGCGTATAACCTGTTGGCGGTATATGGAACAGCCCTGTCACTTGGAATGGACAAGCTGGAAATATTGAGGGTCATGTCCAATCTTAACGGTGCAGAAGGAAGATTTGACTGGACAGTGTCTCCCCAAGAAGGAGTCATTGGAATTGTTGATTATGCACATACTCCAGATGCTTTGATGAATGTGCTCACAACCATCAAGAAATTACAGAAAGGATATGAGCAAGTCATTACAGTTGTTGGTTGCGGTGGAGACAGAGACAAATCAAAACGAAAAGTAATGGGTACAACAGCAGCCATGTTCAGCAACAAAGCCATACTTACTTCGGACAACCCGAGAAGTGAAAATCCAGCAGCGATTTTACAGGAAATGAAAGCGGAAATGGCAATGGATCTTCTTAAAAAAGTTGCTACGGTGGAGGATAGAAAAGAGGCCATCAGAATGGCTGTGATGCTTGCCAAAAAAGATGATATCATTTTGGTGGCAGGAAAAGGACATGAGAAGTACCAGGAAATCAAAGGGGTAAAATTTCCTTTTGATGACAAAGAAGTTTTATTGGAAGCATTTAAAGAGCTAGATAAATAAGCGAATATGTTGTACCACCTATACCAATGGTTACAGAGTGAGGGCTTGAAAATACCCGGTATCGGCATTTTCCAGTTCATCACTTTCAGATCTATGATGGCAATTCTGCTTTCATTGTTCATCACACTTGTATATGGCAAAAGAATCATACTCTTTTTACAAAAGAAACAAGTAGGTGAAAGTGTGCGTGATTTGGGTTTGCAGGGTGAGGAACAAAAGAAAGGGACTCCCACCATGGGTGGATTCATCATACTGCTCGGAATACTTATTCCAACATTGTTGTTCGCTAACCTGGACAAGGTATACATCAAATTATTATTGCTCAGTACCGTTTGGCTCGGACTTGTCGGTTTCGTTGATGACTATTTGAAGTTGAGAGCAAAAAGGCTTTCTCAAGAGCAGGGTATTCCCTATAAAAAAGGGGATAAAGACGGATTGGCGGGATGGTTCAAGGTGTTGGGGCAAGTTGGACTGGGAGTCATCATCAGTGTTACACTGTTGTTCAATGACAATGTAAAGGTCATGCGTGAGTACAAAGGAAATAACAAGCCTGAAAAAGCTACGGTGGTAAAGTTTCAGGGTGGTGAACGATATTTTGTCAAAGCCAATGAGCCCGTTACAACCATTCCATTTATTAAAAATCATGAATTCAACTATGCGCGGTTGCTGCCTGCAAGCCTTCGTCAATATGGTTGGGTTGTGTACATGCTTGCCATCATCTTCATCGTTACAGCTGTATCCAATGGTGCAAACATTACAGATGGATTAGACGGACTCGCTACAGGGGTTTCCGCCATCATTGGTGTTTGCCTTGCATTGTTTGCATATGCAAGCGGCAACTTGATTTTTGCTGACTACCTCAACATCATGTACATACCCAATTTGGGGGAAGTTTCAATATTTATTGCTGCAATGATTGGAGCTTGTATTGGTTTTCTCTGGTACAATACATTTCCTGCTCAGGTTTTCATGGGTGATACAGGAAGTCTTGCACTGGGAGGCATTATTGCATCTCTGGCAATCATGGTCAGAAAGGAATTGCTGATCCCCATATTCTGTGCAGTTTTTCTGGTGGAGAATCTGAGTGTCATCATTCAAGTGAGTTACTTCAAATACACCAAGAAAAAATTTGGTGAAGGAAGAAGGGTGTTCTTGATGAGTCCCTTGCACCACCATTTTCAGAAAAAGGGTTACCACGAAAGTAAAATCGCGGTGCGATTTTGGATTATCACAATATTATTTGTCGTATTCGCTGTAATGTCTTTAAAAATGAGATGAGGATGAATAAGAAGATTGTCATATTGGGTGCAGGTGAAAGTGGAGTAGGCGCAGCCTTGTTGTGCAAGCAGCAAGGGTATGATGTCTTTGTATCTGAAGGCAGTAAAATTCAGCCACATTTTGAAAAGGAATTGTTAGACAATCAAATTGAGTTTGAACACGGGTCGCATGACTATGAAAGAATTTTAGATGCCTCTGAAATAATGAAGAGTCCAGGTATCGCTCATAAATCGGAAGTGGTAAAAAAGATTATTCAACACGGCATTTCGATTATCAGTGAAATGGAATTGGCGTACCGGCACAAAGGTGAGAGTAAAATCATAGGGATCACTGGCAGCAATGGTAAAACCACTACAGCATCTTTGATTTATCAGATATGTAAACAAGGGGGAATGAATTGTGCCCTTGTAGGAAATATTGGAAATTCTATTGCAAGGCAGATCGCCATCGATCCCAAGCCTTTGTATGTTGTTGAAATAAGCAGCTTTCAATTGGATGACATCAAATCGTTCAGGCCAGATGTCGCAGTACTCACCAACATCACAGAAGATCATCTTGACAGATATGATTATGATTTTAACAAGTACATCCGTTCAAAATTCAATATCACGAAAAACCAAACTGATCTGGACTTCTTCATTTACAATGCAGACGATCCGGTAACTGCAGAACAACTTACCAATTACCCATTTCAATCTAAACCACTCCCCATTAGTATGCAAAGAGAAATGCCAAAAGGTGCACACATCAAGGAAGGTAAAATGACTGTATCACGAGGTGATTCATTTTCGATGAGCATTTTTGATTTCGCGCTCAAAGGAAAGCACAACCAGTACAATACCATGGCTGCTGCGGTTGCAGGTTCCGTTATCGGAATACGAAAAGAAAAAATCAGAGATGCAGTTGCGTCTTTTGAAAGTCTGGAACACCGCATGGAAATGGTTGCCACTGTACGAGGCATTGATTTTATCAATGATTCAAAGGCAACCAATGTCAACAGCACCTGGTTTGCGCTAGAAAGCATGGAGAAGCCTGTTACGTTGATATTAGGAGGTATTGATAAAGGAAATGATTATGATTTGATCAAAGATATGGTTACAGAAAAAGTAAAAGCCATTGTATGCATGGGGCTGGATCATTCAAAAATTCATGCGGCATTTGACGGTGTCGTAGAAAAAATAATTGATACATCCAGTGCAGAGGAAGCGGTAAAAAAGGCATATGCGATCTCTCAAAAAGGAGATGTGGTCTTGCTCAGTCCCGCTTGCGCAAGCTTTGATTTATTCAAGAATTATGAGGACAGGGGTCAACAATTTAAAAAAGCTGTAAAGGAATTATAAGGATGCAAGGAGAAGGAATCGATATAACACAATATTCTCTTTCGAGTATTTCGAAAAGAACCAAGGGTGACAAAGTCATCTGGACATTGGTTGTATTGTTGACTTTGGTAAGTTTATTGGCAGTATACAGCAGCACAGGCACACTTGCTTATAAATTGTCCAAAAGCACAGAGTCCTATTTATTTAAACAGATTGTATTCATTGCCATTGGTGTTGCGATCATATATTTCGCGCACCTGGTGAATTATACAGTTTATTCAAAGGTTGCACAGGTATTGTACATCATTTCTCTTCCATTGCTGCTCTATACCTTGTTCTTTGGTACAAATTTAAATGACGCCAATCGCTGGATAAGACTGCCCATCATCAACCTGACTTTCCAAACTTCTGATTTGGCAAAACTCGCCTTGTTCATGTACCTGAGCAGACAATTGAGCAAACGTCAGGAAACCATAAAAGATTTTAAATCAGGATTTCTTCCTGTTATCACACCAGTTGTACTGATATGCGCATTGATTGCACCTGCCAACCTTTCAACTGCTCTTCTTACCGGTGCAACCAGCATGTTGTTGCTGTTTATTGGAAGAGCAAGTATCAAACATTTATTATTGGTGATATTGATTGCATTGCTTCCAATCATGATGTTGGTTGGTTTTGCAAGAATGTATTACAATGAGCAAACCGGAAAATCAGATCCTTTGCCAACGGTATTGACCAAGGGCCGTGTAGAAACCTGGATCAAACGTGTTCAGAATTTCATGTATGCTGATAAAGAAGAAGCGTCCTTCCAGGTGCAACAAGCAAAAATTGCCATTGCAAAGGGTCGTTGGGTTGGATTGGGCCCAGGTAACAGCCAGGCCAGAAATTTTCTGCCACATCCTTATTCAGATTTTATTTATGCAATCATTATAGAGGAGTACGGATTGATTGGAGGTGCATTGATTCTGATGATTTATTTGCTTTTCCTCTACAGATGTCTCAGCATCATGCGCAGATGCCCCTATGCATTTGGAGCATTTCTTTCACTGGGATTGAGCTTTACACTTGTGATACAGGCCATGGCAAATATGGCAGTCAACGTAAACTTATTCCCTGTAACCGGCGTAACCCTTCCGCTTGTTAGCATGGGGGGAAGCTCATTCCTTTTTACCTGTCTCTCCATTGGCATCATTCTCAGCGTAGCCAGAAATGTTGAGATCATGGAGGGTAAGGTGCAACCTGAAACAGCAAAAGAAGAAGGGGGTGTTGCATGAAAGCATTGAAAGTAATCATAGCAGGAGGAGGAACAGGGGGACATATTTTCCCTGCCATTGCCGTTGCAAATGCACTTAAAAACTTGGATGCACAAATTGAAATTCTATTTATTGGTGCAAAGGGGAAAATGGAAATGGAGAAAGTGCCACAAGCTGGCTTCAATATTCAGGGAATTGACATCGCAGGATTCAATCGATCCCAACTATGGAAAAACTGGAGCCTACCTTATAAATTAATATTAAGTTTTATTCAAGTTAAAAAGATTTTTAAAGCATTTCATCCTGATGCAGTATTTGGTGTAGGTGGCTATTCAAGTTTTCCGGTCCTTCGATATGCACAAAAGCAACAAATCCCCAATTTTTTACATGAAGCCAATTCATTTGCAGGCAAAGCAAACATCATGTTGGGTAAAAATGCAACAATGGTCATGGTTGCAACAAATGGAATGGAAAGGTTTTTTCCAAAAAACAACATGATTCATACAGGGAATCCTGTGAGATCTGAGATTGCTCGTTCTACAATCAACTTGGAGGATGCATTTGAATATTTTGGATTGAAGCAGGGCTTGCCAACTGTTTTGATCATGGGTGGAAGTCTGGGCGCAAGAAGTATCAACCGTGGCATGATTGAGGGACTTTCCAGGTTAATTGAAAATGGCATACAGGTGATTTGGCAAACAGGAAAGGGTAATCTGGAGCTGATTGATTCGCAATTGAGAAAAAACAAAATGGCTTGTATTACAGAATTTATCTCAAAGATGAATTATGCATACGCAGCAGCAGATCTGGTGGTATCAAGGGCAGGCGCCATTGCCATTGCTGAAATCTGTGCAACAGGGAAAGCATCCATCTTGGTGCCTTATCCGCTTGCTGCTGAGGATCATCAAACTGCCAATGCAATGACACTTGTCAATAGTGGAGCCGCTGTTTTGATCAAAGATGCCAACGTGAAGGAAGAGCTCACAGATACAATTTTATCGATGATAAAGAACAAAGAAAAAATAAATGCCCTCGGAATGGCTGCATCACAGTTGTTTACTGCTGATGCGGATGTTCTGATTGCAAAAGAAATCATCAAGCCTTTTGTCAACCATGATTGATCAGATCAACATATCAAATATTCGCAAAGTCTATTTCATCGGAATAGGAGGTATTGGCATGAGTGCGATCGCCCGTTATTTCCTTTCTAAAGGAATAAAAGTATGGGGATATGATAAAATATCCACCTTTTTGACGGATGCCTTGATCAAGGAAGGGGCAGTCATCTCTTTTGATGATGATCCAACAGCCTGCCCTGTTGAATTGGACTTGGTAGTTTATACACCTGCCATTCCAACCGATTCAAGGATCAGGGAATTCTACACTCAATTGAACTTGCCTTTGCTGAAGAGAAGTGATGTGCTGGGAATCATTTCAAGGAACTCGTATAATATATGTATTGCAGGTACACATGGCAAAACAACTATCAGTACCATGGTTGCACATATATTAAGAGATGCTGAGTATGGATGCAATGCTTTTCTCGGCGGCATTTCATCTAACTATGGAACGAATTTTTGGAGCAGTGAAAAAAATTGTACTGTGATTGAAGCAGATGAGTATGATAGAAGTTTTCTGAAGCTTCATCCCAATATCATTGCCATCACCGCCATGGATCCTGATCATCTTGATATTTATGGTACTGCTGAAGCAATGGAAGAGGCATTTCTTGCATTTACATCCAAGCTTGATCCTGGGGGATTGCTGATTACCAAAAAGGGACTTTCAAGGGAAACATCATTCAGTGCCAAGCATCACCTTACCTATCATCTTACTCATTTGGATGCAGATGTCCATACAATTGACCTGATGATTGTTGATGGAAGTTATCTATACCATGTAAATGGACCAGGATGGACATTGAGCAATGTGCGCTTGAACATGGGTGGAATGCACAATATAGAAAACAGTCTGGTAGCCATTGCCATTGCAAAATACCTGAAGATTGATGATGAACGTATTTTGAGTGCGATTGCAGGTTTCAAAGGTGTCAAAAGAAGATTTGAGTACATCGTTAAAAATGAAAAATCCATTTATATAGATGATTATGCACATCACCCCGAAGAACTGAGGGCCCTGATAGCTGGCGTTAGGGGATTGTATCCAACCAAAAAAATTACTGTTCTTTTCCAGCCGCATCTGTACAGCAGAACAAGAGACTTTGCAGAAGGATTTGCAGCAAGTCTTTCATTGGCCGATCAGGTTGCCATCATGCCGATCTATCCGGCAAGAGAAATACCAATAGAAGGAGTTACGAGTGAAATGATCGCAAGTAAAATGAGCAGCAATGTTTCTTTGTTGAAAGACGGGGATGTTTTAAAGTTTATTAATCAGTCCAATCCAGAATTGATTGTTACAGCCGGTGCAGGGGATATTGATCAATGCATTCTTCCCATAAAAGAGTTTTTATTGAATCAATGATTATGAAGTCAACCATATTAAAAATATTCACCATTCTCCTTTGGTTGCTCATAGGTTCAGGACTTTCATTTTTGTTGGTCAGTGGAATTGTAAAAGAACAGGCAAATCGTTGCAAAGCGGTTCAGATTGATTTTCTGGATGAGAAGTTGATCAACATGATTGATCGAAAGGAAGTATTTGCCACTCTTTGGCCAGGCATGGATGAGCAATATCCTATCGGAAAAAATACAGCAACATTCAATCTTTTCTCACTTGAGCACCACCTTTCAAAAAATCCATGGATCCAGGATGCTGATATTTATTTTGACAATCAACATACGCTTCATATCAACATCAAGCAGAAAAATCCAGTTACAAGATTGTTTACAGCAGAGGGCTACTCATATTATCTGGATGATCGTTACAATCTTTTGCCATTGAAGCAGACAGACCACATTGTTTTACCTGTTTTTACGAATTATTATGTGAACCCGCTTGGCATGAAAAAATCTGACAGCATGTTGCTATCAAGGGTGGTTGGTTTATCAGATTTTATCAGCAGTGATCCCTTCTGGATGGCTCAAATTGAATCGGTGTATATACGTCCAGACAATGGTTTTGAACTTTCCACCCAGGTGGGAGATCATGTCATAGATCTTGGTGTTCGCAGCGAATGGGAGCCCATGTTCAAAAAGCTCAAACTGCTTTATCAAAAATTTAGTCGGGAAGATGCTTGGAACAGGTATTCAAATATCAATCTGCAATTCAAAGATCAAGTGGTATGTGAGAGGTCAGGGGCGAAGCTTGTATCTGCAGACACCACCCACATAGATTCAACACAATTGGTTCAAAAAATCATCAATAATAATATCAATCCAAAATACAAACCCCAGTAAAAAGTGAATTATGACACACGAACAACCCATTATTGTAGGACTTGACATTGGTACAACGAAGATTGCTGCCATCGCAGGACGCAAAAATGAATTTGGTAAGTTGGAAATCTTAGGTTTTGGACTTGCCAACAGCAATGGTGTTCAACACGGCATGGTGTTGAACATTGATCAAACCATCAAAGCAATCGAAACTGCTTTGAAAAACTGCTACGAATCCAATCCGGGCTTGGAGATCAACGAAGTGTATGTTGGCATCGCTGGCCATCATATCAAAAGTCTCCAAACAAGAGGTGATATTGTTCGCCGATCGACCGAGGATGAGATCAAGCAGTTTGAAATTGATCAGCTCATTGCCGATCAGTACAAAACTTATATTCCTGCAGGTGATCAAATCATTGATGTGATTCCACAAGAATATACAGTTGATAATATTCAGAATATTTCAGATCCGATTGGGTACACTGGGGTTAAAATCGGAGCAAATTTTCATATTATCACAGGTGACAGAAATGCCATCCGAAATATAAACCGAAGTGTTGAGAAAGCTGGATTAAAGGTGAAAGACCTGATGCTTCAGCCGCTCGCTTCCTCTGCAGCAGTGATGAGTGAACAAGATATCGAAGCTGGAATTGCCATTCTGGATATAGGTGGCGGTACGACGGACCTTGCTGTTTTCTATGAGGGAATTTTGAAACATACAGCTGTGATCCCATTCGGTGGTGAAAATATTACCAACGATATTAAAATGGGACTAGGTGTTTTAAAAACGCAGGCGGAATTGATGAAAGTACAGTACGGCAGCGCATTGGCCGATGCGGCACAAGCGAATGCATTCATCAAGATACCAGGATTGCGGGGATTGCCATCCAGAGAAATCAGTGTGAAAAATCTTGCATCCATCATCCAAGCAAGAATGAGCGAAATACTTGCCTTTGTGACCTTTCATCTTAAGCAAGTTGGACTGGATAACAAGATGTTGAACGGAGGTATTGTATTAACTGGTGGTGGATCACAACTCAAACATCTGATACAGCTCACTGAATATGCAACTGGATTGAATGCAAGAATTGGATATCCCAATGAACATTTGGCAACGAACCACATTGCAGAACTTCAAAAGCCGATGTACGCAACCTGTATCGGACTTATTTTAAAAGGGTACAATGTTTATGAAAACAATTACAATCGTCTTCATCCGGAAGAGAAGCGTCCTATGGCAAAGTCAAACAATGCTGCTTCAGGGCAAGATGATGCGGTTGTTATAGAGGCTGTTCCAATCAAGGGTCGTAAAACACTCTCTGATTTTATGAATAGCATCAAAGACGGACTCATCGATTTATTCAAAGAAGAAGACGATAAACAACTCCTATAAATTCCAACACTTTAAAACCCATTTATCATGATACAATTCGATCTCCCAAAAGAACAATCTTCTATCATCAAAGTCATCGGTGTAGGAGGCGGCGGAAGCAATGCTGTCAATTACATGCACAGTCAAGGTATTGATGGTGTAGATTTTATTGTTTGTAATACAGATGCCCAAGCTTTGGCATTGAGCAAGGTTCCAAATAAAATACAACTCGGGCCTTCGCTTACACAAGGGCTCGGTGCTGGTGCCAATCCGGAGATTGGCAAACAGGCAACCGAAGAAAGTCTAGAAGAAATAAGAAGAATTTTGGAGGTAAATACCAAGATGGCTTTTATTACAGCAGGTATGGGAGGTGGAACTGGCACGGGCGGAGCACCTATTGTTTCAAAGATCTGTAAAGACATGGGTATTCTAACAGTGGGTATTGTTACTACTCCTTTCTCCTATGAAGGAAAAAAGAGAGCTGTGTATGCCGAAAAAGGTATTATGGAGTTGAGAAGTCAGGTTGATACCTTATTGGTTATCAGCAACGATAAGTTGAGGCATCAGTTTGGTAATTTAACCATGAGTGCTGCTTTGTCAACTGCGGATAATGTTCTTGCAACTGCAGCAAAATGTATTACCGATGTAATCAATGCAACAGGGCAAATCAATGTTGACTTTGCTGATGTATGTACGGTAATGAGAAATGGTGGAGTCGCCATTCTTGGAAGTGCACGTGCCAACGGCGAAAATCGCGCCCACATTGCCATTGAACATGCATTGAATTCACCATTGTTGAATGACAACAACATAAAAGGTGCAAAATGGGTATTGATCAATATCAATTCCAAGTCAGGAGATAGTGAATTTACGATGGATGAAGTTGAAACGATTCAACAATACTTGATTACACAGGCTGGTCCTGATACAGATGTGATTCTTGGATTGGGATACGATGAGTCATTGGGAGATGACATCAGTGTAACAATCATTGCAACCGGATTCGAACAAAAATTACCCTTTGGTGAATCAACACCTATCGAGCAAAAATCGGTTCAGGAAGAGCGCATCATGTTTACGCTTGATATAGCTCCAAAACCAATTGCTGAGCCAGTCAAGCTCATCATGGAAGAGCCGGAAGCAATGATTGAAACTGTTGTTGAAAAAGCTGAAGAGCCAACGACCGAAATGGAGAACAGTGTTCAGCCAGCAATGCAGGTTTCTTTGGCGGAGGAAGTGATGGAAGCCCCTGTCACATCAATCGAAGAAGAGATTGTAGAAGAAGAAAAACCAATTGTCATTGAGTTTGAAATTCAACAACCTGCCATTTCAGTTGCAGAGTCAATGGCATCTCCTGTCCATGTGGATCAACCACAAGATGAAGTCGTTCAAGAGTTGAAGGAAGAACTGCTTGAAAAAACAACAGGTTTTCTTGTTAAACCAGCGGTCATTTATGCAGACGAAATACTAGAGATGGTCCAGCATGAACAGGCAGAAGAGGAAGTTGAAGACATTCAGCCAATTGCAGAGGTTGATACAGTTATCGCGGTTGTTGAAAATGCAGAAATTGAAAAAGTTGTGGAGAAGCCTGTAGTGGAAGTGAAAATGCAAACAGAAGAACAAGCAAATGATCACGAAGAAGAACTCATGCAGATTGTATACCATGAGGTGCCTGAGATGGAGGGTAGTCCAGAAGCCATCATCGAAGAACCTGTCATTCCAACAGCTGTAACATTGGATAGTCCAATGGCTGCATTTGACGAAGCCGAGGCACAAAAACTGAGGGCCGCAGAACGTCTTTATAAACTCAGAAACCTTTCTTTCAATTTCAATGCTGCAGATCCGAACAATGAATACGACAGCATTCCGGCCTACGTAAGACACAACCTGCAGGTGCACAATACAACCCTTGCATCCGTAGAAAAGTTTTATTCCAGTTATTCAGTAGGCACAGACGACCAAAACAATACCCAGATCAGTACCATCAATACTTTTTTGGAAGGCAAGAAGCCTGATTGATATCAACATGACCAAAACAAACAGCTGGCCCCATCTCTATGGGGCTTTTTGTTTATTGTAATCTTCTTTCTTGGTGTATTTTTGTAAAAATTTCCCCAATGCCAACGGTACTTATTACAGGCGGAACCGGAATGATTGGAACAGCCCTGAGCAGGTTGCTGCTGCAGCAGGGTTATGATGTCATCATATTGTCCCGTAATCCAATTGAAACTGCATCTGCTTACAAGGCAACTTCCCAGCAAAATAGTTTTCGTCCGAGCGGAAAAATTTTTTATGCTCGATGGGACACAGAAAAGATGTTCATTGATCCGCAGGCGATTGCACAAGCTGATTATATTGTGCATCTGGCAGGAGAGGGAGTTGCTAAAAAGCGGTGGAGTAAAAAAAGAAAAGAGGAAATAAAAAAGAGCAGAACAGCATCCAGCGACTTATTGTTCCGTACATTATCTGGTCAACCCAATAAAGTAAAAGCTGTCATCAGTGCATCTGCAATTGGATGGTACGGCTCCGATACAGGAGCACCCTTCAAAGAAACAGATCCGGTATCGATGGATTTTCTCGGTGAAACCTGCAAGGCCTGGGAAGAGAGCATTGATCCGATAAGTTCATTGGGGAAGCGTCTCGTGAAATTCAGGTTGGGACTTGCTTTGAGCAATGAGGGTGGTGCATTGGTTGAATTCAAGCGGCCTGTAAGGTTTGGAATCGCAGCAATACTCGGAACAGGCAATCAAGTATACAGTTGGATTCATATTGATGATCTCTGCAGGGCTTTCTTGCACGCCATTGAAACCACGGAATTGAATGGTGTATACAATTTGGTTGCACCTGAACCCGCATCAAACAAGCAAATGGTTTTGGGAATTGCGCATGCAATGAACGGAAAAATGTTTATTCCTTTTAAAGTACCATCTTTTCTTTTAAAGTGGGTATTGGGTGAAATGAGCATTGAAGTACTGAAAAGTGCAACGGTGGATGCTGGTAAAATTCAATCAACGGGATTCAACTTTATCTATTCAAATATCAACAGCGCCTTGCGACATCTTATTGGCTAAACAGTAGAAAGTATTGCTTGGTAGGCATTTACTTCCAGTGTATATTTCATTCCCATTTGGATAGCAACGTTTTCTTTTTCATGACTGATGGGGAAGCCAAAACAGGTAGGAAAATCAAATTCTTGGATTTGTTCAAAAATGATCTCATATGCATCCTTTCCAAAAATTCTGTCAGTGTTCTTGCAGTCTGTAAATCCCCCTACAATCAATCCCTTTAACTGTTCAAACTTTCCACTTCTTTTCAGCTGAAGCATCATGCGGTCAATATTATAAAGTTGTTCTCCAACATCTTCAATGAATAATATTTTTCCTTTTGTATCAACTTCTGCATTTGTGCCTATTCCATGTGCCAGCAAACACAAATTACCACCTGTTATGCTGGCAGTTGTCTTGCCCGGATTGTTCAAGGAATGATACTCAGCCTGAAAAACAGTTGGTTTGCCTTCGAGCACATCTTTCAGTGAAAGGGTAAACATATTTTCTCCCTTGTCGTGGTTGAAAGCACCACACATAGGACCATGTACCGATGAAATTTTAATATTTTTCTGCATGTAAGTATGCAACAACGTGATATCACTGAATCCAACAATCCATTTGGGTTTTGAGATAAAGGATTTGAAATTGATTTGATCCAATATCCTGCTCGTGCCATATCCTCCTCGTCCAAAAATGATGGCTTTGATATTTTTATCATCGAGCATCGATTGCAGATCATTCAATCGTTCCTTGTCGGTTCCTGAAAAATAATTGGCTGATTTTCCGCCAACTGTTTTACCGACCTTGACTTTATACCCCCATTTTTTGAGTGTGGACACGCATGCAGCTATTTTGTCTTTCGGCATATAAGCAGCAGGACAAACAATGCCAATGGTATCACCGGTTTTTAAGAATGGTGGAACTTTCATGCTATAAAAGTAATGTCAATTCTCTAAAATCAAGCAGACCCTTTCACCGCATTTGATTATTTTTGCAGTCACAGTGAATCTATTACATGCAGCCTAAGAGATATTTGATAACTTCCGCACTTCCTTATGCCAATGGATTAAAACATATTGGCCATCTTGCAGGCGCATACATTCCTGCCGATATTTATGTAAGGTATTTGCGTTCTCAACAACGCGATGTAGTCTTTGTTTGTGGAAGTGATGAACACGGAACTGCCATTCCCATCCAAGCGATGAAGGAGCATACAACTGCTCAAGAGATCATCGATAAGTATCACCAGGCGATGAAAGAAGATTTTTCTGATCTTCACATCAGTTTTGATGTATACGACCGTACCTCTTCCAAATTGCATCACGAAACAGCAAGGGAGTTTTTCTCTTTTTTGCTTGATAGAAATGAATTGGAGACCAAAGAAACCGAGCAATTCTATGACGAAGCTTCCAATACTTTTTTAGCTGATCGGTTTATAAAAGGCACCTGTCCTAAGTGCAAAAGCGATCGTGCTTATGGTGATCAATGTGAAACATGTGGCTCTGCTTTGAGTCCTGATGAACTGATCAATCCGGTCAGCACCATCAGCGGAAATAAACCAGTCAAAAAGAAAACAACTCATTGGTATCTTCCTCTTGCAGCACATGAAAATTTTTTACGTGAATGGATCTTGCAACAGCATAAAGATGACTGGCGTGCCTCTGTGGTAGGGCAATGCAAAAGTTGGATTGACGGCGGGCTCCAATCGAGGGCAGTAACACGTGATTTGGATTGGGGTATCAAAGTTCCACTCAAAGATGCAGAAGGGAAAGTGCTCTATGTATGGTTTGATGCACCCATCGGTTATATTTCTGCCACCAAACAATGGGCGATCGATCATAACAAGGACTGGAAGCCCTACTGGTATGATGCCGATACCCAATTGGTCCATTTTATCGGTAAGGATAATATAGTTTTTCATTGCATCATCTTTCCGGTCATGCTCAAGCTTCATGGTAATATTCTTCCAACCAGTGTTCCTGCAAATGAGTTTCTGAATTTGGAAGGCGACAAAATGAGTACAAGCAGAAATTGGAAGCTTGAAATGAGAGATTATATCAATGATTTTGTGAAAAAAGACAATGGAGGGGACCAATGCGTTGATATGCTGCGTTATTATTTAACACAAATTGCACCGGAAACAAAGGACAGTGAATTTACATGGAAAGGCTTTCAGGATGCTGTCAACAGCGAGCTTGTGGCTGTTTTTGGAAATTTCGTGAATAGGACTTTTGTGCTTATGCATAAGTTATGCGCAGGTAAGGTTCCGGCTTATCATCCAGATGCTGAAGATGCAATCGATAGACAGCTTCGCGAAGACATACAGGCCGCAAAGAAAAAAGTGGAAGATTCAATCGAGCATTATCGATTCCGTGAAGCATTGTTTGAAGTGATAGATCTTGCGCGCAAAGGAAATAAGTACATGCAGGAAAAAGAACCCTGGATAAAGGCCAAAACTGTTAAGGAAAATCCTTTGGGGCAGCTGGCAATCGATAATTGTCTTCATAATTGTTTGCAGCTGACTGCCAATCTTGCCATCTTGATCCATCCATTTCTCCCAAGTACTGCTGTTCAAATGTGTAAGATGATGAAAGTGGTAGAAAAAATGCTTGATTGGTCAAATGCAGGCGGACTGAAGTTGTTAAGTGTTGGCTACAGTTTGCGTGAGCCGCAATTGTTGTTCAGAAAAATTGAAGATGAAGAGGTAACTACTCAAATTAATAAATTGAAATCAGCATCTATGTCAACAACTGAATCTTCTGCATCAGCAAGTGAAAATGCCTTTTTGCCACTCAAGCCTGAAATCACCATAGATGATTTTGGGAAAATTGATCTTCGAACAGGCATAATTCTTTCTGCGCAAAAAGTACCCAAGGCCGACAAATTGCTGCAATTAGAAGTAGATCTGGGTTTCGAAAAACGTACCATCCTTTCTGGAATTGCCATGCATTTTTCTCCAGAGGAAGTTGTTGGAAAACAGGTGATCGTTGTTGCCAATCTGGCTCCAAGAAAAATGCGTGGTATAGACAGCAATGGGATGATCCTGATGGCCGAAGATCTTTCTGGCAAGTTGTATTTCGCAGATGCAGGGAGCCTGTCCAAAGGGGGATGGAAGGTTTCATAAGCAACCATTTTCCAAAAATATCCATTCCAAAATGCTGTAACTTTAAGTCATGTCATACGTGCATTTGCATGCATGATTTTCTAATACTATAAAGTTTCTAGACATGAAACCCAGCATAAAAAAAGTAGCTGTTTTGGGTAGTGGAGTGATGGGATCGCGTATCGCCTGTCATTTTGCGAATATTGGTATCCAAGTATTGCTTTTGGACATTCCAGCCCCCGCTTCAAAAGCGGAAGACCAAAAGTCGGTCAAAAACAAATTGGTAAATGATGCTTTGGCAACAGCAATCAAATCAAATCCTTCTCCGGTATTTACAAAAGATGTTTCCAAGTTGATTGCCACTGGAAATTTTGATGATGATTTATCTCTCATCAATCAATGTGATTGGATTTTGGAAGTGATAGTCGAAAGACTGGATATCAAAAAACAACTCTATGATCGGGTTGAAAAGTTCAGAAGGCCCGGTACCATCATAACTTCAAACACATCTGGCATCCCCATTCATTTAATGGCAGAGGGCAGGTCAGAGGATTTTAAAAAACATTTCTGCGGGGCACATTTTTTTAATCCTCCCAGGTACCTCCGTTTGTTGGAAATCATTCCCACCTCATTCACAGATAAATGGGTGATTGATTTTTTAATGGAATATGGTGATTTGTTTCTTGGTAAAACCACGGTGCTTTGTAAAGACACACCAGGATTCATTGCCAATCGAATCGGCATTTATGGCATCATGTCGCTCTTGCAAACGATGGAAAAAATGGGGCTCTCCATTGACGAGGTAGATGCATTGACTGGACCCATCATTGGACGTCCTAAATCAGCAACTTTTAGAACAGCTGATGTGGTGGGCATCGACACCATGGTTCATGTGGCAAATGGGCTGTATGAAAACTGTCCCAATGATGAAGCACGAGAAGTTTTCAAGATTCCTGCTTGGCTGAAAGACATCAATGATCGAAAGTGGTTGGGTGATAAAACCGGACAAGGTTTTTTTAAAAAGACAAAGAATGCAGCAGGTGAAAAAGAGATCCTCACACTGGATTTGAAAACAATGGAATATGCTCCAAGAAAGAAACCAAAATTTGCCATCTTGGATGCAGCAAAACCAGTTGATGATCTCTATGCGAGATTAAAAATGCTCTGTTCCTCTCCAGATAAGGTGGGAGACTTCTATAGAACATTCCACTATAAACTATTTTCTTATATCTCACACCGTGTACCTGAAATATCAGATACTGTTTACAGCATCGATGATGCAATGATGACTGGTTTTGGATGGGAGATAGGGGCATTTGAAACATGGGACTTGCTCGGAGTTGAGAGGACTGTTACAGAAATGAAAAAAGCTGGCTTCTCTGTTGCTGCCTGGGTAGATGATATGATAGCCAAAGGCCAACAAACATTTTACCAAATCAAAGATGGGAAACGCAATGCCTATTCTCCTCTTAAAGGATCAATGGAAAGTGTATACGCCGCTGGTCAGGAAAATGCCTTTATCGTGATGAAGCATTTTGAGGGACAAACTATTTGGAAAAACAGTGCATGCAGGACTTACCACCTGGGTGATGATGTGATTGGACTGGAGTGGTATACGAAAATGGGTAGCATTGGCGGTGAGGTGCTGGAGGGAATTCAAAGGAGTGTTTCCATTGCAGAAGATAAATACAAGGGACTCGTAATTGCCAACAGCGGTATTAATTTTTCTGCAGGTGCCAATGTTGGAATGATATTTATGTTGGCCATCGAACAGGAATATGATGAATTGGATATGGCCATCAGAATGTTCCAAAACACTACTATGCGTGCAAGGTATTCGAGCGTTCCTGTTGTTGTTGCACCCCATGGTTTGTCACTTGGCGGTTCATGTGAATTGAGTTTACATGCTGACAAAATTTGCGCAGCAGCCGAAACCTATATTGGATTGGTTGAACTGGGTGTTGGGTTGATTCCGGGTGGAGGAGGTTCGAAAGAATTTGCACTAAGGGCAGCAGATGAAATGCATGCCGACGAACCCGAGACCATCACGTTAAAGAACAGATTCATCACCATTGCAACAGCAAAAGTTGCTACATCAGCTAAAGAGTCTTACCAATTGGGTATTATGCGTAAGGGGCAGGATGAAGTTATCATGAACATAGATAGAAGAATCAGTGAAGCCAAAAAATCAGTTATTGAATTGAATGACAGCGGTTATGTAATGCCTCAGCAAAGAACGGATGTCAAGGTATTGGGTAGAACCGCACTGGGGGCATTGATGGCTGGGGTTCATGCAATGGAACAGGGCGGATATGCAACCGCTCACGATGCATTGGTTGCCAAAAAGCTTGCCTATATTATGTGTGGCGGAGATTTGAGTGAGCCTGCATTTGTATCCGAACAATATTTATTGGATCTGGAAAGAGAAGTATTCTTAAGTCTATGCGGTGAAAAGAAGACACTCGAGCGCATTCAAAGTGTTCTCAAGGGTGGAAAGCCAGTTCGCAATTGATCCAATTATTGCCGTATATTTATCGTCCTCAAAATTGAACATATGAAACAAATTCATTTGCTGTTGGTATCTCTTTTTCTGCTTGCAGCTTCCTTTGCACAGAAAACCAAAAACACAGTCGTCAATTCACCCAAACCATCAAGCTACGATGCGAGTTTGCTTGGAAATGTTAAGTATCGTTTATTGGGTCCATTTCGCGGCGGCAGGAGTGGTGCTGTTGCTGGAAGTTACAAGTCTAAAAACACTTTTTATTTCGGTGCAACCGGCGGCGGTGTTTGGAAAACAACTGATGGCGGAAGCAATTGGAAAAATATTACAGATAAGTATTTTGGAGGAACCATTGGATCTGTTGAGGTTGCTCCCTCCAATGAGAATGTCATTTATGTTGGCGAAGGAGAAAATACCATGCGGGGCAATGTGGCTGAGGGATTGGGCGGAATGTGGAAGTCAGATGATGCAGGAAAGACATGGAAAAATATTGGATTGAAAGATGGAAGACATATCACCAATATCATCGTTCATCCGGATGATGCCAATACTTTATGGGTTGGTGTCATGGGACATTTATTCGGTCCAAACAACGAAAGAGGAGTCTTCAAGTCTACCGATGGCGGCAAGTCATGGAAAAAAGTTTTGTTTGTAAATGAGCAAACAGGATGCAGTGATCTTGTGATGGAACCTGGTAACCCCTCAGTTTTATATGCTGGCACATGGCGATTGATTAGAACACCTTTTAGTTTGGAAAGTGGAGGAGAAGGAAGCGGACTTTGGAAAAGTACTGATGCTGGCGAAACCTGGACCAATATCTCAGCTGCAAAAGGATTGCCAAAGGGTATTTGGGGTATTGTAGGTGTTGCAGTAGCCCCATCCAATACCGATAAAATTTATGCCATCATTGAAAATGAAAAAGGCGGATTGTATATGAGTGATGATGGAGGAAAATCATGGAATTTACAGAGCAGCGATAATAATATTCGTCAACGTGCTTGGTACTATACGAGGGTATTTGTAGATCCTAAAAATGAAAACCTGGTGTATTGCCCAAACGTAAATTTTATGAAAAGCCGTGATGGTGGTAAAACTTTTCAGTCACTCAGAACTCCTCATGGTGATCACCATGATCTTTGGATCGATCCAGTTGATGGAAAGCGCATGATTGTCGCAGATGATGGCGGAGCTCAAATAAGTTTTGATGAAGCCAATAGCTGGAGCACATACATGAATCAGCCTACTTCACAATTGTACAGAGTGAGTACAGACAATTCATTTCCTTATCGTGTATTGGCTGCACAGCAAGACAATTCAACATTGCGTATCAAATCTGCTACATATGGATCATATATCACTGAGCAAGACTGGGATATTACCGCAGGTTCTGAAAGCGGATATGTTGTGGCAGATCCTGCCAACTCAGATATTGTATACGGTGGAAATTACGGCGGATATCTTTCACGATTGGATCACCGCACCGGTGAAAACCGAGCGGTGTCTGTTTGGCCAGATAATCCAATGGGCGCCGGAGCAGATGTACTCAAATTCAGATTCCAGTGGAATTTTCCCATTTTCTTCTCTCCACACAATCCAAAGAAATTATACGCAGCAGGCAACGCTTTGTTTGTGACAGAAAATGAAGGTGCTAGTTGGAAGCAAATCTCACCAGATCTGACAACCAATGATAAAGCAAAACAAGCATCAAGTGGAGGTCCCATTACAAAGGATAACACTTCGGTTGAATATTATTGTACCATCTTCACAGCAATAGAGAGCAGCTTGGAAAAAGATCTTTTGTGGGCTGGAAGTGATGATGGCTTGTTACACATCAGCCGTGATGGTGGTGTCAACTGGACCAATGCAACTCCTAAAGATGCTCCAAAATGGATGATGTGGAATGCAATTGATGTAGATCCCTTTAAGAGGGGAGCGGCATATATTACTGGTACAAGATATAAGCTGGATGATTTCACACCCTACATATATAAGACAGAAGATTATGGACAAACATGGAAACTTATTACAAACGGTATCGATCCAATGCACTTTACAAGAGTCATGCGGGCAGATCAAAAACGTCCTGGACTCTTGTATGCCGGAACTGAATATGGCATGTACGTCAGTTACAATGATGGTACATCATGGAATTCATTTCAATTGAACTTGCCGGTTGTTCCTATTACTGATTTGACAATCAAAAACAATGATCTTGTTATAGCCACACAGGGCCGCGCGCTTTGGATACTGGATGATCTCTCTGTTGTGCAACAGCTGGATCCATCCATAAAAGCAAAAAAGCTTCACCCTTATAATGCAAATCCTTCTTATCGCATCCCTCCAGTGATGAGCAGGTGGGGAATGATGCCTGGCACTCCGGCCAATGCTGCATTGAATCCACCCAAAGGTACTGTGATCAATTTCTATGCTGGTGCTGTGACCGACTCCAGCAATGGATCTGTTGCAGTATATGACAAAAACAAAAAACTGATCAGCAGGGTTTCAACAGATGACAAAACAAAGTCCTTGAAATTGACCAATGGCAGCAATCAATTTGTTTGGGACATGCAATATCCCTCCGCAGAGCGACTTGATGATTTGATTTTATGGAACGGTGTTCCTGGAAGCATCACTGCCATTCCAGGCAATTATATTGCTGTGGTTCGTGTTGATAAAGATTCGGTTGAAGTGCCCTTTACTTTATTGGCCGATCCCAATTACCATTGCTCTCAAGCAGATTATGAAGCGCAATTGGATTTTCTTCTGCAGGTCCAGGGAAAGTTCAATGAAACCATGAAAGCCATCAAGCAAATCAGAAGTGCCAGGACCCAAATGAAGGATTTTGTTGCCAAGCAAGGAAAGGATTGCCCCAAGGAAATCAAGCAGTTGTCTGACAGCTTGAGCAAAGCCCTCACATCCATTGAAGAGAAATTGCATCAGACCAAGGCCAAGAGCGGACAAGATGTATTGAATTATCCTATTCGTTTGGATGACAAACTTGGAGGTGTTTCTGATATGGCCAGCAGTGGCAACATGGCGCCAAGTAAACAAGCCAAAGATGTATACGCTGAACTTGCTGTTCAGGTTGATGCTGAAATATCAACCCTCAAGGGTTTGCTAGAAAGCGGGCTCAAAGCTTTTAATAAATTAGTGAGGGAGAGAGAGTTGCCAACTGTCATTGTCAACCAATAACAAAGAGATAAAAAAATCCAGGTCATCAACCTGGATTTTTTTATTCACTTATTTAGATACAGATCTTACTCCTGTATTTCCTCCTCCATTCAAAGTCAGGTCATGTGGTTTATTTGATTGCCACGCACCTCTTGTGAAGTCAGGCACATCCACCGAAGCAGATCTCTTT
>SXYR01000095.1 GCA_005788265.1 Bacteroidota bacterium | reverse complement strand
TCAATAATAATACCCAAAAATAATATTCATCTCATCTTCGCTGGTGAGTCCGAACGAAACGGTCTTTTTGGTGGTATTGTTGTAGGTAACTTCTGAAGTCAGCCCTTCTCCGGGTTTCAAGGTGATGGGGGTAGTAAATGATACGGTGGCGGGATGTTCCCAGTCGGTACTGGTGTAAACGATTTCACCATTTCTGTTGCCGCCAAAAATTTTGATGACAAACTTTTCACCGAGCTTGTGATAATGTGAAGTCAGTAACACTACACGCGTTGTTTCACTGAAGGTGAAATTTTTTACAAATGTTTTTCTTTCCCCAGGCTGCAAGGTGATGTCCAGGTTGTTCAAATCCAGCGTCTTTGCAATGTTCTGAACACTGCTTACCGGTATCGTATAAAAATTGATATAGTTTTCTCCTTTGAGCGTGTAAGATGTTTTATTGAAATAATGGGCATTCAAGTCCAATGGCATTTTCGGACTTACCTGAAGTGCCACACCGGGCGGCAATGTAAAATCAGCATTCACATCGGTACCTCCACCCATGAATACATGGTTTTGCAAATTTTCCAGATTCACCGTGCCATTTGTATTTCTCAGATCTCTTATGTTGTTTTCTGGAGGGAGCAAGGCGGGATTTCTAAATGAGTACACAACCAAGTGATGACTGTTCGACATGCCGCGCAGTTGTATGCGGTTCACATAAACTGCTTCTGTATTGGGAGTATTTTTTCGAACGAAAATCTCTCTTTCAAAATTCGGTGTAATGTCAAACGGATCAATTTTCAATTGGAATCCGCTTCCGCTTGGTGGGGGAGCCAGTGGAGTGATGGAAGGCTGACATACACTTGTATCTTTTAACAAGGATTCATTGATGGAAGCGTCGGTAGCACTTGCTCCTTTGGAAATCCATTCATTGATGAAAGCAACTTGACCCTTGGTCAGAAAATTTCCACCCAATGGCATGTTGGAACCAAAATTCACATTGGTAGCATGATGTCCTGCTTCACAGGCAATCTTGTGTGCAAGAAAGCTGTTGGCCAAATCATTTGGTTTCACCAGCTTCATTCCCATGGAAGCAGCTGCACTGTTTTTGGGTGTGATGCCTACCAGATTTGCATATGATTTACCAGGCGTTAGCACCAATCCGTGTTGTGCAAAACTTGGGTCTGAGGAGGATGCATGACATCCAGAAATTGCACAAGACGTATTCAGAATTTTTTCCTGTATGATTTCAAAAGAAGGTTTCTCGGTCACACCCGTTGGTTCGGTCTTTTCGCATGAACCGATGATCGTCACCAGACAAACTACACATAATATATATGGTATGTATCTCACTGATGATAAAAGTACACAATCTGTAATGATGTTAGAGAAGATTGCAGGAAACAAAAAAGCCTGCAAGAAAACTCACAGGCTTAAAATAAATGAAGTGGCTGTAGGGGGAGGAGTCGAACCTCCAAAGGGCAGTTAGCTATAGCGCAAAGTTCAGTGGTCGACCCTGGTCGCTCCGATTGCTCGAAACGGCTCTACACTACGTTTATCCTGTAATCCCCACCCTCGAGACAAGAGGGCATGTCTGCCGAAAATTTCATCACCCCACAATTGTAAAGAACTGATGCAAATTTAAGTTAATTAGAGTTTTATTGATATAATTTCAATAAAATTTTTTTAATTATTGAAAATATTCAATAAATTGCACTCTTATTTAAAAACTCTGAAAAATCAATATTGATTATGGCAGCAAAATTAAATCTTGACAAACTGGATCTTCAGATCATCCAGATCATGACGGAGGATGCAAGTATTTCATACGCTGACCTCGGCAAACAATTGTTTGTATCAGGAGGTACCATCCATGTCCGCATCAAAAAATTACAAGAACTGGGTGTGGTCAAAGGTACAAAACTCAATGTTGATTTAAAACTGTTGGGCTATGATATCAAGGCCTTTGTTGGCATCTATCTTGAAAAGAGTTCGCTTTATGATCAGGTGGCAGAGGACTTGAAAAAAATTCCAGAGATCATTCGTTTGAATTATACAACCGGTAATTACAGCATGTTCATTGAAGTGGTTTCAAAAGACATTAATCAACTTCGATTTGTATTGCACGATCAATTGCAAAAAATAAAGGGCATCGAAAGAACCGAAACATTCATTTCATTGGATGAAAGTTTCAATCGAAATGTTCCTGTGGCGGGTTGATGTCTACTTCACCTTCCTCCCCTTCCACTCATAGGTGGTAACCATACCAAAGAAAGCTGCTATAACTGTATATGCGGTATGAGCGATTTGTGACGGGATGAACCATCGAATCAGTCTTTGTTTTCCAAAGAATATGCATGTGTGCAACATAAAAGGCAATTCTCCCAATGCCTTGATCAATAAAAAGATGAAATAATATTTCAGGTAATTAGGATGGAAGAAAGCACAAATCAAAAATACAACTGGAATGAGGTTCACCATAAGAACAAGTGAGAGCGTTGCTTTTATCAAAGCACTTGAATAATTTTTCGCCTTGCTTGCCCAGCGAATACGCTGTTGAAAAAATGCTTTCCAGTTGGTGGCTGCATTTGTTTCTACGATGGCTGCATGCGCATAACAATAAGTAACCTGACCCGGAAACGCCTGGTCCATTTTTTCCATCAACAACATGTCATCACCCGAAGCAATCTGATCAATTCCTTTAAATCCATTCACTTGTTCAAAAGCTGATCTGGTATACAATAAATTCGCACCATTGCACATGTTGAACAATTTGTTCGATACTGCTACTGCGGTGATTCCTTGAAGTGTAGTGAAGTCAAGTGATTGAAAGACCTCCAAAAAACTTTTTTCTTTCCTGTAAGCAACAGGTGCAGCTACCATTGCAGCATGTCGTTCCTCCTTGCAAGTAACCAAGGTTGCCAACCATGTTTTTCCATAACTGCAATCAGCATCTGTTGTTACAATGATTTCATGTTGCGCTGAAAAAATTCCTTTTGCTACAGCCGATTTCTTGCCAAATTTTTCATCTGCTGAAATCCCGATCAACCTGATCCTGTCATCCTGATAGCTTTTTACTATATCAGCAGTCCTGTCATCTGACTGATCATCCACCACAATGATCTCCATCAATGCTGCAGGATAATCCTGTGCCAACAATCCATCCAAACATCTCCCAATATTTTCTTCCTCATTCCTGGCCGGTACAACAATGCTCACCGGACTGTATATATATTGAACAGGTTGGTAAAACTTCAACCCTATAAACAACCTGTTGGCCCGCATGATCACCAGCAAGTAAACTGTCAATACAACCGATATGATCAACCACACAACCATTTCAAAAGCAACTATTTACGCGTAAGTTAAATTTTATCATAGCTACAATAAAAGATTGTTTCAGCAAAAAAATTTCTTAACTTCATATAGTTAGTTATGCAACTATATGCCAAACAACCAATTTAAATGGGGGGAGCTTTACAGCTTTATTACAGGAATGGCTTCGACTGCCATTGCAAGGAGATTGCAGAAAAATTTCAAGCAACAGGGAATTGAAATCACGATCGAACAATGGAGTGTGCTCTACCACCTTTGGAAAAAGGATGGTGTGAGTCAGCAGGAACTTTGCAATGCAACATTCCGCGATAAACCAAGCATCACCCGACTGCTCGACAACCTGGAAAAAATAAAACTCGTTAAACGTGTTGCATCACCAACAGATCGAAGACAGAATTTAATTGTATTGACCGATGCTGCAAGAAACATGCAAGACCATACCATGGAAGTTGCATCCAATACTTTGAATGAGGCATTGGAGGGGGTCGTAGTATCTGATGTGGATCGTGCAAAAGTTGTATTGCAAAAAGTATACGACAATCTTAAATAATAGTATAAATAGTTCATTATGGAAACTACAACCAAACAAGTCATGAAAGGTGCTGGATGGATGATCGATGCTGCTACGACATCTCATACATTCACTCCGGAGGATTTCAACGAAGAACAAAAAATGATGTTTGACATGTGTCACCAATTCATCGACACTGAAGTAATGCCGTTGTTGGATCGGATTGATAAATTGGAGCCAGGACTCATGCCCTCACTGATGGAGAAGACGGGAGAACTTGGACTGATGGGCGTTTCCATTCCTGAACAATATGAGGGATTGGGGAAAGAATTTACTTCCTCTATCATTGTTGCAGAGGCATTGGGTGCTGGGCATTCTTTCTCGGTTGCTTTCGGCGCACATACATGCATCGGAACGCTACCTATACTTTATTTTGGTACAGAAGCACAAAAAGCAAAATACATACCCGGACTTGCAACGGGCAGGTTGAAAGGTTCTTATGGATTGACGGAGCCCAATAGCGGCAGTGACGCATTGGGCGCAAAGACAACAGCAAAGCTGAGCGAAGATGGTAAGCATTATATTTTGAATGGACAAAAATGCTGGATAACAAACGGCGGATTTGCAGACGTATATACTGTATTCGCAAAGATTGATGGCACGCAATTCACAGGATTTATTCTTGAACGCGGAATGGAAGGATTTAGTCTTGGGCAGGAAGAACATAAAATGGGGATCAAGGGTTCTTCCACTGTACAACTCTATTTTCAAGATTGCAAAGTGCCGGTAGAAAATGTATTGGGCGAAATCGGCAAAGGACATGTGATCGCCTTCAACATCCTCAATCTCGGTCGCTTGAAACTCTGCGCTTCCACCATGGGAGGTGCAAAGATGGCATTGGAAGCTGCATTGAAATACGCGAAAACAAGAGAGCAATTCAAAAAACCAATTTTTGAATTTGGTGCCATGCAGCACAAATTGGCTGAGATGGCCACTCGCATATGGGCAGTGGAAGCTGCCCTGTACCGTGCATCGATGTGGATCGAAGAAAAAGAAAAAGAATTACTGGCTGCCGGCAAACCATTCAATGAGGCTTTGTTAGGGGCTGCTGAAGAGTATGCCATTGAATGTGCAATTCTAAAAGTATCTGGTTCCGAATTATTGGATTTTGCAGTGGACGAGGCTGTACAGATTCATGGCGGAAACGGTTTCAGCGATGAATACAATGTATCAAGGGCTTATCGTGACAGCCGCATCAATAGAATATTTGAAGGAACCAATGAGATCAATCGCCTCCTGATTGTTGACATGGTATTGAAACGTGCCATGAAAGGTCGACTGGATTTTATGGGTCCCGCCATGGCAGTTCAAAAAGAATTGATGAGCATTCCTGATTTCGGTTCAACCGATGATATCCCATTTGCTGAAGAACTGAAGGCCATCGCACAAATGAAGAAATCTATTTTCATGGTCGCAGGTGCTGCTGCACAGAAACTCATGATGCAATTGGAATCTGAACAAGAAATCATCATGCACATTGCAGATATGGCAATTGATGTATTTCATGCAGAAAGCGGATTGCTCAGAGCAATCAAAATGGTCGAACAGAAAGGAGAGGCAAATTGCAGTATTGAAATTGATATGGCGAAAATCTATTTATATGATGCAGCAGATCGCATCAACAAAAATGGAAAGGATGCCATCAATGGATTTGCAAGTGGCGACGAACAACGCATGATGTTGTTGGGGTTGAAGCGATTCACCAAAGTTGCTCCGTTCAATACCAAAGATGCACGCAGAAGAATAGCTGCAAAATTGGCTCAGGTATAATATTTACTGATATCAGTTACTCCTTTTTTTCTGATGTCTGGGGTGCTCTTCAAAGAGAAACCATCCCATTGTGAATGCCCGGCTTCTTCCAATGTTTTATAAAAAGGTTCTTTTTCACCCCCTTTGTAAACGAGCTCAGTTGGTGTCATCATCCTTCTGCTGATTTCACTTGCCATCTGGTAAATGTATGTGAGCAATAAACGGGGCATAGAATTCTTTTGAACTACAACGCCATTCATTTTTGGAATATTTTGTGCATACGTATAATCACAATAAAAAGAGTGAATACGCTTTTCGGCTTTCGTATTTATACGATAATCCAAATAGTATACCGCGCAATTTGTTTACTTTCACGTCTCAAACGATCCGAATGGAATTAAAAAACAACTTTATACACCACGTTTATTTTTGGTTGAAAAATCCGGGTAGCAAAGAAGATCTTGCAGCATTGATCAAAGGACTCGAAAAATTGAGTGCAGTTCCCCAAATTAAATTTTTTCATATTGGCTTACCGGCCGACACCAACCGCGATGTCATTGATACTACCTATGCTGTTTCATGGTTGAATGTTTTTGAAACCGCAGAGGATCAAGATGTATATCAAATACACCCCATGCATCTTCAGTTTATAGAAGAATGCAAACACCTCTGGCGAAAGGTAGTTGTATATGACTCCATCCAGCATTAAGAAAACCTATGTTCAATAAAAATCGTTCAGCTGCCTTAGGATTCATTTTTGTTACAGTATTGATTGACGTGATCGGATTCGGGATTATCATTCCTGTCATTCCTTCCCTTATTCAAAAATTAACTGGGGGAGATATGAGCGTTGCTTCCAGATATGGTGGTTTTCTCATGTTCTCATATGCGATCATGCAATTTTTATTTGCACCAGTTTTGGGCAACCTGAGTGATCGCTACGGCAGAAGAACCATCATTCTCATATCGCTCTTTGGTTTTGGGATAGATTATTTATTGCTTGCTTGGGCTCCCAATATCATTTGGTTGTTCATTGCCAGGATCATATCGGGTATTACAGGTGCAAGCATCACAACTGCTTCTGCATACATTGCTGATATCACTGCTCCAGAAAAGCGTGCACAGAATTTCGGATTGCTGGGAGCTGCATTCGGACTGGGTTTCATCGTTGGTCCTTTGTTGGGGGGAGTACTCGGTCAATATGGTGAACGCATTCCATTTTTATTTGCTGCGGGACTTACACTTGTCAACTGGTTGTATGGGTTACTCATTCTTCCAGAATCTTTACCGAAAGAAAAAAGAAGAAATTTTGAATGGAAACGTGCGAATCCCGCTGGTTCTTTGTTGCACCTGAAAAAATATCCCGCACTTACCGGCTTGATCGTTTCACTCGCATTCATTTATATAGGTGCACACGCAGTTCAAAGTACTTGGAGTTATTATACTATTAAAAAATTCAACTGGAGTTCCGGCATGGTTGGATATTCTCTTGCATTTGTTGGCATGGTGATCGCAATTGTGCAAGGAGGATTGATCAGGATTGCCATTCCTAAATTAGGCCAGGCAAGGGCATTGTTTGTTGGATTGTTGCTCTATACAATTGGAATGCTTTTGTTTGCGTTTGCATCATCTACATGGATGATGTTTGCTTTTTCATTTGTTTACTGTTTGGGTGGGATTGCCGGTCCTGCTTTGCAGGGAATCATTTCACAACACGTGCCTTCGAATGAGCAGGGCGAACTGCAGGGGGCGTTGACCAGTTTGATGAGCGCATCTTCTGTTGTGGGTCCGCTGATCATGTCTAACTTATTTTCTTATTTCAGTCGGGATGGTTATACATGGTATTTTCCCGGAGCTCCATTTATTGCAGGCGCGGTGTTTTTTCTGATCAGCACCTTGATTTCTTACAGAAGTTTGCAGGAGGAAAAGAGGGCAAAAGTTGAAGCTGAAGCGTTGAATACTAGTATGTTAACATAGTTTTCAAAATAATTTATTGTTTGGTTTGGTTTATAACTTCTATCTTTACCCCGTTATTTGAGTTAAGTACAGTTATAAGTAAGTGAAAGTATTTCCTGCTAAGCACGAATATCTGCTAATAGTAAGTCTTCTTTACCCCCTGTGTTTCTCTCAGTTTTTTTAATCAATTTTATTTGTAATGAACATTTACGTTTCAAATTTGAGCTTCAACGTACAGGATGAAGACTTGAAAGAATTTTTTGCTGAGTATGGAGAAGTAACTTCAGCAAAAGTTATCACAGACAAATTCACTGGCCGTAGCCGTGGTTTCGGTTTTGTTGAAATGTCTGACGATGCAGCTGCTCAAAAAGCTCTCCAAGAATTGGATGGTGCAACTGTAGAAGGACGTGCGATCAAAGTTAGCGAGGCGAAGCCTCGTGAGCAACGCCCCAACAATGGTGGTGGCGGTGGCGGTGGTCGTCGCAACTTCGGCGGTGGCGGCGGTGGAAACCGTTGGTAATCTTTGCATCCTACCGAATTACAAAAGAGAACCCTCGGGTTCTCTTTTTTTATGGGCCTCCTAAAAATGATTAACTTTATAGAAGTCAATTTTATGTTATGAGTGAATCAGTCCAAACCGTTGTTCAAAATCTTACTACAAAAGATTTTCAATCTGATCAGGAAGTACGCTGGTGCCCTGGTTGCGGAGATTACTCTATCCTCGCTCAGGTGCAAAAAATCATGCCCACGCTGGGCATCCCCAGAGAAAATATTGCCATCATTTCAGGGATAGGTTGTTCGAGCAGGTTCCCTTATTATATGGAGACCTTCGGCATGCATTCGATACACGGAAGAGCAACTGCAATTGCAAGCGGACTCAAAGCAGCACGTCCAGATTTAAGTGTTTGGATTGTAAGCGGTGATGGAGATTCGATGAGCATCGGAGGAAATCATACGATACATTTATTGAGAAGAAATTTCAATGTCAATTTCATGGTGTTCAACAACCAGATATATGGATTGACGAAAGGGCAATATTCACCAACATCTGAAGAAAATAAAGTAACCAAATCAACCCCCTATGGAAGTTTGGATCATCCCTTCAATCCCCTGGCACTCGCCATGGGTGCTGATGGCACATTCATTGCACGCAGCATGGACCGCGATCCAAAGCATTTGCAGGAAATTTTGTTGAGAAGCAATGCACACAAAGGGACTTCATTTTTGGAAATCTATCAGAACTGCAACATCTTCAACGATGGTGCATTCGAAATATTTACTGAAAAAGCAACCAAGCCCATCGAAACTATTTTCCTTGAGCAGGGCAAGCCGTTGGTATTTGGTGCCAACAAAGAAAAAGGAATTAAGCTGGATGGTTTCAAACCAGTAGTTGTTGATCTCAGCAATGGTGCAAGTGCCGATGATTGCTGGATCCATGATGAACATGATTTTTACAAAGCACAGATACTCGTGAGAATGTTCGATGATCCTCGCATAGACGGACATTTACCCAGACCATTCGGGGTATTCTATCAAACCGATCGTCCTTGCTACGAAGATATGTTGCAGGCACAGGTAGATGAGGTGATCAGCAAGAAAGGGAAAGGAGATTTGAATAAATTGATCAGGGGCAATGAGACCTGGACGATTGCATAATTTATGCTTGTCCGTATTCACCCAGATAATCCCCAAGAAAGAATCATCCAACAAATTGCAAACTGTCTGAGAGATGGCGGCGTAGTTATTTATCCAACTGATACAGTATACGGATTGGGATGTGATATTTTTCAGCCGAAAGCGGTAGAGAGAATTTGCAGAATCAAAGGCATTGATCCTGAGAAAGCAAATCTTTCATTTGTTTGCAGTGATTTGTCGGACCTGAGTAAATATACAAGCGCCATTACGACTCCTCAATATCGTTTCATCAAGCAATACATTCCAGGTCCGTTTACTTTCATTCTTCCTGCAAGCAAGGAAGTTCCCAAAATTTTAAAAAGCAAAAAGAACACCATCGGACTCCGTGTGCCTGATCACAAGATCACACATGCCATTGCTGCTGCATTGGGACATCCCATTTTAAGTTCGTCCCTTCCTGGTGAAATGGTGGAGGAATATACAGATCCCGAGATCATTCATGATCGATTCGCTAAATTGGTTGATATGGTTGTTGATGGAGGCATCGGAGGGATGAAGTATTCGACGATTGTTGATATGACGGGGGAACAGCCGGAAATTATTAGGCAGGG
>SXYR01000094.1 GCA_005788265.1 Bacteroidota bacterium | reverse complement strand
TCCGGACGGACAAGAATTGGTTTCCAATTGGTACATGCGCAACAGCGACTCAACCAAAAGAACAACTTCTTTTTTACCAAGGCTCTATGAAAAATATGCAGGACACGACAACAACCGTGACTTCTACATGATGAACCTGAAGGAAACCCAAAACATGGGTAGACAATTGTATGTGGAATGGATTCCTCAAATCATGTACAACCATCACCAAACAGGACCACAGGGTACAGTAGTAGCTGGCCCTCCTTTTCGCGATCCTTTCAACTATGTATTTGATCCACTGGTCATGACAAGTCTGGATGCAGTAGGTGCAGCCATGATCAACCGCCTTATCCAAGAAAATAAACCCGGTTATACGCAAAGAGCAGGATCGCCATACTCTACTTGGTACAATGGTGGACTTAGAACGACTACTTATTTTCACAACATGATAGGATTGCTTACAGAAATCATCGGCAGTCCAACTCCTTCTGAAATTCCGGTAGTACCCAATCGCTTGATCCCCAGCAGTGCAAACCCTTATCCGATTACTCCCCGAAAATGGTTTTTCAAAAATTCAATTGATTATTCTGTCTCCCTGAATTATGCTGTATTGATGTATGCCGCAAGACACAGGGATGAATTGCTGTATAATATTTACAGGATGGGTAAAAACTCAATAGAAAGAGGAAGCAAAGACAACTGGTCGCTTTCCCCAAGTAAAACTTCTTTGATCCAGGAATATTTTCAAAAAGATCAGCCGCAAAGACCCAGAGAAGAAAATACAACACCAGAAAGCTGGGGAAGAAATATTGCGAACATCTCCAAAAAATATTTTGACACTGTTTTCAAAAATCCGTCTCACAAGGATGCACGTGCATACATTCTCCCATCCAATCAATCAGATTTTTCAACAGCTACCAGATTCATAAATGCATTGATCAGAACCGGTATAGAAATACATGAGTCAACATCAGACTTCAGTTTCAATGGCAAGACCTATCCAGCAGGTTCGTACATCGTACAATGCAATCAAGCATTTCGACCACATGTACTTGACATGTTTGAACCACAAGATCATCCAAATGATTTTCAATACCCTGGAGGTCCGCCTGTTCCACCTTACGATGCGGCTGGATGGACACTTGCATTTCAAATGGGTGTTGAATTTGACAGAATAACTGAGAGCATCAGTGGCCCGTTTAAAAAAATCAATATTGGTGAATTGCAGCCTTTGAAGGGAAAACTCAGTATAAACAATGAAAAAGGCGGATACCTGATCAATCGTGCAAACAATCATGCTTTTGCTTTGGTAAACACTTTGATGAAAAAGGGTATTAAAGTTTTCAGAATTTCTGAAGCATTGAATGGGTTTGCAAAAGGTTCATTTTATGTTCCGTCCTCATCTGCAGCTGCGTTGATTGTAAAAGGACAAGCAGTTGACATCGGCGCAGATATTCAATCCATTGATAAAAAACCTGCAGATCTTGTGGCTATACAACCTGCGCGCATTGCCTTGTGGGACACCTACGGGGGATCTATGCCATCCGGATGGATGAGATGGATATTTGAACAATTCAAATTTGACTACAATGTTATCTATGCGCAGGAAATCGACAAAGGTGATTTGAAAAGCAAATACGACATCATTCTTTTTGTGGAAGGTGCCATGCCATCATTGAACCCCCATGCAAGAAAACCCATCGGACCAAAATCTGAGGATACCCCTGAAGAGTTCAAAAAAACAATAGGCTATCTAAGTACTGAATCATCCATCCCTGCTTTGAAAAAATTCATGGAAGACGGGGGAACAGTTTTAACGATTGGCAATTCCACCAATCTTGCCTATCATTTGAAACTCCCTGTGACCAATGCATTGGTGGAAACCGTGAGTGGGAATCAACGCAATCTGCCCAACGAGAAATTTTATATTCCTGGATCTGTCATGCAGGTCACATTGGATGAAACGCAATCCAATACCTGGGGCATGAAAAAAACAGCAGATGTATATTTTGATGACAGTCCCGTATTTAACATATCCCCTGAAGCCCAAACCAAAGGAATGATCAAACCCATTGCATGGTTTGCCTCTGATAAAACGTTGAGAAGTGGTTGGGCATGGGGACAGTCCTATTTAAAAAATGGCATTGCTGCATTTGATGCCCAAGTGGGTAAAGGCAAATTGATTGCTTATGGACCTGAAATTACTTTCAGGGCACAAACGCATGGAACATTTAAACTGGTATTCAATCAACTCTATAAATAGCCATGATTTTTAAAGAGATTGTAATCAAATGAATAAAATACTTTGTATTGGTGAGGCACTGATCGACATGATCTGTACAGATAAAAACAGTTCTTTGTCTGAAGGTGAACAATTTTTGAAAAAAGCTGGTGGAGCACCCACGAATGTAGCAGCTGCAATTGCAGCACTGGGAGGTAAGGTTGAAATTGCTGCCAAAGTAGGAGATGATCCATTTGGCCATCACTTGATCGAGGTATTAAAAAAATTTGGTGTCTCAACGAATGCAATAGCAGTTGATCCAGACAATTTTACCACCATCGCTTTTGTATCTCTGATGGAAAATGGTGAAAGAGACTTCTATTTCAATCGCGGTGCAGATCGGATGCTGACAAAAGAGGACATGGCTCTAATTGATTTATCAACTTTTTCAATCAGTCATTTTGGTTCAGCAACTGCATTTCTTCCAGGTGCATTGCAATCCACTTATGAATACGTATTGAGAGAGGCAATTAAACAAAATCATTTCATAAGCTTTGATCCCAATTACAGAGAATTGCTTTTTGGAAACAACAAAGAAACATTTATTCAGCGTTCAATCAACTTCATTCAACAATCTCATTTTTTCAAGGTCAGTGATCAGGAAGCTTTTTTGATCACAGGAAAAAACAATTTGAATGAAGCAGCTGCCGCAATGAGAGCAATGAGCAATGCTGTATTTGCCATCACGATTGGCAAAGAAGGAGCTTTTCTAAGTACCAAAGAAAAGAATTGCATTGTCCCGGGTATCAAGGTAGAAGCAGTCGATACGACCGGGGCAGGAGATGCATTTGTAGGAGCAGTTTTATTTCAATTGAGCCATCACAGCTCCAAAGATATCGGTTCGCTTACAATAGATGATTGGAAACGCATTGTTTCAAATGCCAACAAGGCTGGAGCCAGAACTTGTGAATACATGGGAGCGATGGAAGCATTCAAACATTTGACCAACACAATCTTCAACGCTTAAAGCCCAATTACATATTTTTTCAAGGCATCTAAAAAATTTTCAAAACGATCATGTGCATTGTTGCACAGCAGTATGATTGTTTTATCGGCATCGATGTAGCGGACAATTTCAGTTTTGTAGCCGGGGTTATCGCCACTGTGCTGCACATATTTGCCCAACACTTCATCCGTCCCCAGCTCCCACCCAAATCCATATTGTGACAAAGTTTGATCATTCAATTGTGCTGGTTTGAATGCCTCTTTTTTCATTTCAGGACTCAAAAATCTTGGGTCATACAACACCCTGTCCCACTTCAATAAATCATAGGCAGTTGAACTGATCCTTCCCGGACCTTCACGATGTCCCAACCAAATGGTATAATTGGAGGAAGGGAATGAGTCAGCCTTTATATAATTTCCAGATTCAGTTTGCTTGATATGACCGTATGCAAGGTTTTTCAGTTGCTTTTTTTCAGTTGGTGTTCTCAAGTCAGCATCCGCCATCTTGAATTTTTTGAAGATCCACTCACGCAACATTTCAGTAAAATCCCCATTACCGGCTTTCTCTGCAATACTGGCCAATAGCACATATCCTGTATTGCTGTAATCGTATTTGTCTCCAGGTGAAAATAAAACAGGTGGTGCATATTTATTTAAATATTGAAGAATATCACTGTTGTTGGCAATGCGCGCTTTATCCCAGTGTGCATCCATGATGGCTTGATAATCTGGTAACCCACTTGTGTGATTGAGCAGGTGCCTGATGGTAATATTTTTATAAGGAATGGATAGATACTTCTCAACTGCATCATCATAATCTAATTTCCCTTGGGACTGTAATTGCATGATGACCATTGCTGTGAATTGCTTGGAGACAGAAGCAAGTTCAAATATATCAGAAGATTTCAACCCTACTCCCGTTTCATAATCTCTTGTTCCAAAAGCCTCTGCAAGATGCACCCTGCCATTTTTAGCAATCAATACAACTCCATTGAACGGATCGGTTTCATCAAAAACAGTCTCCATAATTTTATGAAGCGGAGATTTCTTTTGCTGAGCATAAGAGAGACCAATCAGCATCAATAATAAAATTGCAAACAGTGACAACCCTTTCGCCAATGAAACCATATAGAAAATTATCATTTTAATTCTACAATCATTTCAATCTCAACCGCAGCATCCAATGGAAGAGATGACATGCCAATGGAAGACCTTGCGTGTTTTCCAGCTTCCCCAAAAACTGCAACCAATAAATCAGAACATCCGTTGATGACAGCAGGATGTTGGGTAAATGCTGGGTCTGCATTGACCATGCCAGTAACCTTTACAATGCGCTTTACATTTTTCAAATTCTTGGCATAGTACTGCAAGGTGGAGAGCAAACTGATGGCAGTCAGGCGCGCTGCTTCTCTTCCCTCATCCACATTCAATTGAACTCCGAGCTTTCCTCTTGTTTTTTCCCCGGCTACCTCATCAGGAATATGCCCTGATAAATACAATAAATTCCCTGCCTGAACAGCCTTTGCATAATTCGCAATCGGAGCTTTCATCTCTGGCAGTTGAATTCCCAATTCAAGCAATCTTTGATTCGGATCAACTGCTTGTGCATGCGACCATTGCTGCAAACAAACGAATAATATCAGCAAATATTTCATATTCATTATTTTAATGCAACCCCATTGAGATCATATACAATCTCTCCGGCCCGAATCGTTAATTCACATTCCAGTTTTTTGTCTCCCATCATCCGAACACCCATCGTGTCGAAGAACCCAAACTTCCCCTTCCTCAAGTTAAGAATTGCCAGATCGGCCTCTGAACCGACAGAAAGATTGCCCAACTCGGTTTTGCGCAATGCTTTTGCGGCTTCACTCGTGCTTGCCTTGATGACATCATACAAGGGCATGTTCAACGCGAGAAACTTCGACATGACATTCAACTGATCTTTCATGGCTGCATTCATACTATCAATATGGAGATCAGTGCTGATGGTATCGGGAAAGAATCCCTCCTGTATGGCAGGAACAGCTTGCGAATAGGCAAAACTGGCTCCTCCATGCCCAACATCGAATACAATTCCCTTTTTTCTTGCATCATGCATGAAGGGCTTTAATTTTTTTGTGGATGGATCAATGATCGGATCTCTCCTTTTTAAATCTGTATATACATGGGTATAAATATCTCCCGGCCTCAGTTTCTCCATGAATAATTGTTCGATCGACAAGGGTGGATGGCTGTCATCACCACCAAAATCAATTACAACAGGAAGATTAGAAATTTTTCCAGCCTCCAGCACCCTGTCAACTGCAATCCAATCCTCAGCTAAAAAATGTGCTACTTTGAATCCAATGACACAATCCTTGTTTTCATCTGCTGCTCTAGCTGCCAACTCGGGATGCATATCATTCACATTCTGTTCCCATGGATTGCCGCGCATGCCTTCACCCACAATATTTACCAAAGCGAAGACGCGGGTCTTCGACTGACTGATGACATTTTTTTTAAAGATGTGAAGATTCTTCCAGCCTGCACCACCTGTATCCAATACGGTGGTGACACCAGACCGAAATGTAAAGCCATCTGGTGGAACAGCATACATACCATTGCACAGGTATCGATTGTGTTCTGTTCCGTAAAAATGATGTGCATGGATATCTATCAATCCTGGTACAACCAACATCCCAGCTGCATCAATTTCAATTGCTGCTGATGCTGAAATCGTCTCAGCAACTTGGGCAATTTTACCGTCTACAATCAATACATCGCGATTGGCATCCAGGTGATTGGCTGGATCTATCAGATGACCATTTCTAATAAGTATACTTTTCATGCGTATCAATGCAGGAAGTCAATTGCAACAGGCTGGATCATATCAATATCTTTTTGAACAGATTTCATTTTCCCGGTATTGCTATCAAATGCAAATACCTGCAATTGATTGCCATCCTGCCCGCATACAAAAACAAATTTACCGGTTGGATCAAAACAGAAAAATCTTGGCTTTTTGGTTACTTCTACATGTGCTGTTTTTTGAATCCGTCCATCAGGTAAAATTTTATTGATGACAACCTGATTGCTTGTAACCCGATTGCTTGCCAATAACCACTTTCCGCCAGGAGAAAGATGAATGGCGCCACTTCCATGGTCATCTTTTGTTTGTACGGTATCAATAACTGTTGTTTGTATTTTTTTCA
Source organism: Bacteroidota bacterium (assembly GCA_005788265.1). Taxonomy (GTDB): domain Bacteria; phylum Bacteroidota; class Bacteroidia; order Chitinophagales; family Chitinophagaceae; genus Pollutibacter. The sequence continues at coordinate 2,764 of SXYR01000094.1, read as the reverse complement.
ATCCTGTCTTGGTCACCTGAAATGCATCTACAGATCCAGCCATTTCATTTACTGTATAAGCAAATACACCACTGCTGCTCAACACCAGGTGTCTGGGTCCATTGCCGTTCTCTACATTTGTCACAACAGGTTTGTTGCTGATCAATCCATCTGCTCCGATGGCATGCTGATAAATAGCATCAGTACCCAAATCAACTACAAACAATGTTTTTTTATCGGGTGAGACCACCGCGCTGTGCGCATGAGAGGAGGTTTGGCGAACCTTGTTGATGCTGCTGCCTCTGTAAACCAAATGCTGAGAGATTGGCAACAAGGCACCATTTTTTTCTGTCTTGAAAACAGATACACTTCCTGAGCTGTAATTGGCTGTATAGACCGTTTTTGTTACTGCATTGTATGAAATATAACAAGGTCCATCACCAATGGTTTTTTCTGTATTCAGCAATGTCAGTTCCCCGGTGGAACTATTGACGGTGTAAGCACTGACCGCGCCCTTTTTATCTTCCTCAGTTAACACATACATTAATTTTTTATCAGGTGACATTGCCATGTAGGAGGCACTTGGATTTTTGTAATCCCTGACAAATGAGAGTTGCCCTGTTTTCTCATCCAATGAATACACATTGATGCCATTGTTCCCTTTCGATGTGTACGACCCTACATATAAAAGTTGTGAATGACTGGATTCAAAATCTTTTTGCAATGTCTCAATCATATTTTTTGAAAGAGTTGTTTTACCTGAAGCAATTACAGTTCTGTATCGGAAGGTGACAGATTGATTGGGTTGCAACGAAAGATTTCTTTCCGCTTTGCCATTGGTGAAAATTTTGTCACCAAGTGGATTGGCTGCAAAAAGGCCATACCCTCTCGCATGCCAGTTGGTAGGATAGCCGATATTTTTTGAATGATCCATCATGAGGATGCTGATCGAATCATTGTTCATTTTTCCGTACAGCATGCACCAGCTTGCTTTTTTGCTCCACACATCTTCTCCTCTTACCCCATTGCTGTTGATGTAGTTTCCATTTGCTGCCTTGTCGGCGATGGCCTCAACAATGGTTTCAATACCAAATGCATCTACGTATTTTTTCTTCTCCATTGTGGGCAATTGAAGTTCACGTGCCACACGCAATCCAATGAATCCATCTTTGGCATCTTTGAACAGCACTGGTATAGCAGCAGTCAGTGTTGTAATTCTATCAACGACCCAAGTCCCATTCAATTCTTTGATTTCAAAAGCTGTCTGTTCATCCAAATGTTTTTTACCTGCATGGTCAACCCAATTTGCTTTGTATACCATGCGACCTATTGGTCCGTTTTTAACCTCCATAAATTTTTCGAATTTGATGGTGCCGTAAAGATGTTTTTTATCAGACGGAATGGCATAGGAATTGTTCCAAAAATCAAGCCCATTTACATTTTCATAATTCATCCACAGACCAAGATGATGGGGATGATCGGTTGGTTCGCCAGACAGCGGACGAACTGGAAACCCCCTGGTTATATTTGTTCCATTGGGTGCTTTGATGGGATACAATACGGGTTTGGCAATGGTATCGGGAAAGAAAAAATCAGTGAATGGTTTGCCCGCAACACTTACATGAACAACTTGCTGCTGTTTATCTTTTGTGAATTCAACTTGAGAAAATAGATTCGAATGAAAAACAACTGAAAAGAATAAAAAATAAAGCAATTTTTTCATCAGTATTATTTAGTGGGTAAATATACTGAGGATTGTTTATTTAATTCGTTTGAGTACCTCCTCACCGATGGCATGTGTGCCCATTACAAGATGAGATGGCGTGTTTGCATCTGCAATATCCCTTGTCCTGAATCCAGCTTTCAATACTTGATCTACTGCCTGAATAACAGTCTCTGATTCCTGCTTCAAGCCGAAAGAAATATCAAGCAACAAGGCAGCTGATAAAATAGACGCAAGTGGATTGGCAACTCCTTTGCCTGTAATATCATGTGCCGACCCATGAATGGGTTCATAAACACCCGTTCCATCCCCAATGGAGGCAGATGCCAACATGCCCATGGAGCCTGCAATTTGTGAGGCTTCATCGGTAAGTATGTCCCCAAATAAATTGGCCGTTACCACTACATCAAAACGCTTGGGATCTTTGATCAACAACATGGCCGTTGCATCCACAAACTGATGTTCTACTTCTATATCAGGATACTCCGAAGCAATTTTTTGAATCACCTCTCGCCACAACCTGCTGGTTTCAATCACATTGGCCTTGTCCACCGAACAGAGTTTTTTTCTTCGAGTCCTTGCTGCATCAAATGCCTTGCGCGCGATGCGCTCTACTTCAAATCGACTGTATTCAGCAACATCATATGCGGTGTCGCCATTATTTTTTCTTCCCTTTTCACCAAAATATATATCTCCTGTTAACTCACGGAAAAATAAAATATCTGCACCCCTGAGAATGTCAGGTTTAATACTGGATGCATCCAAGAGCTCATCAAAAAGTTTAATGGGACGAAGATTCGCATACAATCCAAGTTCCTTCCGCATTTTTAACAAGCCTTGCTCCGGACGAACCTTTGCAGTTGGATCATTGTCATATTTCGGGTGACCTACTGCCCCAAAAAGAATTGCATCAGATGCCTTCATTTTTGCCAAGGTTTCATCAGGCAGTGGACTTCCGGTTGCCTCAATGGCAACATGTCCGATCAAGGCTTCATCATAGAAAAATTCGTGCCCGAATTTATGTGCAACCGCATCCAATACATTTTTCCCAACTGCAGTAAC
>SXYR01000093.1 GCA_005788265.1 Bacteroidota bacterium | reverse complement strand
GCTTTTCCTAGGGTTTTTCTCACAAGAAGAAAAATCAATGATGGTTCGATTTATTTTGGACCCTATACTTCTGTCCATGCAGTGCGGGATTTGCTTGAATTGATCAAGCAAACGATTCCACTCAGGACCTGCCACCTCCATCTGTCTCAACAGGCCATTCAGAAAAATAAATACAAGGTCTGCCTTGAGTATCACCTGGGAAATTGTAAAGCTCCATGTGTTGCAAATCAATCAATGGATGAATACAATATTGGAATTGAACAGGTAAAACACTTGCTCAAAGGAAATTTGGCTGGAATCATCATTGACTACAAAAAAGTACAGAAAGAATGTATTGAACAACTGGCCTTTGAAAAAGCTTCACTGATCCAACACAAAATAACAGCCCTTCAACAATACAAATCAAAGTCTACCGTTGTCAGCCCTAGGTTTGGAGACATGGATGTATTTGCCTACGCAACAGAAGACGATATTGTCATCATCAGTTTTCTAGCAGTCAGGAATGGCACCATTGTAAATTCTGGAACATATGCATTTAAAAACAAGGCCGATGATGCAATGGAAGATATTCTTTCTCAGGGAATTTTACATATTCAAGATACCCAACAAGAAATGTCAAAAACAATAATATTGCCCATACATCTTGAATTTGGATTTGAATCCTTCGAGCTGATTGTTCCGAAAACAGGTGAGAAGAAAAAACTACTTGATCTTGCCCATACAAATGCTGTTTACAGGGCTGTGCAGGTCAAAAAGAAAAAAATGCTTCATTTGACGGAAGAACAAATGGACAGAGATCTTTTATTGGAAAAAATACAGAAAGCACTTTCACTCCATGCATTGCCGGTTCATATAGAATGCTTTGATAATTCTAATTTCCATGGACAATACCCGATTTCTGCCATGGTATGTTTTAAAGAGGGCACCCCAAGCAAGAAAGATTATAGGTTTTACCATGTAAAAACGGTAAAAGGCATCAACGACTTTGCAACGATGAAAGAAGCAGTACACAAAAGATACAGTGGATTGATAAGAGACGACATATCCTTGCCGCAGCTGGTCATCATTGACGGAGGAAAAGGGCAATTGAATGCTGCGGTGGAAGCCATCCATGAACTTGGTTTGGACGGAAGCATGACACTGATTGGGCTCGCCAAAAATATAGAAGAGATATTTTTTTATGGAGACAAAGAATCTGTCAAACTCCCTTACAACAGCGATGTTTTACTCTTCATTCGGTCTATCAGAGATGAAGTTCATAGGTTTGGAATCAATAAACACAGAAAAACCAGAAGCAAGGGAACATTCAAAAATCAATTGCTGGATATTGAGGGCATCGGCCCAAAGTCTGCAGAAGAATTGCTGATTCACTTCAAATCTGTCAACAATATCAGCCAGGCAAGTGAGGAAACCCTGACAAAAGTCATTGGTGCAAAAAAAGCCCAGATCGTTCATGACTTCTTTAAAAAATAAAAGGCCGAGTGATACCGGCCTTTTGAAAGAAAATTTCTTGGTTAATAAGACCAGAGATCCTGCTCAAAATTGAAGATCTTGTTTTTGATATTTTCCCCTTCCAACAATTGCAGGATATTGTCCCTTACATATTGCTTGATAAAAAGATCGTAGGGGTTGTCAATGGTTGATTTTACAATCTTGCTGTCGAAAAATCTGCTTTCAAACAATTCTTCCCAACTCATTTTACCACCAAAGTTTTTGGTATTGTAGACGTCGTACTTTGCCAAAACAGGTCTGATATCAGGATAGTAAATCCAGAACAAAGGAGATTCCCCCAGTAGATTGCCGGATTCATCTAAATATGTTTTCATAGGAGCAATGCCTAAAATACGCACATACATCCTAGAGGATTCTTTATCAAACACCCATTCTTCTTTGATTCTGTACTTAATGATGTCATCCGGATTGAAATCTCTGCATACCAATGAGTCCTTGAATACTCCTTTGGTTCCATCTGGATCTTTTGCCCAATCAATTACCTGCACTGAATCGCACTTCCCGGTGATCAATTCGCCAACACGGGCAATTTGCATAGGAGTTGTAAAACGATCGTCAACATTTGCATCAAATGCAGTTACATCCCCATTTTTGATAGACCGGAACAGTATGTTGACGAAACGCTGGTTGCCATTGTCTTCATCTGCCTTGTATCTGAAGGGAAGGTTTATTTTTTCTCTGATATCTATTTCTCTCCAAACCTTGTGACGATAGATAGCATCGTCCTCACGGATATGTTCGTAGGCAAGTGGTGTCCTGGTTTTGATCATGTTTCTCTCAATGGATGCATCATTTCTAAGAGAAACTTTTACAGAATCAAATGCAAATGGATCTTTCACGGGAGGCACCACTACCGGTTGAGCAGGTTTTGTAGTATCCGCTGGAGGCGGAGCAGCCATGGCAGCATCCGACACCTGCACTGGAGCTGTATTTTTTGCAGCAGGTGATTGCTTTTTTGCTTTTGAAGTCGTGGTTTTTTTTGCAACAGGCTTTTTAGTCTGTGCGTTTGTTTCGGCCACAAATAAGATGGCAAAAACAGGAAACAGCAACAACGAACTCAGCAATTTTTTCATGACTTCTTATTTATCAGGTTTCTTTTTATTTCAAATTATATGACAATCCGGATGGAAGCACTCTTGTTCTACCATCTGGACCCTTTACGGTGATATCAGTGATAGCGACCAATGCACCAGGCTTTAATTTATTGATCAAAGCTGCTGCAGCGCCAGCCCATCTTGGACCTTTGTTGTCGACCGGTGCATAATCAGGAATATCGGAGCTCAATGCGCCCACTCTATAACTAACCACTTCAAATGGCGCGTCAAATTCTGAATCTTCTAGTTTTGCAATAATCCCTCCCATGGCTTTGAATGAAGCCGAAGGAACTGCACCTGGTCTTAAGTTTCCAACATATGCCGTTGGATTGGGAAGTTGCTTCACGCGGAAACCAACTTTGCCGACTGATTTTCCATCAACCAAAATCGTGACTGTTTGATCACCATAAGAACCAGCCGCTGGTCTAACAATATATTTGCTGCCCCCAGCCTTGGTGATTGTTCCTGCAGAAAATTGAGCAGAAACTTTTTCGCTTCCAGCACCTGCAGTGATGGTGAGTGGATTATCAACTCCTATATACAGTACATTCATTTTATCAGCTGAAGCTGCAACACCAGAAGGAACACCCACTGTATAATTAACTTTCTTAGAAACTGTTCTGTTTTCACCGGTATTAGGATCAATGAAACTTACTGTTACATTCATTGATTTTGTTCCAGCCGCACCAACCGAAAATTTAGATTCTGCAACACCGCTGGTATTGACTGAAATAGCTCGGCCGTCAATTGTCACAACTGGTTTTACATTGGAGTTGAAAGCGCCGAGTCCGGCAGTTACAACCATTTCCTCTCCAGGCATGAGGTAATTGGAGCTGGTTCCAACCAACGGTTCAAATTTATCAAGGACCAGCTTGACAGAACCCACCTGATTGGCACAAAAAGCAGCAGCAATGTTTTCTGAATTCTTGACATCATTCTGAAATTTGCTGAGAATGGTGAGTGCCGCAACAGTTGGAGTCATGTGAAAATACGTGTTGATCCAATCCTTCACTTTATCACCGGTCATTGAATTACCTGCATTTGATTTTGGAACATCCAAAGACAATGGAAGTTTGGTGCCAACTTGTTTGGCCATATCATTGTCAATTGCCAACAATTTTACCCTGAACTCGCCTAGTGCTTGGTAAAGGCTGGCGCCATTGGGGCCTTCGGCAAAATATCTTGTAGGAGCTTCAATATCATCTTCTTTGAACTCACCGGTCGACTTGTCCAAATCAGACTCTTCCTTGAGCCCTTGTTTATAGGCTTCAATTTTATTGTAAACATCTTCTGCCAGGACCTTGATCTGATCTGCCTTGGGTTTCCAAAGAGCTGCTTTCTCAGAGGTCTTGGGATCTTTGAGCATTTCCTCAAAGTTGGAATAGATTGAATTATTTGATTCAGTCAACACCGTGTTGGATCCGCTCAAACTGAATTCAACTACTTTGAATGCATTCAATATTTCAGCAGACACGTTTAAGGCAAGAAGGGCAGTCAACACCAAATACATGATGTTGATCATTTTCTGCCTGGGATCCTTGGGTAGTGCCATATCTTTTGTTGAGTAATTCTTAAATGATGATTGGATTATCCCCGGGTTTGCATGGCAGACAACATGTTTCCATAAACGCTGTTCAAACTGCTCAGGTTTTTCGCAAGCAATGAAATCTGCTCCTGTGTTTTCTTTGCATCACCGGCACCGTCTGTAAGTGATTGACTCGCCTTGGCAAGGTTTTCGTAGAAAGTTCCCATCATCTTAAGATGATTGCTCATGTCACTGATTTCTGATTCGTAAACTTTATTGAGTGAAGCAAGATTCTTATTCAACGCAGACATCTGTTCCTGGAACGCCTTGGAGCTGTCTGCTGCTGCATTGAACTGTTGAAGAGACTGAGCTGTATTTGCATAAGCGTCTTTCAGTCCAACCAACGCATTGGAAGCATCGTTCGTTTTAGTGGTGAAGTTGGCAGATGCTGCACCCATATCCCCTACAGATGCAAGGCCAGAGATGGTGGTATTGAGTTTTGCAAAACTTTCGTTGAGCTTTTTAAGTTGATCGGGATTGATTTCCTTTTCTATCAATTTCTTGATCTCATCGTTGGCAGGTGAGCTGTCTGTATTTTTCTTAAGTGCTTCAGCTACTTCAGCCATTTCATTGCCAGCGGGAGGAAGAAAAGCATATAAAAGAAAGATGGCAGCTTCGGTAAGCAAACCAACGGTCAGCATGAAATCAGCAAACGATTTGTGTAGGAGTTTAGCCCATGCGCCAAATATTACAACCGCCGCACCTACACTGACAATCGTATTTACTGTTTTTTCGAGTTTTTTTGAATGAAGAAACATGTAAGGAATTTTAGAAAGTTAGAATTATTTCTTTGCCATTGGTGGAAGATCAATGACACAGCGAAAACCTATATAAGATTTGGCTGTATCCTGGTATTCGTAAACCCGGGTGCTGTTTTGAAGGAAATATCCGATATCCTTCCAACTACCACCTCTTACTACTTTTCTTTTCATACGGGGTGGGTCAGATTCAAGGGCATTGTAGCGGATATCCGGATTCATGTCATTCTGAAAATTATAAGCTCCTTCGTAAAAAAGGGAAGAAGTCCATTCTGCAACATTACCAGCCATGTTGTACAATCCGAAATCATTTGGCCAATATGCATCTGCTCTTACAGTATACAATCCTCCGTCCTCGGGATAATTTCCTCTTCCTGGCTTGAAGTTGGCCAACAAACAACCTTTTTTATTTCTCAAGTATGGACCTCCCCATGGATAGGGTACCTGTGAGCGACCACCTCTTGCCGCATATTCCCACTGGGCCTCGGTAGGCAACCTGAAATCAGATTCCTGGATGCGCCCTTTTGACTCTAAAAATGAATTCAAATATTGTGTTCTCCATGCACAAAATGCGCTGGCCTGTTTCCAGCTAACACCTACAACAGGATAATTGCCGTATGCGGGATGAGAAAAATATTTTTTGGCATAAGGTTCATTGTATGAATAGCTGAAATCACGGATCCAAACAAGGGTGTCAGGATAGATGGCAGTGCTGTCTCTCACAATGAAATTTCCTCTTGGCTGATTGGCGTTTTCACGCTTGGCAGCTTCCCTGAGATCAAAAAACTCAGATTTGTATAATAACTTTCTGATGTCTAATTCTTTCTTGCCGTTGATTCTGTTGTCTGGGGTAATGATCAATGCGCTGAGCTGCTCCTGCATTTTGGGATCATTCCATTTGATGGCTTTTGCCTTGACCCAATCGATGGCGCTTGAACCATCGGGAAATTGTTTTTTGTAATTCAGCACAGATGCTGCGATTGAATCTCTAACCCAGTATACAAATTGACGGTATTCGTTGTTGGTAATCTCCGTAGCATCCATCCAAAAATCATTCATGGATACTTGCTTGTTTCTGGCAGTATAGGATGAGCTGATGTCTTCATCTGAAGGACCCATGTGAAAGGTTCCTGCTGGTATATATACCATGCCAAATGGCCTGGGGAAAATATATTTTCCTCCGATTTCCGTTCCCTTGACTTGGCCATCACTGATGGGCGTTTTTTTAGACTTGCCAATGTTTCCACAACTGCTGATGGTTACCAAAAACATCATAGACGCAGAAAAGTGAAGCAAAAAGCCTTTCATCTTGAATTGCGGTTTAGTAAGCATACAGACAAATATATACCAATTTATAGTATGTAATTTTAACGTATTCAGTTAATAATGAAAATTTTAACAAGCTGAAAACAGACCAAAAACCAAGGCCTGGAAGGAGGATTTCTGTTGATTATTGCCTGTTTATTCAGGTGATTTTGTTAACAAAAGCTTAAGAGCATCTGCTGAATGATCAACAGGTGACCTGCAAGTATAATCACGACAGACATAGAATTGTGATTTTTCGCCTACTGGCCTGTTTCGAAGCAAGGGAATTCTTTCGTCCGTCTGTTGAGCAATGACCAGGACTTTGTTGGGAAGAAAAGCAAGATGAATGCCTGAAGAACTGCTCAAGGCATCTTGGCCAATGATTGCCAACTCCCGGATTCCGGGGTGCATCTCCATTAAAAGACATCCCCATTTTCCAAATGAGCTTGGATATTTTGCCAAAGTTGTCTCAACTCCTTTGAGCATTTTTAAGGACCTGATCCTCCAATCGGATCGGTTGAAAATGATTCCTAATCTGCTGAGATTCCAGGCCATGGTGCTGTTGCCGCTTGGGACTGCACCATCATACAAATCAACTTTTCTGACCAATACCTCGTTGTGATAATCAGGTGTGAAATAGAAATAAATATCCTGCTCATCACTAAAATACTCAATAACATATTCAGCCAGCTCAAAGGCCAGATGCAGCTCTTTCAACGATGCAGTTGATTCATGAAGCATAATCAGAGATTGAATCAGGTATGCCATATCATCCAAAAAAGCAGGAAACCGGGACTGGTTGTTTTTGTAGGTATGTTTCCATCTCTTGCCTTCCTGGTCGTAAAAAGAACTGATAAGAAATGAAATATTGCTAACCGCAAGATCCTTCCATTCTGATTGGAGAAAAACATTTGCTGCCTGAAGCAGGGAAGTTGACAAAAGGGCATTCCAGCCGAGAATGATCTTATCGTCCAATCCGGGTCTCACACGACTGGCTCTTGCCTGAAGCAATGCCTGTTTTGCATTCAACAATATTGATGAAGCCTGATCCATCGTAAGTTGATGGGTTGTTGCCCAAGCTTCAATAGAACTGCTGGTGAATAAAATATTGCTGTGCTCCCAATTTCCACCAGACTCCACATTAAAATATTCGCCTATGATGTTGGCATGCTCTCCTACCGTTGCATCAAATTCATCCTTGCTCCAAACATAAAATTTTCCTTCCACCCCTTCACTGTCTGCATCCAATGCTGCGTAAAATCCACCACTTGGATCCAGCATCTCACGCTTTAAAAATTCAATTGTTTCCACAACAACCCTTTTGATTTCTTGGTCATTGGTAACCTGATAGGCTTCGGTCAGGACCGTCAACAACAAGGCATTGTCGTAGGCCATTTTTTCAAAATGAGGCACCTTCCATTGTCCATCAGTTGAATACCTGCAAAATCCCCCTCCCACATGATCATAGATTCCACCCCGCATCATCTTTTTCAAACTCAATAAAGCTTGGTCCAGCGCTGCATCATTGTCAAAAAAATGATGGTACCTGAGTAAAAATTGAATGGAATAGGTTTGAGGGAATTTAGGTGCATGTCCAAATCCTCCATCTACCCGATCAGCAGCTGCCATGAGCTGATTAAAAATTTTTTCAACCTCTGCGGATCTGATAAAATCAGAGGCGGGCGACTCGAGGTTGATTGTATTTTTCAATACTACTTGATTGGATTTTTGCAAATGTTCCAATAAATTTTTTGCCTGTAACTCAATCTCTGTCCTTCGCTTCATGAAAGCATCGTGCAACTGAACCAACAACTCTTTCCATGAAATGCGCTGAGGGATGGATTGCGGAGGAAAATAGGTTCCTCCGTAAAATGGTTTCCCATCTGGTGTCAGGAACATATTCAAGGGCCATCCTCCTTGTCCGGTGATGGCCTGCAAGGCATCCATGAAAAAATGATCCAGATCCGGACGTTCTTCGCGATCTACTTTGATGCATACGAAATACTTGTTCATCAAGAGAGCGGTCGATGGATCTTCAAAACTCTCATGCTCCATGACATGACACCAATGACAGGCTGAATAGCCAATGCTCACGAGGATGAGCTTGTCTTCCTCCCTTGCTTTTTGCAATGCCTCCTCTGTCCATGGATACCAATCAACCGGATTGTATGCATGTTGAAGCAGATAGGGACTGGTTTCGTGGACCAACCTGTTGGGAACGTTCATAAAAAAAAGAACCCCGATACTTCGGGGATTTGATTATTTGGATCCGATAGATGTTTTCAAAAATTTTTCGAGGGCAGCCACCATGGAGGGCACTTGCGGCTCAGGAGCCTTGACCTGAAGATTCAGGCCAGCTTCCTCGATGGATTTGGAAGTATTGTTACCAAATGCGCCAAGCAGGGTACCATTTTGATGAAAGTCTGGAAAATTTTCCAGCAGGCTTTTCACCCCACTTGGAGTGAAAAAGCAAACCATATCAAAATCATGGATCGCAATTTTGGATTTTACATCACTGCTGATGGTGCGGTACATGAATGGAGTTACGTATTCACAATTGTGAGACCTCAACCAGTTCACAATTTCGTTGTCCTGCTGATTTTCAGAACATGGATACATAAATTTTTCATTTTCCTTGTGCCTGTTGATGACATCAAACAAACCTTTGTTGGTTCCATCAGCACTGTAAAATACTTTGCGCTTCCTGTAGAGAATGAACTTTTGAAGATAGAGTGCCACTGCTTCACTGATGCAGAAATATTTGGTATCCTGTGATACTGTTATTTTCATTTCCTCACAAATGCGAAAGAAATGGTCGATGGCATTTTTACTGGTCAATATGATTGCAGAATAATTTCCGATTTCAATCTTCTGCTTTCTGAACTCCTTGCAAGGGATTCCTTCCAGCTGAATGAAAGGCATGAAGTCCATTTGAACATTGTACTTACTGGCAATTTCGAAATAAGGGGATTTGGGAGATTCTGGCTTAGGTTGGGTAATGAGGATCTTCCTGACGGCTTTTTTCCCGCCGCTTTCTGATTTCTTTCCGTTTTTTGTCATACCCACCTTCAAATAATGCACAAAATTACAAAAAATTTATAGCGCAGACCCACTTCAACCGCTTATTAACCAAATTTTTTATGTTCTGTGGAAAATTTATGAAAAAAATTAAACAGAAAGGGATCAATAAAGCAATGCCTTACAGCACCCCTCCCGTGAGCAGAAAAAGTGCTTGGGATGCGAATTTAATGAGCATGGCTGTGGGTAATATTTCAATCGAAATGAATGCAAGCAGTATATTGAAAATACCCGCCTTGGTCTGTAACCCAAAAATTCTGAATGCATTGATGATGCGGACCAAAAACAAAAATCCAATCACGTAAAGTACTGTGTTGAAGATTTGATTGTTTCCATCAATGCCACTGAATGCCATCATAAATGAAGAAACCAACATCACCACTCCCATGATTTTATTATTCAGAAAAACCAGAAAACTGTACTGTTCAAAAATCTCTTTTTGCTTGAACATCCACCCTAAAAACTGCAGAAAAAAATATTTAAAAAAATAAACAATTGATAAGGTGGCCCATACAAACAACATGACCTGCCAACGATCCATGCCAATCAACTTGTCATTGCTTCCGAGTCCTAAAAAAATAAAGAAACTTGCAGACAAGACAAAGAGCAAGTTGAGCAGTACAGATGGGAGACTCCACATCATCATGGCATCTTTCTTTTGCCTGAACAGAAAGCCTTGATTGAAATAAACCAGAAATACTTTATCAAAATACTCCCTCCAAAAATTTCGAATTAAACCAAGCAAGAGAAAGAGTCCAGCAAAGCTGTAGAAAATCCATTCCAAGCGGGTGGTCTTTTTTTTGCTCAGGAATGTGCCAATCGCATTTTTTGTAATTGCATAAGAGTCTTGCTCTTTTAGGTATGCAGATACATAATCCCCGTATATACTTTGGTAACCCTTTTCAAACTTAAATGTATTCAACTCAGCTGCCGTCAATGGTTTATGATTCAGAATAAACGAATGATAGGCAGAATCAGGCAGAACTTGAGCAGTATCCTGAGCAATTGATGAAACTGACATCAAAAAATAAAAACAAATCAAAGAAAGCAATCTCTGCATGTCATGTAAAATTAATCCTTTCAGCTTGTATGCTAAAACATTGTCGCGAATCCAAGATGGATCTTGGATGACTTGATACCAAAAGCCTGCTGATCGCTTTTACCCAGCGCATAGGCCAATGTAAACATACCTGATCTGGTCTTGAAATTCAATCCAAATCCCGCTCCTAGAAAGTTGCTGTTGGCTCTTTTCCCCATGATATTTTTCTGAACAACTGCCAGGTCGATGAAACTGAAAATATTTGAACTCCTGTCCAACAAATAACGATATTCAATGGTACCGATTGCATACGATGAAGCAAAAATGCTCTCTTCATCAAATCCCCTCAATGTTTTGATGCCGCCAATTTGATACAATTCGTTCAGGTACAATTGTCTGCCATACATTCCTGCAGCATGTAAAGAAGTTTTCAAGGTTGAGAATTGCCCCAACCGATTGAATCGATCGACTTTTAACTT
>SXYR01000092.1 GCA_005788265.1 Bacteroidota bacterium | reverse complement strand
GGGATCTCCCACTTGTTGCTCGGTTGCCTTGGGCGGCGACGCTGAGGTGGATGTGGATAGTGAATTGCATATGGTGGTTGCGCACGCCATCTTGTGCTACATCGATGCTCCTCAGCCACGCGCTACGGTGCATCTAACATCTTGCAGGAATTGCTCACATTGAAGTCTGATGATATCATTGGAAGAGCAAAGACCTATGAATCAATCGTGAAGGGAGACAATGTTCCAAAAGCTGGAATACCTGAATCCTTCAATGTATTGGTGCATGAGTTGCGTGGATTGGGATTGGATCTCAAGTTTGATAACTAATCAACGCCAAACCAAATATAACTCTAAGGCCTCCGCTTTGCGGAGGCCTTTTTATTTATACATCAAGAAAGTTTGTCTTTCAAGGAAGGGTCATCAATGAGCCTTCCCTTCAGGGGGTTGAATTTCTTTAGAGAAAAAATGTAGTAATCAGATAAAATATGACTGCTAAAATTGCACTAACTGGTATGGTAAGAATCCAAGCTACCATCAAAGAAGAAGTAACGCCCCATCTCACTGCACTTAAACGTTTGGTGGCACCTACACCAATGATGGATCCTGTAATGGTATGCGTGGTGGAGACAGGTATTCCCATTTGACCAGTGAAAAATAATGTAAACGCTCCTGCGGTTTCAGCTGCAACACCTTCCAATGGTGTTACCTTGGTGATCTTGGTGCCCATAGTTTTAACTATTTTCCATCCTCCGCTCATGGTTCCCAGTCCAATGGCCACATAACAGGCAATCGGAACCCATGCTGGCAACTGACTGAATTCCTGGATGTTGCCACTCGCAATCAACGCAGCACCAATGATTCCCATTACTTTCTGCGCATCATTTCCTCCATGACCGATACTGAAGGCTGCTGAGCTGAACAACTGCAGCTTTTTAAACATATTTGAAACTGTATAAGAAGTTGGTGTTTTTATTTTTTCAACATATACATAGATCAAGATGAAAAGTATTGAAGTAAATACAATGCCCCATACAATGATGCCATTGTCAGACTTTTCGATGTCTTTTGAAAAAGATTTTTCTATGTCAAATGATTTGATCTTCTTGATAACTTTCTCTGTGTTTTTGGGTTGAATTGGGTATATCTTATTGATCTCTTGAATGGTTTCATCAATGGTAGATGATCCAGTCAAATATTTTTCCACTGGATTCACATACCCCTCTGTTTTAACCTTGGCCTCTTCATATGTTTGGTAAATATTTTTATTTTCGGCCGAAAGTGTTTCCAGAACAAGAAAATCATTTGCATTTCGAATTTCGTCTTTAAGTCTGCTAACTTCAATTGCTTTCAGAAATCCATTCCCGTATACAAAAGATGCAATTGAATCAGCTCCCAATAGATCATAATTATCAATGATTGGCTCTATTTGCTTGGCAGCATTTTGTGCTTTTTCTAATTTTATTTTTGATTGTTGGAAAGCAACAATAGAGAGTGGGTCTGAAGGGTTTTCCTTCATTTTCATTTCTGCCTTATCGAAATCTGCTTCGTATTTATCTAGTTTGATAAATTTCTTTACGCTTTCATTCATTTTGTCTGTTTCAAATTTATCAAACAGTACAACGGTTAAAAGGGTAGAGAACAGGATAATTGCCACTCTCAGCCACATGTTACGGGTGATAGTAACAATGGAAATGAAAATTGCAATTACCATTCCTATCAGAGGTGCCAGAAAAATGAAAAGTACTGTTTTGAGGATTGTATCACTTTCAACTATTTTTGCCCAAGAAATATCTATGCCTTTGTCTAAGATGCCGTGTATGATGGCCGCACCAGCAAATCCGCCTATCAATGTATGTGATGAAGAAGATGGTATGCCAAACCACCAAGTAAGTAAGTTCCAAAAAATAGCAGCCATTAATCCAGAAAGAATCACTGGCAATGTAATAAACTCTTTAAAGACTGTTTTACTTATCGTGTTCGCTACAGCATGATCTTGAAAAATCCAATAGGCAATGAAATTGAAAAATGCCGCCCAGACGACTGCTTGAAACGGGGTGAGTACTTTTGTGGATACGATGGTGGCGATTGAGTTGGCAGCATCATGAAATCCATTGATATAATCAAACAGAAGTGCAAGTATGATGATGATGATGAGTAAACTTGTCATTGTATGCTATTTCGGCTAATCAGACGCGCCTTGGTAATTAGGCGTATTTTATAATGATTGACTCAATCACATTTGCAACATCCTCACATTTATCAGTTGCTATTTCAAGTACCTGATAGATTTCCCTCTTTTTGATTACTGCTTTGAAATCGGTTTCCATATTGTAAAGAGATTCAATGCTCATGTCAAATACATCATCAGCCTGATTTTCAATACTGTTGATCTTGACAATTGCACCTGTCATTTCCCTCAAATTCTTTAAATCTCTTAGTCCTGGAACTGCTTTTTTTAATTCTGCAGTAGATTGTAATATGAGTTCAGAAAATTTGATTATGCCTGTATCGTTGGGATTTACTTTGTAAAAAACGATCTTTTTCCCGGACGAATAAATATGATCGGCTACATCATCAAGGGCTGTCGCCAGATAATGAATATCTTCTCTGTCCAATGGAGTGATGAAATTTCTACCCAATTCAGTAAATACTGTATGAGTGGTTTCGTCATTTTTATGTTCCAAATTTTCAATCTGTGAGGCAATGCTTGCACGCTTGTCAACATCGGTTTCATTAACAAGCTGATGCAGCAATCCTGCCATGGTGTGCACAGTATCCGCCATCTCATCAAAAAGGGTAAAGAAGATCTTGTCTTTGGGGAGAAAAATTTTAAAAAAGGAATTGAGTCCCATGTGTGTTTTTTTGATTCAAACTTGACGCAAAATACTAATTCTTAAAGGGATAAATTCCTGCCTTCAGTATCGATGGATTACCAAATTGTTAACAATTTACCTAAAGCTTTCTTTCAGCTTTCGGACATTGAAAACACTGTATAAAAAGGCAAAATGGGCAAGTGCCAACGCTTCGAAAACCAAGATATACCAAGGCCAATCGCCAATGATCAGTGGATTGTCGACAATTGGGGGAGCAGACAGATACATGTAATTGGAGTCGGTTGTCCAGTTGAATAGGCCAATTGCCACCACAGCGAACTGAATCAAGACGAAAGCTTGCAGCCAAGATCCTTCCAAAGGCCTAAATCCCCTGTGCTTGATCATGAATATACTTGTTAACAGAAGTCCACCGTGACTGATAAAATAGCCATAAAACAAATAGCCATCCCTGCCCAAATCAAATTCAGGTGTCAACAGAGAATGAAAACCACCAGTGATGCCCCAATAAAAAAGGAGATTGGCAAGTATTTCATTGTATTTGAAGTACAATACAATGGATAGCATTCCGCTGATGCCGCATAAATGCAATGGGAGATTGGTTCTCATGTCCCATACACCTGATTTCCAGCAATACAAGTTTTCCAATAAAAGATTCAAGAGCAACGCAAGTCCTATGAGCTTTCCGTAATTCGGATGCTTGGCGACACCTAAGTATTTTGGAAGGGTTACCAATAGAAAAATGACAAGCAACACTGCTGTCATGCATATCAGCCACTCCTGGCTAAAAGGTTCCATGGTGACGTGCCGCATGTAGTCTTGGTTTCAATGAATATCCGAAAAAATATCCAATCATTCCTATTCAAATTAAAATGCAGAGGCTAAATTGCCTGTATCGATGCGAAACAAACTTTTGTACATACTAATTGGCCTCCTTGTCATTGGGGTCGTAAATGGACAATCAGTGCCCCTGCAATCCATCAAAGGCAGAATAACTGAGCGAAATATCAAGACGGTCATAGCTGCTGCTACGATCAAAGTCATCGGGATGGATGAAAAAACTGCGGTATCTGACTCAAGCGGATTTTTTAAATTTAATAATATTCCGGTTGGAAGAACTTCTATTCTGATCACCCATATTGGATTCAAACCAATTGTACTGAACAATCTTCTGCTGGAATCAGGCAAAGAACTGTTGCTAACAGTGGAGATGGAGGAAGATTTGTCAACTTCCAAAGAAATCATCATCAAATCCAACCGCAATAAAGCAAGACCGATCAATGACCTGGCGATGGTAAGTGCGCGCATGTTCAGTGTGGAGGAAACCAGAAGATTTGCTGCCGGACTCAATGATCCTGCAAGGATTGCCGCCAACTTTGCAGGGGTTGCAAGTGCTGGAGATGGAAATGGC
>SXYR01000012.1 GCA_005788265.1 Bacteroidota bacterium | reverse complement strand
TCATATTGCTTGAATGCTTTACCATCATGTCCATGGTATTGAAAATTTCTCCAATCGCATTGGACGATGAATGAACAGCCTGAATTGTTTCAGCCTGCATTTGTTTGATTTGTTCCTCTAAAACCAGGTCCACTAACTGATTCTTGTCTTGAAAGTGTTGGTAAAGCGTTTTTTTTGAAATTCCCATTTGGGTGGCAATCTCATCCATGGATACTGACCTGATTCCCAGTCGCAAAAAGAGGTTTCTTGCCTCCTGTATGATTCTTTCTTTGGCTTCCATGATTTTGAGGCCGCAAAACTACGGAAACTATTTTTGTTAATTGAGTTTCTGTGTTAAACTTTTGTAAAGAAGTTTATAATGGCATTTTCTGCTTTTTTATGTTTTTGGCTCAAAAACAGGTGATTTTCGCATGAAATCGGGTGATTTTAGCCAAAAATTGGTCATTTTTAAGTGTATATTTGATAAAACCGATCTCAATGAAATCTTTCACTCCGGGCAAGCTGATCTATTACTTTTTCCAGGGATTGATAATTTTGGCACCCATTGTGATCACCGCCTGGGCGGTTGTATCCCTGTTCAATTTTGTGGATGATATATTGCCCAATGTTCTGCGGGTGCTGGTTCCAGATATGATCAAATTGGATGCCCAGGGGAATCCTGCTAAAATACCCGGACTGGGATTTCTGACTGTTGTGTTCATCGTGTTGGTGGTTGGATATCTATCCTCCCTCATTTTGGTATCCCGTTTGGTAAACCTATTTGATACAGTCTTGGAGAGAACGCCTGGTATTAAACTCATTTATACCACGGTCAAAGATTTCTTGGAAGCATTCGCCGGCAACAAAAGAAAATTCAATAAACCGGTTTTGGTTTCGGTGGATGACAAGGATGTTTGGAGATTGGGATTCATCACACAAACTGATCTATCTCAATTTGGATTGACTGAATATTATTGTGTCTATGTCCCGCATTCCTATGCATTTTCAGGTATTACTTATATGGTTCAAAAAGATAGAATCAAAGTGTTGGATGACGTGAAATCAGCCGATGCAATGAAATTCATTGTATCAGGTGGTGTCACAGATCTGGCAGATGGGGAAGATTGAGGCTTTGTTAAAATCAATATGGCATGTGGAGGGGAATGGTATTGTTGAGTTTGTTGTTTTTTCTGCCTGCGGGTACATTTAGTTGGGGATTTTTCGCGCATCGATTTATTAATTTTCATGCAGTTTTTCTCTTGCCAAGAGAAATGCTTGCTTTTTACAAGAGTAATATCCAATACCTGTCGGAACATTCGGTGGATCCGGATAAACGACGCTACATCCTGCCAGAAGAGGCTCCCCGTCACTATATTGATTTGGATCATTTTAAACAAAGCGACTCGCTGCTCTTGTCAAGTAATTGGGACAAGGCGATCGAACAATTTTCAGCAGATACCCTTCGTGTTCATGGAATTGTTCCATGGTGGATTCAGATTGTCAAAGCAAATCTCACCAAGGCATTTGCTGAAAAAGACAGAAATGCCATTCTGAAGTATTCGGCTGACATTGGACATTATATCGGGGATGCACATGTGCCGCTGCATGCAAGCAGCAATCACAACGGACAACTGACCAACCAACTAGGAATTCATGGATTCTGGGAGAGTCGCCTTCCTGAATTATTTGCTGCTGCACAATATGACATGCTGATCGATAAAGCAATTTATTTGAAAGATCCCCTTGCATTTATATGGGGCAGGATTCATCAGAGTGCAGCTGCAGCCGATACCGTGCTGACCATCGAAAAAAAATTATCTGATGCCATGAATGGCCAATATATTTTTTCATACGAAAAGCGTAACGGAAAATATGAAAGAATCTATACTGTTGCTTATGCTACCCGGTACCACAATGCCTTGAAAGGAATGGTTGAACGCAGAATGAGGGCCTCTACACATGCTGTTGCGAGTTTTTGGTATACTGCTTGGGTGGATGCAGGTCAGCCCAATCTTTCTGAAATCTCCCATTCAAAATAAGTATCTTCGCCACACGTTTGAAATCCACACCGGCACGCAATTTTTATGGTACATAATTTCAATGCTGGGCCCAGCATTCTCCCGCACACAGTTTTTGAAGAAGCCAGTCAGGCTATCCTGAATTTTAACAACACTGGACTTTCCATTCTTGAAATAGGACACCGCACTGCTCTTTTTGAAGAGGTGTTGAATGAAGCTGTTTCTCTTGTTAAAGAATTGATGCACCTTGATGAAAACAAGGAAGTATTGTTTTTGCATGGAGGAGCTTCTACGCAATTTTTTCAATTGCCGATGAACTATCTCTCCAAAGACAAGAAGGCAGCCTATCTCGACGCAGGTGTATGGGGAAGCAAAGCCATCAAAGAAGCAAAGCGCTTCGGACAGGTCGATGTGGTTGCAAGTTCAAAGGATAAAAATTATACTTATATACCGAAAGACTATGCCGTTCCGCATGAAGCGGCGTATTTTCATTACACCACCAATAATACGATTGAGGGAACACAAATGCAATCCATTCCCAGTCTTTCCATGCCTCTGGTTGCCGACATGAGCAGTGATATCCTGAGCAGGGAAATGGACTTCAATCGCTTCTCATTCATTTATGCAGGAGCCCAGAAAAATATTGGAGCTGCGGGAGTCAATCTTGTTGTGATTGATAAAAAGTTTTTGGATAAGTCCTCATCTGCCATTCCATCCATGATGGATTACAAGCAACATGTTGCCAACGGATCGATGTTGAATACGCCTCCAGTTTTTGCCATTTATGTGTGTCTGTTGACCCTGCGTTGGTTGAAAAAATCCGGAGGTGTAGCTGCCATTGAAAAAGTCAATCTGCAGAAATCAAATCTGCTTTACAATACACTGGAAGCCATTCCTCTTTTTCAATTGCCCGTTGCCAAGGAAGACAGGAGCCACATGAATGCAGTATTTACTATGAACAATGAAGCGCTTGAACAAAAGTTTCTGCAGCAATGCAAAGATGCACAAATGATAGGTATAAAGGGTCATAGAAGTGTAGGCGGGTTCAGGGTATCCATGTACAATGCTTTGCCGCTGAGCAGCGTTGAAGTATTGGTGGAACTGGTCAAGGATTTTGCAAAACAACACGGATAGATAAATTATTATGGCAATCATATTTCCTTTCAAAGCAGTAAGACCAGTGCCAACCATTGCAAAAGAGGTGGCCTCTCCTCCATACGATGTGCTCTCCAGCGAAGAAGCAAGAATGCTTGCCTCCACCAATCAACATTCATTTTTGCATGTCACCAAATCTGAAATTGACATGCCTGTTGATTTGAGCATCTATGACAACAGTGTTTATCAAAAGGCCAAATCGAATCTGGATCAGATGATTGCGGAAGGTATGCTGCTGAAAGAAACAAGTGAATGCTTTTATATTTATGAACTGGTGATGCATGGGCGGAGTCAAACCGGATTGGTTTGTTGTTCCTCCGTTGATGATTACGAAAATGACATCATCAAAAAACATGAATTTACGCGTCCAGAAAAAGAACAGGACCGCATCAATCATATCAGCATCACGGGTGCCCAAACAGGAAATGTTTTTCTGGCTTACAGAAACCATGCAGCGATCGATCAAATCATTGCTGAATGGAAACGCAATCACCAACCCGTATATAATTTTACTGCAGATGATGGCATTGTGCACCGCATATGGATCGTAGACGAAGCATCCGTCATTCACACAATCACCCATACCTTCGAGACAGAGATTCCATGTACTTATATTGCAGATGGTCACCACCGTGCTGCAAGTGCCGCTAAAGTTCGCAAGGCACTTGGTAAGCAAGCGGGTCCTGGGGCAGACAAGTTCCTCACCACCTTGTTCCCGGCCAATGAATTAAAAATATTGCCTTACAACAGGGTCGTAAAAGATTTGAATGGAATGAGTGATGAGGATTTTCTGAGTGCATTGCATGATGATTTTGTTGTTTCTCATTATGATATTCCTGTGGAGCCTGCATCCTTGCATGAATTTGGCATGTACCTCAATGGTTCCTGGTACCATCTGACTGCACTAGAGGGTACCTTCGATGAAGATCCCATTGGTGTTTTGGATGTTACAATCCTCTCCAACAATGTCTTCGAAAAACATTTGGACATCGAAGACCAGCGCACGGATAAGCGAATTGATTTTGTCGGAGGGATTCGGGGATTGAAAGAATTGGAAAAACGAGTCAATTCAGGAGAAATGAAAGTTGCTTTCAGTTTTTATCCGGTGAGCATTGAGCAGTTGTTTGATATTGCAGACAGCGGCAACGTCATGCCTCCGAAGAGTACATGGTTTGAACCCAAGCTCAGAGACGGACTCTTAACGCACTTGATTTAGAATGATTGATCTTCTGCGTAGATGCGCTCAATGGCATCTCCGTATTTTTCAGTGATCACTTTTCTCTTCAATTTCAACGTTGGTGTCAATTCACCACCATCAATGGTCCATTCTGCATTGAGCAATTCAAATTTCTTGACTTGTTCAATGTGGTTGAACTGTACATTGAATTTCTCTACGATTGACTTATAATGCTCTTGAACACGCGGGTTGCTGATCATTTCATCATTGCTTTGGTGGGGGAGTTCATTTTTCTCACACCAAGATTTCAAATTGGCAAATGCAGGAACGATCAATGCGGCAGTGAATTTTCTCTCCGGACCTACTACCATCATTTGTTCAATGAAGGGCGATTCTTTCATTTTGTTTTCAATGGGTTGGGGAGCTACATATTTACCACCGCTTGTTTTGAATATCTCTTTTTTTCTGTCGGTGATCTTCAGAAAATTTCCTTCTACCCATGCGCCGATATCACCCGTATGGAACCAGTTTTCACTGTCGATGCATTCTGCGGTAAGATCCGGACGCTTGTAATATCCCATCATCACGTTGGATCCACGGCAGCAGATTTCTCCATCTTCCGCGAGTTTTACTTCAACATTTTTAATTCCCTGTCCTACTGTTCCAAATCTTCTTCCGCTGGGATCAAATCTGTTCACTGAAATAACAGGTGAAGTTTCGGTGAGTCCGTATCCTTCCATCACCACAATTTTCGCTGCAGTGAAGATGCGCAGCAGACGTACCTGACAGGCTGCAGCACCTGTTACGATTGCTCTGACATTTCCGCCCAATGCTTCTCTCCATTTGGAGAAAATCAATTTATTGGCAATGGCCAATTGCATGTTGTAAAAGATGCCTTGGTTTTTTTCCAATTCAAATTTATTGGCAACACCTACTGCCCAGAAGAATAAATTTTTCTTGATACCTGTGAGCTCTCTTCCCTTCCCCATGATTTTTTCATAGACTTTTTCAAGCAACCTAGGTACGGTAGTGAAAAGGGTGGGCTTGACTTCTTTGAGGTTGTCGCCTACGGTATCAAGGCTTTCCGCATAATAAATTGAAACCCCTATATACATATATATATAGCTCACCATCCGCTCGAATATATGGTTGAGCGGGAGGAAGCTCAAACAGCGATCGCTTGCATTGGCAACCGCAGAAACAATCTCTTCTACATTTTGTACATTCTCCATGATGTTCTTGTGGCTGAGCATCACGCCTTTTGGGAACCCTGTGGTTCCAGAAGTATACAAGATGGTTGCGAGTTCATCTGGACGAATTGCATCTTTGATGGCAGTTAATTTTTCGAGATCGGCAGCAGTACCATTGTGCAACAATTCTTTCCAGTTCAACACACCGTTGAGTTCATTGAACGCATATACCGCCTGCACGGAAGGAGTTTTTGATCTCACGGATTGAACCTTGTTGTACAATTCCAGGTCACTCACAAATACCATCTTGATGGATGCGTCGTTGAAAATGAATTCCAGTTCATTGGGACTGATGGTTGGGTAAATGGGGGTGAGGATCGCGCCTGTCTGTTGGATGGCGAGATCCAGGATCAACCACTCTGGGCGGTTGTTGCTGAGAACAGCGATTTTATCTCTCCCTTCTACGGAGCCATCCTGATATCCCACTCCCACATGGAGCAACCCCATGCTCAAACTGTCCACCAACTTCTTTACTTCATGGGTACTGTATTTTTTCCAGCTGCCATTCTCTTTGGCCGCAAACATGTCCTCTTGGGGGTGACGTTGTAATTGCCAATCGAGGCAGTCAAATAGTCTTGTAGGTTTCATATGGGTTCTGGGTTTTGGGTTAACAGTTGACGGTTGACGGTTGACGGTTGACGGTTGACTCTCAAATTGCTCCTTTCAAGATAAAACTTTTTTCAACTCAAAACCCAAAACCCAGAACCGTTAACTGTTAACTGTTAACTGTCAACTCTTTATCTCATAAGAGCTGAAGGCATCTCCTTATTCAACAAGTTCTTGTAAATGAACATATTGTTTTCATTGGTCGAATGTGAAGACTGATTTCCGCCCCATCCATGTCTGCCACCCGGGTAGACCATGAATTCGAAATGTTTCTTTGCATCCTGTAATTTTCTCACCAGCTGGAGGCTGTTCTGCATGTGAACATTGTCATCCATTGTACCATGGTAAATCCTCAGCAAACCTTTGTAATTATCAACATATGACATGATGGAACCCGCAGCATAACCCTGGGGATTTTCTTTGGGACTGTCCATGAATCTTTCTGTATAATGGCTGTCATACAAATGCCAATCTGTAACGCTTCCACCCGCCAACCCATATGTGAAATACCCTGCACCTTTTGTAAGCGCAAGCGATGTCATGTATCCGCCATAACTGAATCCTGCAATTCCAACTTTGGTTGAATCTGCTCCGTTGTTTCGCAACCATTTTACAATGGTGATCCAATCTTTGAGTTCCCAATTGCCCAAATTTCTGTGCATGTAATTCACACCATTTTTTCCAAAGTGCCCGCTCGCTCGATGGTCCATTGCCACTTGAATCAGTCCTTCTTTTGCCCACCATTGGTTCAGTGGACTGAACTGCCATCCATCTCTTACAGTACCTGCATTGGGTCCGCCGTAAATATTGATCATCACGGGATACTTTTTAGAGGGATCAAAATTCAAAGGCCATGTAATTCTGATCGGCAATTGGAACTTTCCATCTTCAGAAGGGATGCGGATCAGCTCTGTCCTTGCCAATGCATATTCTTCAAATGAAGTCCCTGCACTGCTTCCAATTTCACCAACGATCTTTCCTTTGTTGCTCACCAATGCCAAGCGATCAGGTGTTGTTGCGTTTGAGTATCTGGTGATGAAATAACTTCCTTTTGTAGAAAGGTCAACCGAATGGGTGTATTCACCAAATGTCAAACGCATTTGATTTTTTCCATCCAAATCAACTTTGTATAAATCTATTCTGGTTGACTCCTGTTGTCTTGATGTAAAATAAATAACATTTTTTACTGTATCGATCCACTGAACATCTGTGCTCCAGTTGTTGCCACTGGTGATTTTATTTTTCAGACTTCCATCTGTATTGTGCAGATACAACTGATCCCATCCGTCTTTATCACTCTTGATGATCATGCCTTTGTTGGACGGCAAAAAACTAATTCTTGACCCCATGTCATCCAGATCTACCCATGTCTTTTGCACTTCTGCATAAAATTCTTTTTTTGATCCATTGGAAGGGTTCACTGCATAAATGATCAGGCTGTCTTGTCCTCTGTTCATCCATTGCACAAGCAGGACAGATGCATCTGGTGTCCAATATGGCATGCCAAAGTATTGATTGTATTGATCATTAAAATCTGCCCAAACCAAAGATGCTCCGTCGGTGCTGGCAATGCCAATTTTTACAGTGGGGTTTGGATCGCCTGATTTTGGATAGCGGGTGTTCTCAACATATCCATGCTGACCTGTTTCTCCCACAATGGGAAAGAGGGGAACATGGGTATCATCCATGCGCATGAAGCAAATGGATTTGCTGTCGGGGCTCCACCAGTAAGACTTGTACCTGCTGGGCCTGCCTAAAATTTCTTCGAAATACACCCAGCTCGCATAACCGTTCAAAATCAAATCACTTCCGTCTTTTGTCAGTCTGAACTCTTTACCGGTTGCGATATCTACAGTATATAAATCGTTTTTTCTTGTAAATGCAACCCATTTTTTATCTGGTGACATTGTTGGGTTGATTTCCGGATCAGGTGTTTTGGTGAGTTGTTTGTCTTGTTGGCCATTGATGTAGAGAAACACATCATTGTTGACGGAACGCACCGAAATATTTTCGCTCTTTTCTTCTTTCAGCGCATCTTTGGTTGAAGGAATAAGTTTTCCTGTTTTACCATTCATGATAAAATAACGGGTTGTCGTATCTCCATTCTCTTTTTTACTGAATAAAAGCTGCTCATCATCCAACCATCCCAATACCTGGGGGAGTGGTTGCAGCAAATTTGAAATTTTATCACCACGAAGCATTTGATTGTCGGTAAGGTTTTTTTTCTGGGCTGTTGCAAAACCCGCCAACAGTAAAAAGGCAATTAATATTTTATTTTTCATGCTATGTATTTAAATCAATCTCTGTAGTTCAACGCTGGTTTTCTGTTTCCAAGCAATGCTTCGTATTTATAATCACCCTTGAGTTTGGTGAATTCTTCTTTTGCTTGTTGAATCAATGCTGGCTTTGTGAACAAATCAATGGCTGTCATCGCCATTGTCTTTGCAGCAACATTCATCCCCTTGGTTCC
>SXYR01000011.1 GCA_005788265.1 Bacteroidota bacterium | reverse complement strand
GCAGCTCTATCAATGCAGGATAAAGTTCGTTTTTATCATTGGTGCAAATACCAAAGTCAAATACAAGACAATGGGGGATTCTGTTTTGATGGGGAAAATTTTCCCCGCTTGGAATGGCATTGGCAACTTCGGTCTTGTATGAAGGGGATTGGATATGTTGAATGATGTATGCACATATATCAAGCATCTGCTCTTTCAAAATTTTATCAATAAAGATGGGGGTCTCTGCTAACCTAAAGTCAATTGCACCGGGATGCAAGCTGTTCAACTCATCCAGAAAAGCCTTGTATGCCTCTTTGGTGAAAGACTGATTATATGCTTTTCTGAAAGACGGTATCATGACAGCGAGTGGGGGTTGTTGAGGTCCGCGATGGCTTGCAAGAGGAAATTAGGCAGGATCTGGCTATTGGTTAAACAGATTTTGTCCGGGTCATTTAGATGTTTGATCATCGATTCCCATTTTTCCTGTCCGTAGTTTTCAATTACGTTTTTTTTCTTTTCATCCTGCATCAAATACATGCTCATGCCAGCTGCATCTGCTTCGGGATGGAACTGGGTTCCTACCATGTATGGATTGAAACGAATGGCCATCACCGCTCTTTCAAGGGGGATATGTGGCCGCTCTTTTTCGATGCAAAGTATTTCTCCGCCCATATCATGTACTTTCTTTTTGTCGGGTTGTACCACCTGGTAATCACGGCTGTCCACTCCATAGAAGGGATCTTGCAGTCCATTGAACAGCGGATCGGGATTTCCACTGTGCTTCAGCATATTAATGGGGAAAACACCAAATGAGGTTGATTTTCTTTTGATTACTTCAGCTATCTCAAAAAAACGGCATGCCAACTGAAATGAATGACAAATTAGAAAAACATATTTTTTATTCGGGTTGCTAGGATCATTGTTCCATCGGGTGATGCCATCCAGCCAATTGAAATAAGCATTTTCCCAGGGAGTATTTTTGCTTTCCAGTGGGCTGCCAGGTCCACCGGACGAAATGTACACATCAAATTCCAGCGAGGGAATCTGCATTGATTGTCTTACTTCAAATTCTTGCCAGGATAATTCTTTGTATTGGGTGGATTGAACCCGTTCAAGGATTTCTCTGATACACCTCATCCCTTCGTTTTTCACCCCCTCATTCAGGTCTAACACTGCAATTTTCAACATGCTCATCTTGACTGCTAAAGTACAATTTTAGAGGTTGGCCAGAAAATTCGACTCTATGTAAGCTGCGACCGATTCATGGTCCTGTTTTTCATGGAATACTTGCAATTGTCTGTCTGCTCCTGTACCTTTTTGCATGATTTTTTCTATTGTTTTCAACTCTGATCTGCACCCCAATTCATCTGCAACATCATCTACAAAGTCAAGCAATTCCATGATCAGGTCTTTTGTAGGGACTTCTTGTTCAATCCCAAAATCAATCAGTTTATCATCAATGCCATATCTGGACGCCCTCCATTTGTTTTCATTCACCAAGGCTCTGGGGTAGATCATGAAAGTGAGATTGGAAAGCCTGAGTTTAAAAAGTTTAGCACAAATACATTGAAAAAGTGCAGCAAAGGCAACGCTTTCATCCACTGTCAATGGAACATCGCAAACCCTGAATTCAACTGTTCCGTAAAAAGGATGTACACGCAAATCCCACCAAATCTTTTTTGCATTGTCAATGCATTTTGTTTTGATCAGCAGATTCACGTAGTTTTCATAGGCACTGTAGCTGTCAAAGTAATCAGGAATACCAGTTCTGGGGAATTTGTCAAACACTTTGGTGCGGTAGGATTTAAAGCCAGTGTTTCGCCTTTCCCAGAAGGGAGAATTGGTGCTCAATGCAAATACATGCGGAAGAAAATACCTGGCAGCATTGGCGATGTGAATGGCCATTTCTTTGGAGGGCATGCCCACATGTACGTGAAGACCGAATATCAAATTAGATCTTGCGGCATCTTGCATCTCATTTACAATTTCTTGGTATCTCTCATGGTCAGTGATCAATTGTTTTCTCCATGTACTAAAAGGGTGCGTGCCTGCTGCACCGACGCTGAATCCTTTTGAAGAAGCTATTTCTTGAATGGTGGCCCTCAGATGAGAGATGTCTTTTCTTGCATGCTCGATGTTGTTGCAAATATCTGTACCGACTTCCACCACAGCCTGGTGCATTTCTGCTTTCACTTTATCCTTGAAAATTTTTTGACCTTCGGTTACAATTTTTTGTTCATGACTGACCAATTCCTTTGAAACAGGATCGATCACCATATATTCCTCCTCAATTCCGATGGTAAATACTTTATAATCAACCATGTTTATTTTTTGAAGTATTGATTAAAGGCTGTTGGTTTGCACTTCTTTTTACAAATTCACCCCAAACCAAGTTGTCTCTTTTGTCGGTATGTTGTTCTGCCAATTCAATTGCATAATTGGCAGCAGCTTCAACCACCCATTCAAAATTTTCTTTGCCTACGCTCTTGAGATCTGCATCAGGCGCAGGGTTGCAGAAGTCAATCGCATAGGGGATGCCATCTCTTACAGCAAGTTCTACGGTATTGAAATCATATCCCAAATATTGATTGATTTTGAGGACAATGCTCTCCATTTCCTTCAAAAGTTTTGCAGATGGTTTGTGTTCGGCAACATATCTGAGGTGGTGAGGATTTCTTGGTTCATATGGCATGATCCTGACATGTTTTCTGCCAATGCAATAGCACCTGTAATATTCTGTGAAAATGATTTCTTCCTGAAGCAGCATCACCAGCTGCCCTGTCTCAGCATGTCTTTCAAAAAATTCTTCCATGCTGTTCAGCTTGTATACATTTTTCCAACCACCACCGGAGAATGGTTTCATGTAAGCAGGAAATCCAACATATTCAAAGATTCCTTTCCAGTCCAACGGATAGGCAAGATTCGAAAATGATTCAGAGGAGGTATCATCCGGCAATTCTCTTGAAGGGAGAATGACTGTTTTGGGGACCGGTACTCCAATTTTTGTCGCCAATGCATTGTTGAAGAATTTTTCATCTGCACTGAACCAAAATGGATTATTGATGACTGCCGTGCCGCTGATGGCAGCATTCTTCAAGAAGGCCCTGTAGAATGGCACATCTTGTGAAATTCTATCGATGATAACGGCATAGTCACTTGTTGCTCCTTGGATGACTTTATCAATTTTAACAGGCTCTGCGGTGATGCCTTTTACTTTTTTTTGGTTGACACGCTCTACAAATGCTTCTGGGAAAGAACGTTCTTTGCCATGAAGGATTCCTATTTTCTTCATAATATTTTACT
>SXYR01000091.1 GCA_005788265.1 Bacteroidota bacterium | reverse complement strand
GAAGAGCTGAAAAATGCAAAAGGAATCGCAGCAATTGTTGCGGAGAGAATGTTTGGACAAACCGGAAGTTTTGTTTTCTCCATTTTACTTTTCATTGCTGTATTGGCCTACGTAAATGTTTTGCTCCTGAGCAATCCCCGTGTGATGTATGCCATGAGTGAGGACGGTATTTTGCCGCAGGCATTCAAAAAGAAAGATGAAAAGAGAGATGTGCTCACTGTCAGTCTCACTGTATATGCATTGATCAGTGTAGTAGTACTTTTCTTTGCAGATACATTTGATAAAATTTTAAGCTTCACCATATTTCTTGATTCAATCGGCATGGCATTTTCTGCCGCCACCATCTTCATCATCCGAAAAAGAACAAAGCATTTGGATAAAACACAGATTTATTCCATGAAGCTTTTTCCGGTGTTGCCAATTATTTTCATTGCTGCTTATGTATTTGTTGCAACGAGCATTGCCATCGACAAACCCCAAACTGCCATCACTGCCACGGGAGTGCTGGCAGCATTCTTATTGATTTTCTTCATTACCAGAAAGAAACCTACCCATGAAGCCTAACAACGAAGATTTATCATACATCATCAATCACCTTGGTGAGGACCATGCATCTTATTTCAATGCCATAGCACCGCCGATTGTGCAAACAAGCAATTTCAGGTTTGAAACAGTGGAAGACATGCGAACTGCCTTCAAAGATGAGATGTCGTCTTACATATACAGCAGGGGTGTGAATCCCACGGTAGATATGCTTCGAAAAAAACTGGCAGCGTTGGACAGCGCAGAGGATGCGCTGGTATTCAACTCCGGTGCTGCAGCTGTATTTGCAGGGGTACTGGCCAATGTGCAATCAGGTGATCATATTTTGTCCGTTCATCATCCATACAGTTGGACAGTCCATACATTTGATCAGATTTTAAAACGGTTTGGTGTAACAGTTACTTATGCTGACGGAACAGATACTGATAAGTTTTTGTCGCATGTCCAGTCCAATACCAAATTAATTTTTCTCGAATCACCCAATTCATGGTTCCTTGATATACAGGATTTGGAAGCAATCGGTTCATTTGCAAAAAAGAAAGGGATTGTTACCATGATTGACAATACCTATTGCACACCATTGTATCAACGTCCCTATGAACTCTGCATCGATTTGGTCATGCAAACTGCAACCAAATACATCGGTGGTCACAGCGATACCTTGGGAGGTGTGTTGACAGGGTCAAAGCAGATGATGGAGAAAATATTTAAAAGTGAATACCTGGCAATCGGCAGTGGTATTCAACCCATGAATGCGTGGTTGTTGTTGAGGGGACTTCGGACATTGCCTGCGAGACTTGATCGCATTGATCATTCTACCAAGAAAGTCCTTGCTTTTTTAAAAGAGCAACATAAAGTAGAGCGCATCATCTTTCCGCACGATCCTTCCTTCCCCCAATATGAACTGGCCAAAAAACAAATGAAGAAAGCATTTGGACTGATCTCCTTTTATATCAAAGTGCAAAAACTGGAAGAAATTGAACAATTCTGCAATGGCATGAAAACTTTTAGGATGGCGGTCAGTTGGGGTGGACATGAGTCATTGATCATTCCCAAATGTGCAGGAATGGAAAGAGCTGCTTTCAACCCGCAAGAACCAGTACACAGGCTGATCAGGCTGTATATTGGTTTGGAGGATGCTGATTTTCTCATCCAGGATCTCGCAGATGGCTTCAACGGAATAGGTTCTTTGTAAACGGTCGTTTCAAAGGACGAGTGATTTTGATAATCCCTCATTTAATTCAATCTTTGCAGTCTGTATCGGAGTTTTTTCGGTACCAATTATACAAAGGATGTTTATGTTTGCGAGATTTCTATTCATATTGCTATCGGGATCAATGGTTTTGGGGGTGAAAGCACAGGGTGACAAGTGGGATTTGAGGAGATGTGTGGAGTTTGGATTGAAAAACAACATCAATATAAGACAGGCAGAGGTGCAGGCCCAATCCTCCGAGATTACATACAACCAATCTTCGCTGCAAAGAATTCCGAGTTTATCATATGGATTGACACATGGATTTTCCTTCGGACGTACATTGGACAGAACTACCAACGTATTCACAGACAGATCAGCTATGTTTCAGCAGATGACTGTTTCCTCCAACGTCCTGCTTTTTAACTTCAACCGACTTAAAAATTCTCAGGCATCAAGCGAGTTGTCTTACGAGGCGGACAAATTAAATGTTGAGAAAATAAAAAATGATATTGGACTCAATATTGCACAATTGTATTTAAGGGCATTGTTGAGTTATGAGCAGATTGAAATTGCCAGCATTGTTTTCGAACAAACCAAGGCCCAGTATCGAAACACGAGAAAATTGGTCGATGCAGGAACACTTCCTGAATTGAATGCTGCTGAATTGGAGGCAACAGTTGCAAGAGACAGTGCAACTGTTGTGCAGGCAAAAGCACAAGCAGCGCTTGACAAGCTTGCATTGAAATCACTTTTAACTTTATCAGCAGATGCACCCTTTGAATTGGTCATCCCAACCATTGATCAAATGCTGGTTGAAAATATCCTTGCGATTCGTCCGGAAGATATTTTTGAAACGGCCCTCAAAACCCAGCCTCAGATCAGGATAAACGACATTCGATTGAAAGCTTCGGAAAAAAGTCTTGATGCTGCAAACGCACAGATGTTGCCTACCTTATCAATGTTCGGACAGCTGGCGAGCAATTTCAATCAATTTCTTAAAATACCCGGTGGCGCAACTGTCACAGGTGAACAAGTCACAGGTTCATATGCAAAAACCCCCACTGGATTATTGCCCATCTATGCTCCAACCTATTCGATCAATTTTGCAAACAGAAATTTCGGCGAATATTGGAACGGATACGGAAAACAATTGCGGGATCAGTTTGGCCAGGGCATTGGGCTATCATTGAATATTCCATTGTTCAATGGCGGATCAGCAAGAGCAAATGCCGACAGAGCAAAACTGGATATCAAAAGGAGTGAATTGAATATTGACAGAGACAAAATTCAATTGAAACAAGATGTGTATACCGCCTATTACTCTGCCACTGGTGCACACCAGACTTTTTTGGCAAGAGAAAAGGCGCTTACAACAGCGATGAGATCTTTTGATCTCGCCACAAAGCGTTATGATGTTGGTGTCATGCAGACCATTGAATGGTTGACCAATCAAAACAATCTCACAAGAGCCAAAGTGGATAAAGTTGTAGCACAGTATGAATATATTTTCAGAATGAAAGTGCTTGAGTTTTACAAAGGACAAGGAATCAAGTTATAAATTGAAATACAATCAAGATGAATAAGAAATTAATTTGGATCATTTCAGGAATCGTTGTGGTGGTGGTTACACTGTTGGCATTGAAAAAAACAGGTGTAATCGGCAAGGAAGAGGGAACAAAAGTGTCCATTGAAAAAGTAGAACAGAAAGATATCATCGAAGTGGTTACAGCAAGCGGAAAAGTATATCCTGAAATTGAAGTGAAAATAAGTCCGGATGTTTCTGGTGAAATCATGCAATTGAATGTCAAGGAAGGCGACAGTGTAACAAAGGGACAACTCTTGGCAACAGTGTATGCAGATATTTATGCCACACAAAGAGATCAAGCAGCTGCCGGAGTAGCACAGCAAATGGCACAGGTGGAGAATGTAACCGCATCACTTGCTTCATTCAAAGCGAGGATGGACCAGGCTGAAAGGCAATACCAGCGACAAAAACAGCTTTATGCTGAGAAAGTAATTTCAAAGTTGGAGTACGAGCAATCCGAAAATGCCTACTTGACAGCGAAAGCAGATTATTCTGCTGCAACACAGTCCATCAGAAGCGTACAGGCATCTGTTGCGAGTGCAAAAGCCAGCCTACAGACTGCTGATAAAAATCTTGGTAGAACGAGTTTGGTTGCTCCTATGAGTGGAATTGTTTCTCTTCTCAATGTAAAAAAAGGTGAGCGGGTAGTGGGCAACTCTATGATGGCTGGAACAGAAATGATGCGGATTGCTGACATGCGCGTGATTGAAGTGAGGGTTGATGTTGGGGAGAATGATATTCCTAAAGTAACAATTGGAGATACGGCCTTGATCGAAGTGGATGCTTATAACAACCGCAAGTTCAAAGGAGTGGTTACGCAAATATCAAGTACGAGCAGAGGAACGGGCGGTACTACCATTACTACGTCTAATGATGTGACAAATTATGAAGTGCGCATCAGATTGGATCCAGCTTCTTATGCTGACCTGGTTGATCCCAGAAAGTCCAATAGTTTCCCATTCCGTCCGGGTATGAGTGCAAATGCAGATATTCAAACCAATCGTCACAGCAATGTGTTGTCGGTGCCAATCAATGCAGTTACCACCAGAGATCGTTCTGATACCTTGCCTGTAGGCAAAGTTGCAAAAGCTGCAAAGAAAGATGAGAAGCCTGCAGAGAATGCAAATGGGGCAGAGGAGCCGGTTAAAAATTTGGATGAATTGGATGAGGTTGTTTTTGTGGTACAAAAAGACAAAACAGTAAAGCGCGTGAAAGTGAAGACTTCCATTCAGGATATCAATTATATTGAAATAACCGACGGACTCAAAGTTGGTGACGAAGTAGTGGTTGGTCCTTATACGGTAGTGAGTAAAACACTCCGTGAGGGAATGAAAGTGACAATAGTGCCGAAGGATCAGTTGTTTGAAGTCAAGAAATAATCTCGCTGCTGAATCCATTACCTTTGGCGAATGAAATTCGGTGTCATCGGAAGTGGAAGCTGGGGAACTGCGCTGGTAAAAATTTTGACCGATAACGGTCATGCTGTTGCTTGGTGTGTGCGTTCTGAAAAGCTTGCCCAACACATTCAATCCAGACACCACAATCCCAAGTACCTCAGCTCTGTTTATTTTTCTTCCCAAACATTGCAATTGACTACATCTTCAACAGAAGTATTCAATTATTCAGATGCGGTTGTTTTTGCAGTTCCATCTGCCTATGTACTGGATTATATCCAATCCAATCTTTCGTCGGTACAAAAAGAGCATATAATCATTTCTGCCGTAAAGGGGCTCCTTCCTGAGGGAAACCTCCTCTTCAATCAATGGTTGGTAAAAGCCGGATTCAAAGAAGAACAATTCGTTGCATTGATGGGTCCATGTCATGCAGAAGAAGTTGCAGCTGAGAAATTATCCTACCTCACTTTTGCCGGGAAAGATCATTCTATAAGAGGTATGATCTCAGATGCATTCAGGACGCCCTTTGTGAATACAATTTTAAGTGATGATGTCACTGG
>SXYR01000090.1 GCA_005788265.1 Bacteroidota bacterium | reverse complement strand
TCCAGCAAATCCTCCAATAAATCAAGTCTTAGCATGTTGGCGCCATCACTCAATGCTTTTGACGGATCGGGATGGGTTTCGATGAAAATTCCATCCGCCCCTGTTGCAATGGCTGCTTTTGCGATGGTGGAAATCAATCTTTGGTTTCCTCCCGTTATACCGGATGCTTGATTGGGTTGCTGCAGAGAATGTGTGCAATCCACCACCACGGGAACACCATGTGACTGCATCATGGGGATGTTCCGGTAGTCAACGATCAGATCCTGGTACCCAAATGTAGTACCCCTTTCAGTGAGCATTATTTTTTCATTGCCTGATTTTCTGACTTTCTCAACTGCAAATTTGATCGTTTCACCGCTTAGAAATTGCCCTTTTTTAATATTGACAATCCTGCCTGTTTCACCTGCTGCTTGCAATAGATCTGTTTGCCTGCAGAGGAACGCCGGAATTTGAAGGATATCCGTATGTGCTGCAGCCAGTGATGCCTCTTGGACGGAATGAATGTCTGTAGTGGTGGGTAAATGAAAAGAATCTCCTGTTTGTTTTAACAATGACAATCCTTCCAGGTCTCCAATCCCTGAAAATGAATGGGTGCTGGTTCTATTTGCTTTTCTGTAAGAAGCCTTGAAGACATAAGGAATGCCTAATTTTTTGCAAATGCCTGATACGCTTGATGCTACAGCATTCAGTAAAGCTTCATTTTCAACCACACATGGCCCAGCGATGAGGAAAAAAGAGTCCTTTTCATAGTCCTGGTTGCTGAACAGATCAGCCAAAAAATTTTGCATGTCGCAAAGATAAGAGGCCCTTAATAACTAAGTTTGCGAAATAAGATTGTTTCATGAAAAAAGAGAAAATCCTGGTCATTGGAGCATGCGGACAAATCGGTGTGGAACTGACACTTGCATTGAGAAAAATATACGGTGGATCCAATGTCGTTGCATCGGACCTCAGAGAAGAAAATGATCTGCTCAAAGGAACGGGTCCTTATGTTAGTATTGATGTAATGAACAAAGAGATGTTGCATGTGCAGGTTATCAGACAAAATATAACTCAGGTATACCTGTTGGCAGCAATTCTTTCAGCAACAGGCGAGAAAAATCCGCCGCTTGCATGGCACTTGAATACCCAATCTTTATTGAATGTGTTAGACATTGCCAAGGAAGAAAAATTATCCAAGGTATACTGGCCAAGCAGCATTGCTGTATTCGGACCAACATCACCGAAGGAAAATTGTCCGCAGCAAACCATCATCGAGCCAACAACCGTTTACGGTATCAGCAAATATGCAGGAGAATTCTGGTGCAATTATTTCTACCATCGTTATGGGGTGGATGTGCGAAGCATCAGGTACCCTGGGCTTATCAGTTATAAGTCTGCACCGGGTGGTGGCACAACGGATTATGCAATTGAAATATATCATGAAGCAAAAGAAAAAAAGAAATACACCTCATTTCTAGAGGCCGATACCAAACTGCCCATGATGTACATGCCAGATGCAATCAGGGCAACCATTGAATTGATGGAGGCCCCTGCAGATAAATTAACTGTTAGGACTTCCTACAACCTAGCGGCCATGAGTTTTTCACCAAAGGAAATTGCTGGTTCAATTCAAAAAAGCATACCCGAATTTCAAATCACCTATAAGCCTGATTACAGACAACAAATTGCCAACAGCTGGCCTCAAAGCATAGATGACGCTCAGGCAAGAGTTGATTGGGGATGGAAGCATGAATATGATCTAGATAAAATGACCCAAGACATGCTGCAAAATATTTGAATATGAAAAAACTTATTCTGCTTTTTATTTTCACTGGATGTTTTTTGAATACATTCTCCCAAACTGTATCCAATAAATGGCGGGCTCAGATCATTCGGGCTGATGGCCGTCACGTGGTATTCAATATCGATGAGTATAAAGCCGGTCAACAACTGGAATGGGTGATCAAAAATGCCGAGGAGCGACTCTCCATCAAAGATTTTCGCTTCACCATGGATTCACTGATCGTGTCAATGCCTTTTTTTGGTGCAGAACTTTTTCTGAAGAAAACCAAACTAGGGTACGCTGGTCAATGGAAGAAGGCGGGATCAAAAGGAGATGTGTTGATGCCAATTGAAATCAATAAAGCCCCATACCGTTACCGGTATCCAGCATCTACAAAAAAAATCAATCTGAGTGGAAGATGGCGTGCTTATTTTGTCAATGCTGAAGGCAAGCAATCTGATGCAATTGCAGAACTGAAACAGACAGGCAATGCATTAACTGGCAGCATCCTTACAACAACGGGTGATTACAGATTTTTAGAAGGAGTTGCCAATGGCGATTCACTTGTTATGTCAACTTTTGATGGAACACATGCATTCTATTTTTCCGCAAAAATCAGCAAGGATGGGGCATTGGTGGATGGTATATTCGCCAGTGGTGTAACTTCGATCGAGACTTGGAGTGCAACCCGCGATGCCAATATAGAACTAGATGAAACTGATGTATTGATGCGGGTGAAGGAACCTGCCCAACAATTGAACTTTAGATTTCCTGATCTGGATGGCAAAATGATTTCGATTGGGGATGAAAGATTCAAGGGGAAAGTGGTGGTGGTTCAAATCATGGGATCCTGGTGCCCGAATTGTATGGATGAGACTGCTTTCTTGAGTAAATATTACAATGAAAATAAATCATTGGGTTTTGAGGTCATTGGACTTGCGTATGAATATTCAACTGACTTTGAAAAAGGAAGAACCAGTTTGATGAGGTTTAAAAACAAATTCAACGTTCAATATCCCATGCTCATTACAGGCGTTACTTCCAACGACCCTTTGCGAACTGAAAAAACGCTTCCCCAAATGACGCCTATCAAAGCATTTCCTTCTATGATTATTGTGGGCAAGGATGGACAAGTTAAAAAAACACATGCTGGATATTCAGGACCCGCCACAGGCGTGCACCATGAAAAATTCAAGCATGAGTTCGACGAGCTTATCAGAATGCTTGTGAAATGATCAGACAGTATCAATCCAGCAACGCGATGATGTCTCTCAGGAATTTTGCATCTGTTGCATCAAAG
>SXYR01000089.1 GCA_005788265.1 Bacteroidota bacterium | reverse complement strand
GCTTTTTTTACCGGCGCTGCCTTTTTAGGTGCAGGCTTTACAGCTTTTTTGGGAGCTGGTTTTGCAGCTTTTTTTACAGGCTTTGCCTTTTTTGCGGTTGACTTAGAAGCGGCAACTTTTTTTGCAGGCACAGCTTTTTTTGGAGCAGGCTTTGCTTTTTTTACGGGTTTTGCAGCTTTCTTGGGAGCTGGTTTTTTTGTTGCCATAACAGATTTACTTTTTTATAACGTTGATCTTCAATGTTTTACCTTCAATTTCAGCATCCAATCCTTTTTCCAAGCCAGTCTCCAACACGATTTTTTCAGCTAAAATTTCGGCGCAAATATAGTCATTAAATCTAGTAAAAGAATCATCGAACAGGGGATTGGATTGAACCGTTACCATTATTTTATCTGTCAATTCCAGGTCTATATCCTTGCGGATTTTTTGAATTCTGTTGATCAACTCCCTTGCGTACCCCTCCTGTTCAAGGTCCTTGGTCAACTGAACGTCCAACGCAACGGTGAATGCATTGCGGGATGCCACCATCCATCCCTCTACATCTTCACTTTGGATGTCTACCTCGTCTTTTTGCAGAAGATAGGGTTCTCCCTCCAAATCAATTTCCAAGCTTCCTGATTGCTCCAATCTTCGAATCGAGTCTTGCGACAATGCGGCAATGACATTGGAGGCCGTTTTCATTTTGCCACCCAACTTTTTCCCAAGAATCACAAAATTGGGTTTGATTTTTTTCTTGATGAAATCATTGTCTGCCGGCAAATATTCCATCTGCTTGACGTTGACCTCTGCAAGAATCAATTCCGCCACTTTTTGCAATTGCTCCTTCATGCTTGATGCAGCAACAGGAATGAGTATTTTTTGAAGAGGCTGCCTGACCCTGATGTTTACTTTTTTCCTAATGGAGAGCACCAAGGATGAAAATTCCTTTGCCATGTGCATGCGTTCTTCCAATGAAAGATCAATCCAACTTTCATTGGCTTCAGGAAAATCAGAATGATGGACAGAGTTGTGTGGCTGTTTTTGGGTTACTGCATTCAAATTTCTAAAAAGGTAATCTGTAAAAA
Organism: Bacteroidota bacterium; assembly: GCA_005788265.1. Classification (GTDB taxonomy): domain Bacteria; phylum Bacteroidota; class Bacteroidia; order Chitinophagales; family Chitinophagaceae; genus Pollutibacter. The sequence goes on along the minus strand of SXYR01000089.1, from coordinate 6,246 downwards.
AGGGAGAGATCGGAGCGGCGAGTTTGACAATGGTTGTCATGCATTGATACAATGTTTGGTATGCACTGATTTTATCTGTTTCATAATCTCCCTTCCAAAAACGCCTTCTCGACAACCTCACATACCAGTTGCTGAGCAACTCATCGACAAATTCATCAATGCGCCTGCCTGCCATGGTTGGTTCATAGTCATCCAAATATTTATTGACCTCCTTGATCAAACTCTGCAAACTGGACAATATCCATCGATCCAACTCAGGACGCTCATGGAAAGGAATATCTGCTTCCTTGTATGTAAATCCATCCACATTTGCATAGAGTGCAAAAAACTGATACGTATTATAGAGGGTTCCAAAGAATTTACGTTGGACTTCCTTGATTCCTTCAATATCAAACTTCAGGTTATCCCAAGGAGATGCATTGGTGATCAAATACCACCTGGTAGCATCTGCACCGAAGGTGTCAATGGTCTGAAACGGATCCACCACATTGCCCAAACGCTTGCTCATTTTGTTTCCGTTTTTGTCCAATACCAATCCATTGGAAACAACAGTCTTGAAAGCGACTTTGTCAAACAACAAAACACCCAACGCATGCAACGTATAAAACCAACCTCTGGTTTGATCGACACCCTCTGCAATGAAATCAGCTGGGAAAGCCTCTCCGCTGTCGATCATAGCTTTGTTCTCAAAAGGATAATGCCACTGTGCATACGGCATTGCTCCACTGTCAAACCATACATCCACCAAGTCTGGAACGCGTTTCATTGGCTTGCCAGACTTGCTCACCAATATGATTTCATCAACAAAAGGTTTGTGCAGATCGGTCAACCCCTCTCTGATGAATGTTGCATTTACATCACCACCAAGTGCATCATGCGCTTTTTGAATTTCCGTTTTTAATTCTTCAATAGACCCTATACAGATTTCTTCTGAAGTATCTTCTGTTCTCCAAATTGGCAAAGGGGTTCCCCAATAACGGCTTCTGCTCAAATTCCAATCAACCATGTTTTCCAGCCAATTTCCAAACCTGCCCTCGCCGGTTGACTTGGGTTTCCAATTGATGGTTTTATTCAATGCAACCATCTTGTCTTTGACGGCAGTAGTTTTGATAAACCATGCATCCAGGGGATAATATAAAATGGGTTTATCTGTTCTCCAGCAATGCGGATAATTGTGTTCATACTTCTCTACCCTGAATGCCTTCCCCTCTTTTTTCAATTGAACACAGATGTCGACGTTGACATCGACATATTGTTCCTCATTTTTGTAATCCTTTACAAAGCGATGGCTGAAAGGGCCAACACCAGCAAGAAATTTTCCTTCTCGATCAACGAGTGTTAATATGCCTAAATTATTTTTCTTTCCTACTTTGAAATCGTCTGCACCAAATGCAGGTGCAGTATGAACAATACCGGTTCCATCTTCTGTTGTAACGAAATCACCCAGGATTACTTTGAAGGGGTCAGCATGTGGAGTGATTTCATGAATTACACCAAGTGCATTCGCTTCAAATGGCAATAATTGATCATAATAAAGTCCTTCTAATGATGCACCGCTGAACGAATCCACCAACTTCCAGGGTATCAACTTATCACCGGACTTGAAATCCTCGAATGGAATACCTGCAGCTTCTTCCTTAAAATATTTTCCAACCAAGGCACTGGCAAGGATCACATGTTGCTGTTGAAAGGTATAGGGATTCAGCGTTTGAATCATTGCGTATTCTATATTGCCTCCTACCGTAAGACCAAGATTAGAGGGCAATGTCCATGGCGTGGTGGTCCAAGCCATGAAGAATACATCTGCATTTGAATGAATAGCTGCTTTTATTTTTTTACACGCAGGATGACTGTCATTCTTTTGATCAGACAATTTAAACAGTGCAACAGCAGAAGTATCTTTTACATCTTTGTAAGTACCAGGCTGATTCAATTCATGTGAACTCAATCCTGTTCCTGCAGCAGGAGAATAAGGCTGGATGCTTACACTCTCATACAACAAGCCTTTTTCATATAATGTTTTTAAGCACCACCAAAGTGTTTCGACATAGTTGTTTTCGAATGTTACATAGGGATGCTTCAGGTCAACCCAATAACCCATTTTATTGGTAATCTCATCCCACTTATCCTTGTACCTCAACACCGCTTCACGGCATTTCTGGTTGTATTCAGCAACCGAGATTTTTTTTCCAATATCTTCTTTTGTAATCCCAAGTTCTTTTTCAACACCCAACTCTACAGGCAATCCGTGTGTATCCCATCCACCCTTTCTCTTCACCTGAAAACCTTTCATGGTTTTATAGCGACATACCATGTCTTTCAAGGTCCTTGAAATGACATGGTGGATGCCGGGCATTCCATTGGCACTTGGCGGACCCTCATAGAATACAAAGGGCTTTGCGCCATCTCGGTGAAGGATGCTTTGGGCAAATGCATTTTCCCTTTCCCAACTTTCGAGGATTTCTCTCTCGAAGGCAGGTAAATTCAGTTGGTCGAATTCTTTGTACGAGCCTTGTTTCATAGAAGGCAGCAAAGGTAGAGAAACTCCTCCTTACTGAAAACTGGCTGTGCCGTTTGCCTGGTGGGCGAATCGGAAGGTGTAGAAACGCTGGGTTTTCAACTTGATGTCATCCGAAACGCTTGGAGCAGGTGTAGTGCCCCCTTTGTAATAATTAATGATTTCGATTTTGGCATAGTTGCCCTTTGCAGTTTTGATGACCAGTACCCTGCCTGGAATCGGAGTAATCAAATTGTTGACGGGATCGTATACATACCAACCCTTGTTGCTGCCAGATGGAATGGCAAAGGAACTTGGCGCACTGTCTTTCCTAAAAACCGAGTCGGGAGAAACGGTTTTCAATTCATCGTAGGTACCTGTGTATACAAAAGCGCCACCTGCACCCGGACCGCTGGTTCCGGCATTGGTCAAAATGGAAGTACCCCTGAAAGCAATATCCCATTTCGTCGAGTTAGAGTCGGAGGAAGGGACAATTGCATTGTTCTCAAGACTGTAAAATGTATATTTTCCAACACCCACCGGCTGGCCATTGGCGAGTCCGACAATGGTATCCGCAACCAAATCTTTCACGAGATTTGATGTCAAGGAGCTGTTGGGACCTGAGGCATTCTCCTCCTTTTCACAAGCAATAAAAAACAAAGAGGACAGTAGTGCAAAAGCAAAAATAATTGACCTGTTCATGTTCACTGGTTTTATGATTAAAAATTAAATTGAAGATCTATGTATCCTACCCTGCCTGGATTACCCGGAAGATTGATCAAGTCTTTGTAGTTAAGCACATTGTCAACCCCTGCCATTAGTTTGATCTGTTGTTTGATCTGTATGCCAGCACTGCAGTTCAACTGTAAATGTCCTTTTGCAAACTCATCCGCACGGTTGATCAATCCATTGCCATCCAGGTCCATCGTTCCCCATCTGCCCCTGTACATCAACCTGGAGGTTGCAAAAAAACCTTTCACATGCTGGTAATAGAACTTTATATTTCCGCTGTGCCTTGACCTGTATGGAAGTCCGCCGTATTCATTCAAACCCATCCTGGAAACCAAATTGTTTGACTGATTTCGCTGAAATACTTTTCCATCCTTGATTGCATCTACCACATCTTTATCAGCTGTATATAAATATTGATACCCTGCTTGGATATTCAGTGCATTGATAAACTGTTTTGAGAGATTGATTTCAGCTCCTTGCGTTAGCGCTCTTTTCAAATTGAAATAACTATAAATCTGGCCACCATTTTTTTTGAAGGCAATCACATCCGTCACAATCATATTGGAAAGATCATTTCGGAATAGATTCAGGTTGAATTGAAGTTTTTGTGGATGTAGATACTGAACACCCAAATTGAGTCCGCCTGACGTTTCAGGTTTCAGCACAGAAAGTTTTGAGAACATATCTGTTGTCTGCTCCAACATCATGGCTGCAGACATGCGATTGATTTCTGCTGTCGCCACTTCAGTTCCAAAAACTGAGTATGCCCCTGCAGCAAGATTGGTAAAATTCAAATACAATTGTCTGAAGTCAGGCGCTTTGAACCCCCTGCCATACGACGCGTTGAAATTCAAACAACGATTGAGTTTGTATTGAAAAGAAAATTTTGGACTCAATACAGATGCATATGCTTTGTTGGCATCAAATCTGACACCGCCAATAATGGTCAATTGCTCATTGACAGCATATTCATGTTGTGCAAAGAGATATGCAATTTGATTGTTGCGAAGGGTCGATAAACTGTCGTAACGATTAGAGCTGACCTGTTCTTTGATCAGTCCTGCTCCTAAAGTGAGGGTTGATTGTTCGGTTGGATGAATATCCGTTTGTTGTTCAACTCTTGCAAACAATTGGCTGAACTTGTCATTGTAGGAACCATAGGCATCTTTCACATCCAACTGTTGGCTTGCGTGAAATCCTGTGATATAGCCGCGTAAAACCGATTTGATTTTTTTATCCACTTGGTATTGGATAAAAGGAGTGATATTGTATTCCTGATTTTTTTCAAATCCTTTTGAGGTAATCGTTGATCCAAGGTTCTGTACTGAAATGCTGTTGTCAATATGGGTATTATTGAATCTAAGTCCAGCGCCGGCTTTCCATCGTTCTGAAATCAGGTGATTGATGTTCAATTGATGAGCAGCTTTCCAAAAAGGTTCAACTGTCTTCTGAACAGCAAATGGTTTGAGGCTGTAGCCCTCTGATCTGTTGTAATTGGATGCCAGCTGTATATCTGTTTTTTTATACTTGCGGGCATAATTGATCGCACCGTCGATGGATCCGAATCTACCATAGCGAATGCTAGCATCTGTTTTGTGTTGACCAGCACCATCGGTTATAATATTGATGACACCACCCATTGCCTCTGAACCGTACAAGCTGGAGGATGGTCCCTTGATGATCTCCACTTTCCTTATGTTTCTGATGGTAATCCTTGACAAATCAAGCACCCCTCCTGTTCTTCCAATCAATGGTTCTCCATCCAACAATACCAATGTATACTCAGACGAGAGCCCTTGCATCTGAATCCCTTTCCCGAAATTATCGGTAATCATCAATGCGGTTTGTTCAGACAATATATCATTCAACCTCAAGGAACCGCTCTGGTAAAGAGTTTTGGAATTGATGAGCAAAACAGGAATGGCTAAATTTCCCATTGTTCTCGGCGTCCTTGTTGCCGTAACAACCACTTCATTTAAAACTGAATTGAATGAAGTATCGATCTGTTGTTGGCAGAATATATGAAGTGGGAAAAAGAGAACCAGGGAAAGTGTACGCCGCATGTCATTCTAAATCGGACACAAAATTCATCCAACAACAAAACAAGAACATCATGAAATTGTCACAAATCAGTTCGCGGGATGATTTTTACAAATGAATGACAAATGAAATTATTTCACAAGCAATTCGCAGGGTTTGAGTCCGGTGTGCTTCTTAAAAGCCGTAGAAAAATGAGAAATGGATGAATATCCCAGCATGGCAGAAACCTCGGAAACAGAGCGTCCTTTTTCGTACAACAAATACCGCGCATGTTCCATGCGCTGATCCTGGTAAAAATCAAAAATGGTTGTACCGAACATAACCTTGAATCCTTTTTTTAGGTAGCATTCATTGATGGCTACTTTTCTGCTCAATTCTTTGATCGTGATGGGATCTCCGATGTGTTGCAAAAGAATTTCACGTGCATTGATGATTTTTTCACGCTCCTCGTGATAAGCAAGAAACTTACAAGCAGGGACTTCTTCTTCCTGCATGGTATTCATGGATTCGAGTGTATACAAGAGGAGAATCTGTGTCTGTGCATTGATGAAGATATTTTCAACCGCATCTGCATACCGGTGATTCAGGATGGAATCTATTGTGTGACGGATCCTTCCATTGATGAGAACAGGTCTACTGAAACTATGTTGGTATTTGAACTTCAACAGCGCATTCAGTTCGCTGTTGTTGTTTTCTGATTTGATCAGGTTGTTGAGGTGAACTGGTTCAAAACGAAAATTCAGCTCATCCATTGTGCCCGTCTGTTCTACACATTGTGCATTGGGATTCAGTTTGCATTCCTCGCAATTCACAACAGATTCACTGCAATAGGTTCTTCCTCCTACACAAAAAGAGAGAGACAGGTAACGCTTGTCCTGCTCTTTGTCGTAATGATAAGAAAGCGTACCCTGGTCGTTGACTGACATGGTGGAAAGCACCTTGCGGCGATGAATTTCCAGGTGCCAGGAACCTGGGAT
>SXYR01000088.1 GCA_005788265.1 Bacteroidota bacterium | reverse complement strand
AGTGGCTTGAAGCTACCTGTTCCCTCAGAGAGGAAACTGCATTCACTGTAGTTCCCGATGGAGCCTGCGCCTGATTCGAAAAGAGCATTGGAAAGTTTTTCAGCATGCTCAACCGGGACATATACAATCAATTTTTGATGTGTGTGTTGAAGGGGAGCCAAAACTTTAGTGCCTTGAAGTCCAATCCTACGGGCAATTTCTCCATTTACTCCCCACAGGACATTGTCGAGGTTGGTATGGATGGCATAGATGGCAATGTCATGCTTGATTGCCTTTACCAGCATTGTGGCGACGGTATTTTTAGGTTCCAGGCTTTTAAGGGGTTTGAAGATGGGTGGATGGTGTACGATGACCAGGTTGAATTTTTTCTCAATGGCTTCCTCCAACACTTGCTCTGTCAAATCCAGAGAGGTGATGGCACCAGAACAAACCTGTTTTCTGTCTCCACAAATCAGTCCCGCGTTGTCATATGACTCCTGCAATGTGAGCGGCGCCCTTGTTTCCAAAAAGTTAATTATGTCTGCAATTGAGATCATTTGCACATTATTTATAAAAAATTGAAATTACTTTACTTTACGATTTATGCGAAGGTCCTGGATATATTTGTTTGTTTTTTTTATTTCGGCAAGTCACATGGCTTTTTCACAGAAGCTACAACATGATTGGGAAAATTACGTGACTTCCATCAGAGGTAAACCCGTTTCTGTCAATGTAGATCTGGGAATCAGGCCTTTTGTACCATTGATAGATTTGCCTTTTGTAATCGTCGTTAGGTTAAAACTGCAGCAAACCAATGATGCCGGTATGCCTGTTCAAGAGGAAGTGATGATTTTGAACGACCTGGAGGAGAAATTGACAGATCAACTTTCAAGAGGACAAGGTGCATTGTATGTGGGAAGGTTTACACAAAGAGGCATCAGGGAGTATTACTTCTATACGAGTGATACCCTGGGATATCAACCTACACTGGTGAGTGTTTTTGCATCCTTTCCATCCTACCAATGGTTGGCCCAATCAAAAAAGGATGAAGCATGGCAGAACTATTTAAATGTGTTGTACCCTTCTGAACTGGATAAAATGCTGATTGAGAGCAGAAGGCAACTGAGTGCTTTCTTAAAAGACAATGCCAGCATCCCTAAAAAAACTGTCTCTTATTTTTTTGAATTCCCCGACGACGCTTCTTGTAAACTATTTCTTCAGACCAATGGTTTTTCAAAATATACTGTCAATCAATACACCCGAAAATCAGGCGGGAAGGGAATCTCCATGATGTTTTCATCGATTGAGTCTATCGACCGCAAGTGGGTGGAAACTACCATGCCCGTTTTATTTTCTGAGTCAAAAAAGCATGGTGGATTATACAAAGGTTGGGAGATCGACTGATGAGAGTATATTTGCGCATACATATTTTTAAAAACAAACATTATGTCAATTCAAAAAGGTCAGTCAGCACCCGATTTCAAATTGTTCAATTCAGATAAGAAAGAGCTCAGCCTAAGTGATTTCAAAGGGAAAAACCTTGTTATTTTATTTTTTCCACAGGCTTTCACAGGTGTCTGTACCACCGAGCTCTGCAGTGTGAGAGACAATCTCAATGTATATACCTCGCTGAACGCAGAGGTGGTTGGAATTTCCGTAGACTCTATTTTTACTTTGGCAAAATTTAAAGAGGAGCAGCAATACAACTTTCCATTGTTGTCTGATTTCAATAAAACTGTGAGTCAGGCATATGGAGCATTGTATGAGGAGTTTGTTTTTGGTATGAAAGGTGTATCGCGCAGAGCAGCCTTTGTTGTTGATAAGAATGGTACCGTGCAGTACGCAGAAGTGCTGGAGAGTGCCGGCGATCTGCCCAACTTTGATGCAATCAAAGAGGCATTGTCAGGCTTGAATTAATTGATTTAAAAATTACTTATTTGCAAAGAGTCATACAATTGTATGGCTCTTTTTTTGTAAATACGCTAACTTTAGAATAGCAAATACGTCATGAAGTGCATTTTCTTGATATTGTTCAGTGTATTTTCTCTTGCCTCTTTCGGGCAGGTGAAGCGTGTTACCATGAGTGAACATGTCAAAAGAACTGTCATCTATCCCAACCCTGCCAGGTCATTCATTCAAATACAATTCAAGCAGCAAGTTCCCGTTCCTGCATTGTTGGTTGTATACAATTTCATTGGCAAGAAACAACTGGAGTTGACCAATCCAGGCATGAACGTATATCTTGATCTATCAGAATTTCGCAGAGGGTTGTATATATTCCAATTCAAGGATAAAAACGGACAAATCATTGATTCTGGAAAATTCCAGGTGGAGAAATGATCAGCAGACCTGAACAATCAAAAATTTCAAGTAATTCGTGTTTTCCAATCCCCTGATGATGGGATGATCTGGCGATTGTGCCTGAAAAACTACCTGCCTCAGGCTCCTTCTTGCATCTTTGGCAGCCATCTCAATGATCTCATAAAATAAATCAGGTTGAATCAAATTGGTACAGGAAGAGGTAACCAAAAATCCTCCGGGCTTGACCAATTTCATTCCTCTTAGATTGATTTCTTTGTATCCACTGATGGCTTTCTGAATATTGTCCCTTGTCTTTGTAAATGAAGGAGGATCAAGCATCACCACATCCCATTTTTTTCCTTCTTTGGACCATTCTTTCAACGCATCAAAAGCATTCACGCACTGAAAAGAAATATTTTTCAAATTATTGAGCGTTGCATTTTCTCTTGCATGTTCAATTGCAGGTGCAGATATATCCAAACCCAATACATGTTTCGCTCCATAATGCGCGGCATGAATTTCAAATGTGCCTGTATAACAAAAAGCGCCCAATACATCTGCATCTTTGACGATGTGCATGATTGCTCTTCGGTTGTCTTGTTGATCTAGAAAGTATCCGGTTTTTTGTCCTTTTTCAATATCAACGATGAATTTCAAATCATTTTCGACAATGGGTATCCTGGTGTCGAAAGGGGGCGATAAAAATCCTTTTCTTTGCTCCAGTCCTTCGAGTTCTCGAATGGGTACATCATTTCTCTCATAGATTCCTTTCGGATTAAAAATCTTTTCCAATGCTTCCACGATTTCCTGTTTCCATCTGTCTATGCCAAGTGCAAGCGTTTGAATGACAAAGTAATCGTTGAATTTATCAATGATGAGTTGGGGCAATGCATCCGCTTCACCGAAAACAAGTCTGCAGTTTTCAGTATACCCAAGTTTTTTTCTGTAGTTCCAAGCTTGTAAAATGGCATCATGAAAAAAACCGGCATTGATTTGTGCATGCTTGTCACGCGTCAAGAGGCGGACGGGAATTCTTGATAGGGGATTGACATATCCCTTTCCTATGAATCTCTCATCATGGCTGAATACATCGGCAATCTCTCCCGGCTCAATTTCATCATCCATGAGGTTGATCTCATTGGCAAAAATCCAAGGATGTCCATTTGCAATTCTGGTGCTGATCTTTCGCTTAAGTACCACTTTCTTCATTCTTCAAAGGTAAACTTTCATGGAAATGACTGAAATTCGCATTTCATGGACAAAAACCGCCATTTTGACTCATAATTGACTGCTGGCAAGCCATTTGAAGCGTTGATCATGTAAATTTTTAACTATGGATGAGAAGGAAACAGTGCAAAATCCCGAAACTGAAAACCAACAGGAAAACCAGGATGCTTCGATTGAGGAACTGAATGAACTGGATGCGTTGAAAAAAGAAATTGAAGAGCAGAAAGAAAAGTTCATCAGGCTCTACGCAGATTTCGACAACTTTAAACGCAGAAATGCCAAAGAAAGGGTAGAGTTGATTCAAACTGCCGGCAAAGAAGTCATCCAATCCATGTTGGAGGTATTGGACGATTGTGAACGTGCAGAAAAGCAAATGAACCAAAGCACTGATTTGAAACAGATCAGGGAAGGAATTGGACTTGTTTTTAGCAAGTTCAGAAATATTTTACAGTCCAGAGGATTGAAAGAAATGAAATCAATTGGTGAAACATTCAATCCTGATTTTCATGAAGCCATTACTGAAATTTCTGTTCAGGATGAAAATATGAAAGGAAAGATTGTTGATGAAGTGGAGAAAGGGTATACGCTCAATGATAAAATTATTCGTTTTTCTAAAGTGGTGATTGGTAAGTAAATCGCATCCCCAATAAAACATTATGGCGAAAAGAGATTATTACGAAATATTAGGTGTTGCGAAATCAGCAAGTGCTGATGAAATTAAAAAAGCTTACCGCAAAGTAGCAATGCAGTTTCATCCCGACAGAAATCCGGGTGACAAAGCAGCTGAGGAGAAATTCAAGGAAGCTGCAGAAGCATATGAAGTGCTGAGTGATCAGGAAAAGAAAGCACAATACGATCGTTTTGGGCATGCAGGATTGAACAACCGTGGTGGATTTGGCGGCGGGCAAGGAATGAACATGGATGATATCTTCAGCAATTTTGGAGATATTTTCGGGGATGATATTTTCGGTAGTTTTTTTGGCGGCGGCGGTACACGTCAGCGTGGTGGAAAAGCACGCGGTACAAGAGGCAGTAATCTCCGTATCAAATTAAAAATGAATTATGAGGAGATCGCAAAAGGGGCGAACAAAACAGTCAAAGTAAAAAAATACACCGGTTGCTCAACCTGCAGTGGTTCCGGTGCAAAAGATAAAAATTCTGTACAAAATTGTTCGACTTGCAATGGAACGGGACAAGTCAGAAAAGTAACCAGTACTTTCCTGGGTCAAATGCAAACCGTTGGAACCTGTCCCACCTGCAACGGCGAAGGATCTACGATTACCAATAAATGTACTTCCTGCAAAGGTGAGGGAAGGGTGTATACAGAAGAGACCATCAACATTGATATCCCAGCAGGTGTTCAAGACGGCATGCAGTTGAGTTTGAGTGGGAAAGGGAATATTGGGGAGCGAGGTGGTTCCTCAGGTGATTTGATTGTTTTGATCGAAGAAGAATCACACCCTGAATTACAACGGGACAACCTGAATGTGATTTATGATATGCATATCAGCATTCCAGATGCCATTTTTGGTTCCAATGTGGAAGTGCCAACAATCGATGGCAGGGCTAAAATCAAGATACCTCCAGGAACTCAAAGCGGAAAAATATTTCGACTCAAAGGAAAAGGATTTCCCTCCATCAACTCATATGAAAGAGGTGATCAATTGATTCATGTAAACGTGTGGACACCCCAAGAACTCAGCAGTGAGGAAAAAGAGATGATGGAAAAACTGAAGGAATCCAAAAATTTCCATCCCCAACCCGAGAAAAATGAAAAAAGTTTCTTTACAAAAGTGAAAGAAATGTTTGGGTAGTCAGCATCAGCTTTCTAGCTGCATGATTTGACTCAGGTTGCGCCCCAGTCCATCATAATCCAGTCCGTAGCCTACTACAAACAGATTGGGGATTTCAAATCCCAGGTAATCGATTTTGATTGGATAAACAGTCGCTTCTTTTTTGTGGAGCAATGAACAAATTTTCAAGGAAGCGGGCTGGTGATCCATGATCTGGGGCAAAAAAGCATGCAGTGTTTTTCCGGTATCAACAATGTCTTCAATCAGTATGATATCCCTTCCGCTCATGGTGGTTTCAAGACCTATGGCGGTGACAACATTCCCCGTCGAGTGCATGCCTTTGTATGAGGCAAGTTTGATGAAGCTGATGGATGCATCTATTTCAAGTTGCTTAAAGAGATCAGCCGCAAACATGAAAGACCCATTCAAGATGGCAATGCACAAGGGTGATTTTCCCTGATAGTCCTTATTGATTTGAGCGGCCATTCTCGATACGGCCTGTTGAATATCTGCTGCACCGAGAAAGGGAACGAATGTTTTATCGTGGATCTTTTTTTTCATTTTCTGCGGGACTTCTTTTTCTTGGAAGACTTGACGGGTTGCTTGTAGGATATTCCTTTTTTAGGTTTCAGATTCAGTTTTTGACCAACTTTTAATTTGCTGTTGGCTTTTAATTGATTGTATTGCAGGAGACTGGCGAGCTTGATGCCCTCGTGTTGACTGATATCCCTCAGTGACTCGTTTCTTTTTACTCTGTGAATTGATTTGTTACCGACAGATTTTTTTGGCTGAAGAAAGACCAATTCGCTTTTTTTCAGAACCGAGTTTGACTTCGGAAGTTCATTGTAAGACAAGAGTTTTGGCAACGCTATTTTGTATTTTTTTGCAACTGCAAGCAATGATGTTCCCTCTGTAGCATAGATTACTTTAACATTGTTGATTTTGAATACATCCTCCGGGTAGGAAATTTTTTTATTGGAAAACGAAGACGATGATTTTGTAATGACTGTCGAGGGGGTTAATCCATTTTTCGTAATCTCTCCAATGTATTCGGAGAGATCGTATTTTTCTTGCTCTTCATCTTCAGCATAATCGTTTAAAATATTCAGCTGGTAATCTTCAATGAATTTGATAAGCGTTTCAGCGTAAATCGGATTGGTTGCATAACCAGCTTTTTTAAGTCCCCAGGCCCAACCTTTGTAATCGTCTACATCCAATTCAAACAAAGAGGTGTAACGTGGCTGAAGTTTTAAGAAATCTGAATGGTCTTTGTAAGAGCTGATTGCATCCTTGTATTTTCTGAAACATTCACCTTGGGCATCATCATCGTGGTATACTTTTGGACCATCCCAGTTGGATTTGCATTTGATTCCAAAATGGTTATTTGACTCAGCCACCAGTTTGCTCTTACCGGCCTGTGTCTCTAAAATGCCCTGTGCAATTTTGATCGATGCAGGCACGCCAGTTCTGACCATCTCGTTGATGGCTATATCTGCATACTGGGTTATATAATATACAATGTCTTCGTTTGGCAGATGCTGGGCCTTCATGCGAACGGGTGCAAGCATGTACAATGCCAAGTAGAAAATATATTTTATGGATAAGTTTTTCATCAATCGCTAAAATAGTTTTTGAACAATGGTGATGCCATCTCTGATCGATAACATGACTTTGTCAGTGCTTTCATTTTGTTTGATATGCACATTGAAGTGGTTGATTGCCAATGCGTTCTTTCCTTTGATTTCTTCTTTCAATACTTCTCCATGGAAGAATACATTGTCAAACAACATGAACGTGCCGGGAATAACAATCTCTAGCAGGGCGTTAAAATAGTCGATGTATCCGGTTTTTTCAGCATCTACAAAAATCAGGTCCCAATTTTCTTTTAGATGAGGTATGATTTCATGTGCATTTCCAACGTGCAACTTTATTTGTTCTTTGTGCTTACTTCTGTCAAAGAATGCCTGAGCAATTCTTGCATCTTCTGACCTTAGTTCAATGGTGTGAAGTTCTCCTTCAGGCGACAATCCCTCTGCAAGACAGAGCGAACTGTATCCTGTAAGAGTTCCTATTTCAAGAATTCTTTTGGGTTTGATCATTCGGCTGACCATGGAAAGAAATTTTCCTTGTACAGGTCCGCTCAACATATGCGGTTCAGCATGGTGCTGATGTGTATAATCATGGATTTCCTGCAGCAGGGCGTTGGTTGCTGAGCTGTGCGAGTATGCGTACTTTTCTGCAGCTGGATTGATCAATTCCATTGGGGCAAATGTACATCCTTTGCCGCTTTGGTTGATGGGGCTTTTGTTAAAAACAGCGCTAGCTTGCTTTCTTAGAGTAGATCCATAACCCTATGAATGTCATGATGCCATTGATCAGCAACATTTCAAATCCAATCTGATAACCATTGAAAATGGAAGCGGCATTTTTACCCAACAAATAAGAGCATGCAGGTGCAGCAAGACAGATGATGGTTACACCATATCCCTTGTTGATGACTCTTTTTGTAAGTATGCCAAATGCAAAGAGACCGAGCAATGGTCCATAGGTATATCCAGCAAGATCAAGTATAACTCCGATGATGGATTTATTATCGATCCATTTAAAAAGCAAGATGCATAAAAGAAATACAACCGCAAAGCTGAGATGTACAGACATACGGGTTCGTTTTTGCTGCTCTTCAGTCAGCTCCTTCCTTCTATGGATGCCAAGAATGTCAATGCAAAATGAGGAAGTCAGTGCCGTCAGTGCGCCATCTGCACTTGGGAAGAGTGCTGAGATCAATGCAATGATAAAGATGATGCCCAGGGCTGGCGGCAAATGAAAAAGTGCTACACTGGGAAACAAATCATCTCCAATAATATTTTTGTTCTCAAAAAGGAAACTTTTGTTTTCATAAATTGCTCCCTTGTCAATCATGTACAGGTAGAGGAGACCACCGAGTACCAGAAAAAGCAGGTTTACTATTACCAGGGTTCCCGTGAATGTGAGAATATTTTTTTGGGAATCCTGCATTCGCTTGACGCTGATATTTTTTTGCATCATTTCCTGATCCATCCCCGTCATCGTAATGGCAATGACCGCACCGCCGATGATATTTTTTAGAAAAAAAGACTTGTTCAACACATTGGTGTCAAAAATATGCAGGTATTGGTGATCGCTCATTCTTTGAAATGCATCAACCATCCCAATATTCATTTCGGAAAGAATGTATACAAGGCAGATGACAAGTCCCAGGAGCATAAAACTGGTCTGCAGTGTATCGGTATACACGATTGTCTTGACTCCGCCTTTCCAGGTGTACAACAAAATCATTGCCAAAATAATAGCCGTAGTCATTACAAACGGGATACCCATCTGATCGAGTATGAAAATTTGCAGTACATTGATGACCAGGTATAGCCTTGCTGTGGCACCAAAAAGTCTCGAGATGATAAAAAACAGTGCGCCTGTTTTGTAGCTTTCTCTGCTCAGTCTTATTTCAAGGTAATGGTAAATGGATGTAAGATTGAGCTTATAATACAAGGGAATCAAAACAAAAGCAATCACCATGTATCCAATGATATAACCAAGAATGACTTGAAAGTATCCAAAAGCGCCGTATCCGCCATTAACCATATTGCCTACTGTTCCGGGCACAGATACAAATGTTACCCCGGACAGGGATGTTCCGATCATTCCAAATGCCACCAATACCCAATTTGAATTGCGGTTTCCGATAAAAAAAGTTTCATTGGTTGCGTTTCTGGATGTGTATGCAGCAACGCCGAGCAGGACCAAAAAATATCCGATGACAAATGAAAAAAGGAGAAAGGGTGACATTTTACAACAATCTGCTGGCAAGATAACATAAAACTAAAATGCTTTCACTGAAGGCATTGTGTCAAATACATTTATTTGGTGTTTTTTTCTTTCAATTTCTTTTCCGGCACTTCATTGAATACTCCTATTTTTGAGGTCTGTGTTATCCCGTCTTTACATAAAAAACTTTGCCATCATCCAGGAACTTGAAATTCAATTCCAGCGTGGATTGGTGATCATTACCGGGGAAACCGGTGCGGGTAAAAGTATTCTCATGGGTGCTTTGGGACTCGCATTGGGTGAGAGGGCAGACGCCTCTATGATGAAAGACAAGCAGACCAAATCAATTGTAGAGGCGGAGTTCAAAGTCAAGCAGGTGAAAGAGCTGTATGATTTTTTTGTTGTACATGATATGGAATGGGATGACACAATTGTTATCCGAAGAGAAATTTTATCTACAGGAAAATCGAGGGCGTTTATCAATGATTCACCTTCCGGACTGGCACAGATCCAACAACTGACATCTATGTTGGTTGATCTTCACCAGCAATTCGACACGCTTGAACTGAGCAATAAGCATTTTCAGCGGTTGATTCTAGATGCACGTGCCGGATGCCTGGATGAACTTTCCAGGTACCAAGAGAAATATCAGCGATTCAAAGAAATTGAATCTGCTATTTTTTCCATCCAGGAGAACATGCGAAAGGCTGAGCAGGAGAGAGCATTCAAAGAATTTTTACTCAATGAACTGGATGAGTTGAAGTGGAAAGAAAATGAAGAAAAGTCTATCACCGATGAATTGAATCTCCTGACCAATGCAGAGCAGATCAAGCATGCAGTTGGTGCTGCAGGGTATCTATTGGATGAAGGAGAAAAACCTTTGCTTGCAGAGATCAAATCCTTGGTTACAAAATTACAACCACTTGTAAAGTACCATACTTCTTTGGAAGAAATTGTAACAAGATTGGCTTCGTCTCATGTAGAACTTAAGGATATAGCCAATGAGTTGTCCGGTTTATCAGACAAGATTTCAACGGATGACAAAAGACTGGAAGAGCTCAATGGGCGTTTGTCTACGGCACAACGTTTGGTGAAGAAACATGGGCTGAAAACTGCTGATGAATTGACAGCTGTGCAAGATGCTTTGCAACAGTCACTTGCTGCTTTTCAGGAGGACCAATCCAATTTGGAACAATTTCAAAAAGAACATCTTTTATTGAAAGCCGAGGCTTTGGAAATCGCCAAGCATTTACAGGTGAAAAGAGCCAAACAGGTACCTGTCTTGGAGAAGGCAACAAAAGAATTGTTGTCGAGGGTTGGAATGCCAAATGCAATATTTAAAGTGGGGATCAGCGAGACGGATTTATCGCCTCAAGGTATTGATCAAATTGACTTTTTATTTGATGCCAACAAAAGTGGAAAATTTGAACCGCTGCACAAAGTTGCAAGCGGGGGCGAGTTGAGTCGTCTTATGCTCGCATTGAAATCACTCGTTGCAAAGTCACTCGACCTGCCCACATTGATTTTTGACGAAATTGACAGTGGCATCAGTGGAGAAGCAGCTAAGCAAGTGGGGATACTATTGGATGAGTTATCAGATAATCACCAGTTGATCAGCATCACGCATCAGCCACAAATTGCTGCAAAAGCTGACCAGCATCTTTTTGTTTTCAAGTCAGATCAAAACAACCTGATCACAACCGGCATCAGGGTGTTGGATGAGGAAGAGCGGGTACAAGCCATTGCTCAAATGTTATCGGGTGAAAATCCAAGTCAACATGCCATTGCCAATGCAAGAGAGATGATCAAAAGCTGATCATCCAAACTTCTTATCTTTGACCCAAATATCTTGTCATGTCCAACCAACTTTTGAAAGGTAAAAAAGGAATCATTTTTGGTGCGCTGGATGAAAAATCAATTGCGTGGAAAACAGCCCTGGCCTGTCATGCACAAGGCGCACAATTGGTTCTTACCAATGCCCCTGTTGCCTTGAGAATGGGTGAAATAAATAAATTGGCTGAAGCTGTCAAGGCGCCTGTCATTGGAGCTGATGTTGTGAATATGGATGATCTGAAGAATCTTTTTGCTGAGTCCATGAAGCATTTTGGTGGGGGGATTGATTTCGTACTCCATTCTATCGGTATGAGTTTAAACGTTCGCAAGGGTAAACATTATACCGAGATCGATTATGGGTTCAATCAAAAGACACTGGATATTTCAGCCATGTCACTTCACCGTGTTTTGCGCACTGCCTATGAAATGGATGCCTTGAATGAATG
Source organism: Bacteroidota bacterium (assembly GCA_005788265.1). Classification (GTDB taxonomy): domain Bacteria; phylum Bacteroidota; class Bacteroidia; order Chitinophagales; family Chitinophagaceae; genus Pollutibacter. The sequence continues at coordinate 2,850 of SXYR01000088.1, read as the reverse complement.
GGGAAGTGTAGTTGCATTGACATACATTGCTGCTCAGCGTGTATTTCCAGATTACAATGAAATGGCAGATGCCAAGGCACTATTGGAAAGCATCACCAGAAGTTTTGGTTACCACTACGGCGTTAAAAAGAAAGTACGCATCAATACCATTTCTCAGTCGCCTACCAGAACAACGGCAGGCAGTGGCGTAAAAGGATTTGACGGATTTATTTCATATGCTGAGAAAATGAGTCCACTGGGCAATGCCTCCGGAGAAGACTGTGCCAACTATTGTGTTACCATGTTTTCTGATATGACAAAGATGGTGACCATGCAAAATCTTTTCCATGATGGAGGGTTCTCTTTTACGGGGGTCACCAATGCGGTTATTGACCAAATGGAAAAATAATTTGAAATGGAGTGGATTGATTACTTAGGACTTGTAGGTGTTGTGTCAGGGTCTTTGACCTTTGTTCCACAAGTATACAAGGCTTGGAAATCGAGATCTGTTGGAGATCTGTCCATATGGATGATTTTGATTCTGATCACCAATGTTACCATCTGGCTTGTGTACGGAATTGTGAGGAAAGATTTTCCAATGATGCTTGCGAATGCGATCATCATGTCGCTTTCCTTGCTGATGTTGTATTTTAAAATGACTTTCAAAAAATAAAAAAGACCACATCGTGGTCTTTTTTATTAGTATTCATCTTCGTTGAAGAAGAAGTCTTCCTGACTTGGATAATCTGGCCAGATGTCATCGATTCCTTCATAAATATCCCCCTCGTCTTCAAGTTCCTGAAGATTCTCAATTACTTCGATGGGTGCGCCGCTGCGGATGGAGTAGTCAATCAACTCATCCTTTGTTGCAGGCCAAGGGGCATCTTCCAAATAAGAGGCCAATTCTAATGTCCAGAACATATGCGCTTCTTTAAATTTCGGCAAATGTAATGGTTAATTTGATATCTCCAACTCTTAAAATTTCAACAGAAATCAGACCAATGAACTTAACTTCATGTTGATTTAACCACCTATGCTCACCGCTAAACATATTCATAAGTCATTTGGATCCCTGCCGGTTTTAAGAGGAGTGGATATGGAGATTGCCCAAGGGGAAATCGTCAGCATTGTAGGCTCTTCAGGTGCCGGGAAAACTACGCTTTTGCATATTCTTGGAACATTGGAAAGGGCAGAAAAAGGGGAATTGTATTTTGAAGGGGAGGCCTTGCACCGATTCAACAGCAAACAGCTCTCAAATTTTAGAAACCAAAAGATTGGATTTGTCTTTCAATTCCACCATTTGCTTCCGGAATTTACAGCCGTTGAAAATGTTTCCATACCTGGTTGGATAGCAGGAAAATCCAACAAACAAGTTTTGCAGGATGCTACTGAATTGCTCGATCGGTTGGGACTATCCAATAAGCTTTATTCAAAGCCGCATGAGCTTTCAGGCGGCGAGCAGCAACGCGTTGCAGTGGCAAGATCATTGATCAATAAACCTGGAATTGTATTTGCAGATGAACCAACCGGCAATCTAGATTCTGCCAATGCAAAGTCTTTGCATCAATTGTTTCAACAACTGCGTGATGAAATGCAGCAAACATTTGTAATTGTTACGCACAATGAGGAATTGGCTGCATTGAGCAATCGAATTCTTCATTTGAAAGATGGCAGGTGGAATACCTGATCAAATCCTGGGATGCCACTGTTGTTCTTCCACATTGAGTTTCAGTCCAACATATCTGCTTAACACAAAAAGATAATCACTCAAGCGATTGATGTATTTGATGATGAGGTTTTCATGTTCCTCATCTGGCAACAGCAATTTTACAATCAGACGTTCAGATCTCCTGCATACACATCTTGCAACATGGACGTTGGAAACTGTGGCATGTCCGCCTGGTAGAATAAAATACTGCAAAGGGGGAAGTTCTTCGTCGAGTTTGTCCATTTCATTTTCCAAAAAGAAAACATCTGACTCCTTCAAATCGGGAATCTTCATTTTTGAATCTTTCTGAGGATCGCATGCAAGGGAGGAGCCGATGGTGAAAAGCCTGTCTTGTACTTCTTTGAGTGTTTGTTTAATGGAATCGATTTCAATCAGGTCTCTGCAGAGTCCTATGTATGCATTGAGCTCATCAATGGTTCCATATGCCTCTATTCTTTCGTGTGATTTCAGCACTTTGGTGCCGCCTATCAGAGAAGTAGTTCCTTTATCTCCTGTTTTTGTGTATACTCTTGCTGCCATAGCCACGTTTGCTTTCAAACATAATGTGATATGCGAGTATTTGTTCGGGTCTACCCCAACTTTTTTTACACAAGTTCTGCGGTTTGTTTTCTTTTATCGCTTTCAATCAGGCCATCTCTTAAACGAATGACCCTTTTTGCGTAATTGGAGATGTCTTCTTCGTGTGTTACAAGCACAACCGTATTTCCGTCTTCGTGAATTTTTGAAAAAATGTTCATGATCTCGTAGGAGGTCTTGGTATCCAGATTTCCCGTTGGCTCGTCTGCCAAAATGATGGAGGGATTGTTCACTAGTGCACGGGCAATGGCGACACGCTGACACTGACCACCAGACAATTCATTTGGCTTGTGGTGGCTCCTGTCGGAAAGATCTACTTTTCTCAGTACTTCTTCGGCCATCTCTGTTCTGATTTTTTTGGGAATTCCAGCATATACCAAGGGAAGTGCTACGTTTTCAAGTGCACTCAATCGGGGCAAGAGGTTGAACTGCTGAAATACAAATCCAATTTCTTTGTTTCTTATTTCTGCAAGCTCATTGTCCAACATCGTACTAACATCATGACCATTCAGAATGTATTTTCCATCACTGGGAGAATCAAGACAACCAAGGATGTTCATCAAAGT
>SXYR01000087.1 GCA_005788265.1 Bacteroidota bacterium | reverse complement strand
TAACAAGGAATCAAAACATCCCATGCGCGCAATATTTCTCCTTTTTGAACGTTGTTTTTCTGAAGGGAATCGCTGCATTTTGATTTAACTTCGTGAGATCCAATATCCAATGGTATTAACCAGATAAGTTTTTCATTAAAACCTACACTTTCTGGCATTGGATCCTCATTTCTTTGATGTGAGAAAATTGGTTTCTGTCCACAGCGAATTGGTCAGATCCAAGAGCAGGGGAAGACAGCATGTGCTGGGCTTTCATTTATTGTACATGATATCATTGTTGGATGCATATGATCGAATCAGCAGGAGAAAAAAAGGAGCTCAACCGATTGCAGTGGGATGAGCCAGTCATTTGGGAGCTAGACATTCGCGAAACCACAAAAAATTTCATACAATGTGATGGGATAGGAGTCCCAGGTGAAGATTATGCTTGTTTTTCTTAAAAATACCCATATCTTTGCCCTCCTAAAAACTGAAGAAATTTTATGTTAATCATTGATTCTAAAGATTGCGAGAACATTGACAAGGCATTGAAAAAGTACAAAAAGAAGTATGAAAAGGCGAAAGTTCTTTTGCAACTTCGTGAGCGTCAATCATTTACGAAACCATCTGTAAAACGCAGGGGTGAAGTATTGAAAGCAATCTACAAGCAAAAAATCCAAACAGGAGAGATCGAGGCCTGATCCCGTCTTTCTGTTAAATAATACCAAGTAGTCATAGGGTTTAGTAACTTTATGGCTACTTTTTTTATGTCTGTATCAATCCATGATGCCATTCGTTTTTTTCATGATTTCATCAAATTTGAGAGGCGGTTTTCGGCTCACACCATAACGGCATACACAGATGATTTGGAACATTTTTCTCAGTTTCTGAGTGCACAGTTTGCAACTGATCAGCTGGATCAGATACAGCCCGCTATGATCAGGTCTTGGATGGCTGCATTTGCAGTGCAGAAAATAACTCCCAGGACCATCAACAGAAAAATATCTACGCTGAAGTCATTTTTTAAGTACTGTCTAATTCGTGAATGGATTGCAGCGAGTCCTGCGAAAACCATTCAAGTATTAAAAACAAAGAAAAGATTGCCCACCTATGTTGAAGCACAGCAAATGGATCAGCTCATGCGGCATGATTTTTTCCCAGATGATTTTGAAGGGCGCATGGAATACCTCGTTCTAAGTCTCCTGTATCAAACGGGAATGCGTGTAAGCGAGTTGGTCAATTTGAAAACTTCACAAATTGATTTTTCGCGATCTCAGATCAAGGTACTTGGAAAGGGGAATAAGGAGCGTGTGATTCCCATCAGTGATGCATTGGTTGCTTCCATCAAAAGTTTTTTGGACGAGGCCAATCAACAGCTCCCTTCTTCCGAAACAGCATTTTTGTTGGTCAATAGCAAGGGCAAGCATCCCGTTGCAAGACAGTTGTATTCAATTGTAAAAAAATACCTCTCGCTCATCACTACAGCTGATAAAAAGAGTCCGCATGTGCTCCGGCACAGTTTCGCCACCCATCTAACATCCAATGGAGCTGAGTTGAATGCCGTGAAAGAGTTGCTGGGGCATAGCAGTTTGGCTGCTACACAGGTCTATACGCACAACAGCATCGACAGGTTGCGGGATATTCATAAGAAATCGCATCCCAAGGGATGATAGAAGTTTTATTTAACAGTTATTTTTTTTCGGAACTTTCATTTTTTCGTAACTTATGATCAAGTAATTTTTGATACTTAACAATTAAATATTTGGGTTATGACAGTGAACATTCATGCATTGCACTTTGATGCAGACAGTAAATTATTGGATCATGTAAACAAGAAAATTTCCAAGTTATCCAGTCACCACGACAAAATCCTGACCGTTGATGTTTATTTAAAGTTGGACAATGTGATGCATCAGATCAAGGATAAAATTGCGGAGATCAGGGTTACAATTCCCAAGCGAGAATTGTTCGTCAAGCAGTCCACCAAATCATTCGAAGAATCATTCGACATGGCAATGGATGCCGTGTTGGTTCAGATCAAAAGAGTAAAAGAAAAACAGTATGCATAGAAGTGGGTGGAATTCTTTCTAAAATTCCACCTCAAAATTTTTGCATTTGACAATTTCCGTTACCTTTGCATTCCCCAAAAAATGGGGTAGATCTTTATTTGTCAACTTTTCCTGGTAAATAAGTTAAGATAAGTTTTCCAATCTGCACAGGCCAGAGTAGCTCAGCTGGTAGAGCAGCTGATTTGTAATCAGCTGGTCGGGGGTTCGAGTCCCTTCTCTGGCTCCATTCATGGACCAGACCATTGGATTGAGAAAAACATAGCGGGCAGGTTCCAGAGCGGCCAAATGGGGCGGACTGTAAATCCGCTGTCTTTCGACTTCAGTGGTTCGAATCCACTCCTGCCCACACCCTTTGGAATGGGTTCGTCAACTTTTTACCGGAATTATGCGGGAGTAGCTCAGTTGGTAGAGCGATAGCCTTCCAAGCTATAGGTCGCGGGTTCGAGCCTCGTCTCCCGCTCACAACCGCCAGGCTGTGCGGTCTTAGGCCATTGTACCTGCCTGTCGGCAGGGCTCAGTGGTATGGCATCAAGGCCGTTGTAGCTCAGTGGTAGAGCACGTCCTTGGTAAGGAAGAGGTCGTGAGTTCAATTCTCATCAACGGCTCAATTAAAAGGGTAACGTTGCTGAGGAAAAACTCGTCCAAATTACCCTGGAAAAAATACTTTTTAAATCGCCCCAAAGTCAATAACTTTGCGGCCGTTTCAATAGTTAGTATAAAACATAAAAACAGATAACAATGTCTAAAGAGACCTTCAAGCGGGACAAACCCCACGTTAACATTGGTACAATCGGACACGTTGACCATGGTAAGACAACATTAACTGCTGCCATTACCGAGATTCTTTCTAAAAAAGGTCTCGCTCAGGCAAAGAAGTACGATGAAATCGACGGTGCACCTGAAGAAAAAGAAAGAGGTATCACCATCAACACTGCACACGTAGAGTATGAGACAGCTTCTCGTCACTACGCGCACGTTGACTGTCCAGGTCACGCTGACTATGTAAAGAATATGATTACTGGTGCTGCCCAGATGGACGGTGCAATTCTTGTGGTTGCCGCAACAGACGGTCCAATGCCACAAACTAAAGAGCACATCCTTCTTGCACGTCAGGTTGGTGTACCTCGTATTGTTGTATTCATGAACAAGGTTGACCTTGTTGACGATCCTGAATTGCTTGACCTCGTTGAGATGGAAATCCGCGAAGAGTTGACCAAGAGAGGATTTGATGGCGACAATACTCCAATCATCAAAGGTTCTGCTACTGGCGCTTTGGCTGGTGAAGACAAGTGGGTTACATCCGTAAATGAACTGATGGATGCAGTTGACAGCTATATTCCATTGCCTCCCCGTCCGGTTGATCTTGCTTTCCTGATGTCTGTAGAAGACGTATTCACGATCACTGGTCGCGGTACAGTTGCTACAGGTCGTATCGAGCGTGGAAAAATCAAAGTGGGTGAAGGTGTTGAGATCGTAGGTATGCAAGAAGACAAGCTTGTTTCTACCGTAACTGGTGTTGAAATGTTCCGCAAGCTCCTCGATGAGGGTGAAGCTGGTGACAACGCAGGACTTCTGCTCCGTGGTATTGAGAAAAGCCAGATCCGCCGTGGCATGGTTATCTGCAAGCCTGGTTCAATCACTCCACATACTGAATTCAACGGTGAAGTATACGTGTTGAGCAAGGATGAAGGTGGACGTCACACTCCATTCTTCAACAAATACCGTCCTCAGTTCTACTTCCGTACAACTGACGTAACAGGAGAGTGCGAACTTCCTGCAGGAACTGAGATGGTGATGCCTGGTGATAACATCAACTTGAAAGTGAAGTTGATTCAACCAATTGCCATGGAAAAAGGATTGAAATTCGCGATCCGCGAAGGTGGCCGTACAGTGGGAGCTGGACAGGTTACAGAGATCCTCAAATAAGATTTGATCGGTTGACCTCCTCAAGAGTGTTTGACCTTCAAAAGTTATATCAACAGCAAAGTACCTGGAGAATTCTCTGGGTACTTTGTTTCTTAAGAACGGGCATAGTTCAATGGTAGAATAGAGGTCTCCAAAACCTTTGATCTGGGTTCGAATCCTAGTGCCCGTGCAAAAAGGAAAACTTTGGGTAACTTTATCTCCCTCAGTTGTAAAACGTAAAACAAATGAACAAAATACAAGCATACTTCAAAGACTCTTACAAGGAGCTCATGGAGAAAGTGACCTGGCCCAATTGGCAACAATTGCAGCAATCAACCATGATTGTACTCGTTGCAACATTGGTGATCACTGCCATCGTATGGGTATTGGATCTTGGCAGCAGCTCTGCTCTTAAATTCGTTTATTCATTGTTTAAGTAATGGAAGAAATAACAACACAACAAGAAACCAAGTGGTACGTGCTTCGTGTCATCTCCGGAAAGGAAAAGAAAGTGAAGGAGTACCTGGATAAAGACATTGTGCGCAATGGCTGGGACAAGGCAATCAAGCAAGTTTTCCTTCCTGTTGAGAAAGTGTACAAAGTGCAAAACGGTAAGAAAGTGATGCGTGAGCGCAACTTCTATCCCGGCTACGTAATGATTGAGTGTGTTGGTGGAAAATTGCATGATGATATCATCAGTGCCATCAAAAACACCACCAATGTGATTCATTTCCTAGGAAAAGAAAATCCGATTGCACTCAGAAAGGCCGAAGTCAACAAAATGTTGGGCAAGATCGATGAAATGAGCGATGCCGGCGGAATGACCATGAGTGAGCCTTTCATCATCGGTGAGACGATTAAAATTGTGGATGGTCCATTCAATGATTTCAATGGAGTGATTGAAGAGGTGAATGATGAAAAGAAGAAATTAAAAGTTACTGTGAAGATTTTTGGAAGATCAACACCTGTTGAACTCAACTACATGCAGGTGGAAAAAATTTCATAATAAAAAAGTATTGGTATAAAAAAAGGGAAGCAAATGCTTCCCTTTTTTGTTTGATGCATTCAATTTAGAACAACTGTCCTTGTCCACTTTCATTTGTTGGCGCTGGTGCTGGGGCTTCTACAACTGGGGCAGGAGCTGGTACCGGAGCGACTTTTGGCTTGCTTGCTTTCTTAACAGGTTTTTTCTTCGCAACTTTCTTTGTGGCTTTCTTCACAACTTTCTTCGCTGCTTTTTTACTTGCTTTTTTTGCTGCTTTCTTAGCTGTAGATTTTTTGGCAGATTTTTTTGTTGCTTTTTTCTTTGCAACTTTCTTAGCAGCCTTCCTTACAACTTTTTTGCTGGCTTTTTTTCCTGGTTTTTTTGGAGCGGATTTCTTAGCAGCTTTTTTAACTGATTTTTTCTTAGCAGCTTTTTTGGGTGCAGCTCTTTTTACACTTGCTTTTTTCTTGGATTTTTTCTTAGTCGCCATCTTGTTTGAATTTTAGAGAGTTTATGTAGTAGTTTCAAATTACAGATTAAAACTGTTCCAAACTTCTTGCCTATCAGTAATTTATCTAGATTTAATCCACCGAATTTGGTCCATTGACCCAGCTCAGGGGGTGGGGGATGGGGATCAAAAAATCCTTGGCAGATTCCGCAAACTCATTTACCTTTGCCGCCCCCAATCGAAAGTTCTTTTTTTGAATGGATTTGGGAGTCCTGTCAATAATTGACTGGACGCTATCACCAAAAAAAACAAACATATGGCTAAGGAAATTTCTGGCTATGTAAAGTTGCAGGTAAAAGGCGGTCAAGCCAACCCTGCACCTCCTGTTGGTCCCGCGCTGGGTTCCAAAGGTGTCAACATCATGGAGTTCTGTAAGCAGTTCAATGCCAGGACGCAAGACAAAATGGGTAAGGTTTTACCTGTTGTCATTACAGTTTACTCAGACAAATCTTTTGATTTTATTATCAAGACTCCCCCGGCAGCTGTCCAATTGCTCGAGGCTAGCAAACTTCAAAGTGGTTCCAAAGAACCTAACCGCTCCAAAGTGGGCAAGGTTACCTGGTCACAGGTTGAAGCGATTGCTAAAGACAAGATGCCCGATCTGAATTGTTTTACGGTTGACAGCGCTATGCGCATGGTAGCTGGTACTGCAAGAAGCATGGGTATTACAGTTGAAGGTAAAGCCCCTTGGGAAAATTAATTGATCACAGCCTAAATCTGAATCAAGATGGGAATCACAAAAAAAAGAAAAGCCATTGCCGGCAAAGTGGATGATAAAAAAGTTTATTCACTTGCTGAAGCATCTGGACTTGTAAAACAAGTAAACACAACAAAGTTCGATAGTTCGGTTGACCTGCACATCCGTTTGGGTGTTGATCCTAAGAAAGCTGATCAAGCCATCAGGGGAACAGTAACCCTTCCACACGGAACAGGTAAAACCAAAAAAGTATTGGTGCTCTGTACGCCCGATAAAGAAGCCGAAGCCAATGCTGCGGGTGCTGACTTTGTGGGATTGGATGAGTTCATCACTAAAATTGAGGGAGGCTGGACAGACATCGATGTCATCGTTGCAACCCCTTCTGTAATGCCGAAAATTGGTAAACTTGGAAAGGTGCTCGGTCCACGTAACCTGATGCCCAACCCGAAAACTGGTACTGTAACAAATGATGTTGCTGCAGCTATCAAAGACGTAAAGGCAGGTAAAGTTGCGTTCAAGGTTGACAAAGCAGGTATCGTTCACGCCTCGATTGGACGCGTAAGCTTCACGCCAGAGAAAATTGCAGAAAACAGCATGGAGTTGTTGAATGCCATTGTCAAGGCCAAACCTTCTACAGCAAAAGGAACCTATTTGAAGAGTGTATTCATGGCAAGCTCTATGAGTCCCTCTATTGCAATTGATACAAAAGTGCTTGTACATTAATCCAAGCATATTTTAAATAATAAAAACGCTTAACATGACTAAGCAAGAAAAAAATGAAGTGATTGATGTACTCAAAGAAAAATTCGGACAGTACAATAACTTCTACATCACCAATACAGAATCCCTTTCAGTTGAACAGATAAGCAACCTGAGAAGATTTTGTTTCGACAAGAAGGTTGAAATGAAAGTTGCCAAGAACACACTTATCCGCAAGGCATTGGAATCACTTGATGCTGAAAAGTATGCTGGAGTGTACGATTCTTTGAACAACGTAACTGCGTTGATGTTCTCTGAAAATCCAAAGGAGCCCGCATTGATCATCAGTTCTTTCCGCAAACAAGGAAATGTTGAAAGACCAGAGTTGAAAGCAGCCTTCATCAACGGAGATATCTTTGTTGGAGACAACAACTTGACAGCATTGACACAGATCAAAACGAAGAACGAACTCATTGGAGAGGTCATCGGATTGTTGCAGTCTCCTGCGAAACGCGTTTTGGCAGGTTTGTTGCACCACCACGAGAAACAAGGTGCTGCAGCTGCTGAATAAATTTGTAAAAAACCCAACGCCACTGAGGTTTAAATGTGGCATATTTTATAACCATCCGCTGGAGCCAAAGCTGTGAAAGCGGTTAAAAATTAAAAACATGGCAGACGTAAAAGCATTGGCCGAACAACTGGTAGGCCTTACAGTAAAAGAAGTTCAAGAATTGGCTGACGTATTGAAAGCTGATTATGGTATCGAACCAGCTGCAGCTGCAGTTGTAGTAGCAGGTGGTGGCGGTGGCGCCGCAGCTGCTGCAGAGGAGAAATCAACATTCGATGTAATCCTCGTTAGCGGCGGCGCTAGCAAATTAGGTGTTGTGAAGGTTGTGAAAGACCTCACTGGACTTGGATTGAAAGAAGCAAAAGACCTCGTTGACGGTGCTCCTAAGCCTGTGAAAGAGGGTGTCTCTAAGGCTGAAGCAGACGATTTGGCTGCCAAGTTGAAAGAGGCTGGTGCTGAAGTTGAAATCAAGTAATCACCACGGTACTTTAAAATTATCAAAGCCGGATTTTTCCGGCTTTTTTTGTGCCTTTTTTGGCAGACAACGGAAGCCCCAAATATTTGTCCATTTCCCCCAATTCCCGTAACTTCGCAGTCCTTTAAATTGGGCTAATTACAAATTGACTTTCCGGAACAACATAAAATGTTGATAATCAATTACTTAAATAAGTAAGTGCAAAGTGAGTCTTATTGTCTTTCTGTCCGATCACACGTTTAAAAGCACATCAGACTATGTCATCAGCAAAAGTGGCTTCAAAAAGAGTGCATTTTGGTAAGGTCAAGCACCTTGCAGAAACTCCAGATCTTCTAGAAATTCAAATTCAATCTTTCAAGGATTATTTCCAGTTGGAAACGACGCCTGATAAGCGCAACAACGAAGGTTTGTTCAAAGTATTCAAAGAGAATTTCCCCATCAACGATACAAGGAACATCTTCATGTTGGAGTTCTTGGATTATTTTATTGATCCT
>SXYR01000086.1 GCA_005788265.1 Bacteroidota bacterium | reverse complement strand
TTTGTGAGCGGTATGATTTATACCGATGCAAAAGCAGGAGAGAAGATCAAATCGCAGGCCCAGGGACTGATTTCTCTTGCAACCTATGGACTGGGAATGTTGATCGGATCTATTGTAGCAGGAAAGGTAAAGGACCAGTACACGGTGAACGAAGTTACCAACTGGCTAAATGTTTGGCTGGTACCTGCTGGTATTGCCGCAGTTATATTAGTTTTGTTCCTGTTGTTTTTTAAAGACAATACAAGAACAGCCAAATAATTGCAATCTCTAAAATTAAATCTCGACATATGGTGAAAATTGCAATGCTAGGTTCCGGATTCATCGGAAGGTTTTATGCTGATTCCATTCAGGGACTCAGAAGCAAAGATCGAATTGTTTCTATCTATTCAAGAAGAGAAGAGCAGGCAAAAAAGTTTGCGGTTGATTATGGTTGTGATCATTATACAACGGTAATGGAGGAGTCCATTGCTCATCCGGATGTAAACATGGTTTGCATCTCCTTGCCGAACAATCTTCATGAAGCGGCTGTCAATCTCTGTATCAAACATAAGAAGGCTGTTATCACAACAAAGCCTCTTGGTAGAAATGCTGTTGAGGCAAAGCGCATGATGGATGCTGTTGAGAAGGCCGGAATCTTCAATGGATATTTGGAAGACCTCGTTTATACTCCAAAATTTTTAAAGGCTTATGAAAGTGTAAAGAATGGAGCATTGGGTAGAATTCTTTGGGCCAAGTCGCGCGAAACACATCCTGGTCCGCACAGCGATTGGTTCTGGGATATTGAACAAGCAGGTGGCGGATGTATTCTTGATTTGGGTTGCCATTGTGTTGAAATCACCAGAAGTTATATTGGAAAAGACATCAAACCGGTTGAAGTTATGTGTTGGGCTGATACACAGGTGAAGCCCATTGATGCTGAAGACCATGCCATCGGATTGGTGAAATATGAAAACGGTGCCATTGCACAATTTGAAGTGAGCTGGACATTCAGGGGTGGATTGGATTTGAGAGATGAAGTGATGGGAACAGAAGGTACCATTTGGATCAACGGATTCTTGCGTACTGGTTTTGATATGTTTACAACAGGAAAGGGAGCGGACTATGTAGCTGAGAAAGCGGAATCCAATTCAGGTTGGTTGTTTCCGGTAGGAGATGAATTGAACGAATTGGGATACAATCATATGTTTGCTGAGATGTTTACCTGTTTTGAAAAGGGAACACAGCCCAGAGAAACTTTTTACGATGGATATGTTGTGAACGCCGTCCTGGATGCATCATACAGAAGTGCTAAGTCAAAATTATGGGAACCTGTGAAGCTGGATGAGTGGAGAGGAAGGGTTGGTGTAACCAAGGACAGCCACTTGATTGAATTTGACAAAGATCATTATTTGGTGAAAGAAGAAATGACACACTATGGAACCAAGAAACTGATCTTGAAAGAGAAGTCGACTGGTAAGATTGTAGAGAGAATCATTTGATGCTGAACATTCAACTGTCAACCGTCAACCGTTAACCGTTAACTGTTGACGGTTTTTTTATTACAGATACTTTCTGATTTCTTCTATCAGTTCTGTTTTCGTGATCGGCGTGCCTTTTATTTTATTGTATCCTTTGGCATTGACAAAATAAACATCACGGATGATCTTGATCAATTGACCGTTGTTGATTTCAGGAATCAATATGGTATCAAAACTTGAAATTATTTTTCCAAGGTTTTTAGGAAACGGTCTCAGGTATCTGATATGGGCATGTGAAACTGCATGGCCCTCATGCATCAATTCATGTACTGCAGTTTTGATGGCACCGAATGTGCTTCCCCATCCGAGCACCAATACTTTTCCTTTATCGGCACCGCTGTCTATTTTTTGTTCGGGTATATAATCTGCAATTTTATCAACCTTGGCTTGCCTGGTTTTAACCATGTGCTGGTGGTTCTCTGGATCATAGCTCACATTGCCGGTGATATCTTGTTTTTCAATCCCTCCAATTCTATGCTCCAATCCTTTGGTGCCTGGAACTGCCCAGGGGCGAACAAGTTTTTCATCTCTCTTGTATGGCAAAAACTTTTCTTCGCCTTCATCCAATCCTTTTTTAAAATGCACCTTGATTTCAGGAAGATCTTCTGCTTTTGGAAATTTCCATGGTTCGGCACCATTGGCAATGTATCCATCGCTTAAATACATAACAGGTGTCATGTGTTGCACTGCAATCCGGGTTGCTTCAAAGATGGAATCAAAACAATCACTCGGTGTGGATGCGGAAATCACGGGCATGGGACATTCGCCGTTTCTTCCGTAGTATGCCTGCATCAAATCACTTTGTTCAGTTTTCGTTGGAAGCCCTGTTGATGGGCCACCTCTCTGCACATCAATAATTACCAAAGGAATTTCCAGCATCACTGCCAGTCCCATGGCTTCACCTTTCAGTGCAATGCCCGGACCCGATGTAGTTGTTACACCCAATGCACCACCATAGCTTGCGCCAATGGCTGAAGTAATACCGGCAATTTCATCTTCGGCTTGAAATGTTTTCACTCCAAAGTTTTTCATCTTGCTCAGGTCGTGTAAAATATCTGAAGCTGGCGTGATGGGGTAGGAGCCCAGAAAAATGGGCAATCCACTTTTTTCAGAAGCAGCAATCAATCCCATTGCCAGTGCCTGGTTTCCCATGATGGAGCGGTAGGTTCCTGGTTGCATTTTTGCTTTCTCAACCTTGTATCTTGTTGTGAAAGTTTCGGTGGTATCACCATAATTATACCCAGCCTGCAAAGCTTTCAGGTTTGACTGAAGGATTTCATCTTTTTTCCCGAATTTCTCTTTCAAGAAATTGAGTGTGCTTTCCATGTCGCGGCTGTACATCCAATACAGAAATCCCAACACAAACATATTTTTGGCACGGTCTTTTTCTTTGGTCCCCATCTGGATGTCTTTCAAAGCTTCGCGCGTCATCTTTGTGACATCCATTTTAAAGACTTCAAATCCACCGAGTGAATCATCTTCCAGCGGATTGACTCCATCAGGATAATTGGCAAGTCTTAAATTCTTTGCATCAAATCCATCCACATTTGCAATGATCTTTCCGCCTTTCTTGATGGATTTTAGATTTGTTTTCAGGGCAGCCGCATTCATGGCAACCAAGACATCGCAGAGGTCGCCGGGGGTAAAAATTGCATCGCTGGAGAATCTCAATTGGTATCCGCTCACTCCCGGGAGTGTTCCCTGTGGCGCCCTGATTTCAGCCGGGAAATCGGGGAAGGTAGCAAGATCAATGCCCAGCAGTGCTGTATTGTTGGTAAACTGACTTCCCGTCAGCTGCATCCCGTCACCACTGTCACCTGCAAACTTGATGACAATATCATGGAGGAGCTCTTCTTTCCTTTGTGGCATGGTTTTTGTTTGAACTTTAACATGGTTGTACATGAAGGGTTTCATGTACTATTATGAAATTAATTAATTTAGACTACAAAATTACCCAATATGGCTCTATTCAATTCAAGTAATCCCACTCTTTCGGAAAAATCATTCGGGCGAGCTATCCATGTTCCTGGATCAGGCAGCATGAGTTTTCGTGGTACACTCAATAAGTTTGGATTTCTTTTTATCATGGTCATGGCGACTGCATTCTATGTCTGGAATGAGGCTGCTGTGGGCAACAGCATTCAAGGCTATGTAATGGGAGGTGCCATTGGCGGATTGGTCGTTGCCTTGATCCTCATGTTCAAACCCGTATGGGCACAATACCTGGCTCCGGCATATGCGCTTTTAGAAGGGTTGGTCATCGGATCCATCTCTGCCATCTATAACAATGCGTTTGCAAAAGTTGCACCCGGCATTGTAATGCAGGCGGTCATCCTAACATTTGGTACTGCGATAGCAATGTATCTTTTGTATTCATTCAGAATCATACGCGTAACAGAGCGATTCAGATCGATCATGTTTGCTGCAATAGGAGGAATCGCGTTGTTTTATCTGATCACTTTCATTCTTTCACTTTTTGGCGTTCAGGTGCAGGGGCTTCAAGGGGGCAGCATGTTGAGCATCGGAATTTCAATTGCCATCACGGCGATTGCTGCTTTGAGTCTATTGCTTGATTTCGATCGCATTGAACAGGGTGCCTCAATGGGTGCTCCTAAATACATGGAATGGTATTGCGCATTTGGACTGCTCGTAACCATGGTATGGTTGTATGTTGAAATCTTGCGCTTGCTGGGAAATCTTTATGGAAGAAAAGAGTAGTTTTTCCTGTAAGGAAGTATAAAAAAATCCCACTCGTTTGAGTGGGATTTTTATTTTAAGGCAGTAGGCAAATATCAATATCCATCGCCATCCAACATATTGCCAATGCCTCCCAATATACTTCCTTCTTCTTTTCTGTTGAATGTTCCATACGACATGATCCTGCTTGCCAATCTGCTGATGGGCAATGTTTGAATCCATATTTTACCCGGACCCTTCAAGGTTGCGAAGAACAGTCCCTCGCCGCCGAATATGGTATTCTTTATCCCACCCACAAATTCAATATCGTAGTCAACGGTTTGTGTAAATGCAACCAGGCATCCCGTATCAATCTTCAATATTTCTCCAGGTGTGAGATAGCGTTCAAAAACGTGCCCACCTGCATGTACAAATGCCAATCCATCCCCCTCTAATTTTTGCATAATGAATCCCTCGCCTCCGAATAATCCGGTTCCCAATTTTCTCTGAAAAGCAATGCCCACCGATACTCCTTTCGCAGCACAGAGGAATGAATCTTTCTGGCAAATGATTCTGCCATCGAGTTGTTGCAAATCCAATGGAATGATTTTTCCAGGGTAAGGTGATGCAAA
>SXYR01000085.1 GCA_005788265.1 Bacteroidota bacterium | reverse complement strand
TGCGCCAAACCAACCCTGCTGATCAATGATCAACCAAACGGCATAGACTGCCTTGATGAATTCCCAGATAAATGCATTTTTATTTCCATCCATCAATTCTGTCAGTGCGTACACAGAAAGAAAGATAAAAACTCCATAGTAAAAAATACCCGGACTCCCAATGGCAGCCAGGTTTCCAAGGAGGTAAAACAAATACGGCAGCATCAGCAACAATTGAACAACCGCCCATGTTTGTAACCCCTTGGAATGAATGGGATTGAATTTTTTAAAATCATACACATCGTTGATTTTATAGACCGGAAATTTTTCTTCAACATCTGCTGGTCTCCAGCCTGTTGGCATGAACCATATCTTCAACTTGTCATTCCAGCTCTTGGCATGCCAGGCATCTTTGATCAAAAGCCACAGGTGTTGAAAGTTTATTTTAATCGGATTCCATGTTGATGCAGGTCTGGTAATACCATATACAGGAGGTATTTCTTTTTGCTCTTCCTGAAAAGTTCCAAACAGTCGATCCCAGATAATGAAAATTTGAGAATAGTTTTTATCAATGTATTCAGAATTGATTGCATGATGCACTCTGTGGTGTGCAGGAGTAACAATTATTTTTTCAAGTATTCCCATGCTTTGGATGTGCTGCGTATGGTACCAGAATTGGAGGAACAAGTGCAAGGGAGCAACAATGGCGATTATTTCAGCAGGTACTCCCAACACTGCGGCAGGCAAAAGGAAGAATGTAAATATTTTAAAAAAAACTGAAATACTTTGTCTCAATGCACATGCCAAATTGAACTCTTCTGAACTGTGATGAATGATATGTGCGTTCCAGAAAATATTGGTTCTGTGTTGTATGCGGTGAATCCAGTAACCTGAAAAATCCAATGCGATAAAGCTTATGATGATTACCGCTACACTGTTTTCGACATGGATGATTGCCAAATGTTGCACCATCCATCCATAACTGATGATGGCGACGCTGAGTCCTAATACATCCTTGGTCAAATTGGTAATACCAGACATAAGGGAAGCAATCATGTCCATTATTCTGACAGTATCATTTCCTCTTTTCCAGCCGTACCATTTTTCAAAAAAAACCAACAATAGAAAAATTGGAATCGCATACATCAAGACCTTGCCATAGGTTTCCATCTGAGATAATTGAGCACCTAATTTCGTACTTTTTTTATTAAATTGTATGGCCATGGCGACATCCCCACTTTCCCTCCCATTTGCTGAAAGCAAACATTCCTTGACTGGGAATATCTTTCATTGCATTGATGCACATACCTGCGGGAATCCAGTGCGATTGGTTGTTTCAGGCGGCCCAGTGCTCGAGGGAAAGAACATGAGCGAAAAGCGTCAGCATTTTTTAAGGGACTATGATTGGATCAGAAAAGGCTTGATGTTTGAGCCCAGAGGCCATGATATGATGAGTGGCAGCATCTTGTATCCTCCTCATGATCCCGCCAATGATTTTGCAGTATTGTTTATTGAAACGAGCGGATGTTTGCCCATGTGCGGGCACGGAACAATTGGAACGATAACCGCTGCCATTGAATCGGGAATTGTTGTTCCCAAGCGACCAGGTTTCATTCGAATGGAAGCTCCTGCAGGGTTGATTGAAATTGAATACAAACAGACCGAAGGAAAAGTGACTTCAGTTAAACTTAAAAATGTACAGGCATATTTGGATCAGGAAAACTTGGAAGTTGAATGCCCGGGTTTGGGATTGATTCGGGTTGATGTATCCTACGGAGGTAATTTTTATGCAATAGTTGATGTACAGGAAAATTTTAAAGGGTTGGAGCATTTCAACGCCGATCAGCTCGTCAGCATGGCTAGGGCATTGAGGAAGAATATAAACAGCAAGTATCAATTTGTTCATCCCCAAGATCCAACCATTCATTCCTGCTCACATATTTTATGGTGTGGTGAAGTACTGGACAAATCATCTACCGCAAGAAATGCAGTTTTTTATGGAGAAAAAGCCATTGATCGATCGCCTTGTGGAACCGGAACCAGTGCACGCATGGCACAATGGTATTCTAAGGGAAAGCTGAAAGCAGGTGATGCATTCATTCACGAAAGCATCATCGGCAGTAAGTTTATAGGAAGAATTGATGAAGAATCCGTGCTGTTTGGAAAGCCCGCTATTCGTCCCACGATAGAAGGCTGGGCAAAAATTTATGGTTACAATACCATTTCAATAGATGCAAAAGACGATCCATTCGCAAATGGATTCCAAGTATTATAATAAACCAACATGAAGTATTTTTTTTCTTGCATTTTGACATGCATCATCTTCTCATCTCATGCGCAACAAGAGACCAAGATATGGTTTGACAAACCGGCATCTTTTTTTGAAGATGCATTTCCGATCGGGAATGGGCGAATGGGTGCCATGGTTTATGGAAACACCGTGACTGATAAAATTTCATTGAATGAGATAACCCTCTGGGGAGGGTATCCAAAAGATCCAAGCATGAATGCCGATGCAGTGAAATACCTGCCGCTTGTTCGGGAAGCCTTGTTCAATGAAGACTATAAAAAGGCGGATAGCTTAATCCGGTACATGCAAGGATATTTTTCTGAATCATATGCGCCCTTTGGTAATATTTTTTTGAATTTTGAAAACAGTCCATCAAAAAACTATCGTCGTCTGCTTGATTTAGAGAGCGGAATTGTAACGGTTGATTACAATGCAAGCAATACCGATTACAGGAGAGAATACTTTGTGTCTTATCCTGATCAGTTGCTTTTCATTCGGCTCAGTGCCAAGGGTGAAAAAAAATTAGCTTTCTCCCTTAATATGAATAGCTTGTTGAAGTCACGTGTTGTCGCCTCGCGAGATTTGTTATCACTCTCGGGAAATGCCCCATCTCATGCAGAGCCCAATTACAGAGGCAAGATGGCCAATGCCCTCGAGTACGACACAATGAAGTCCATGCGATTCTGTGGGTTATTGAAAATTGTTTCCAACGACGGACAATCGACCTATACCGACAGTTCATTGGTCATCAGCAATGCTTCTGACGTTTTATTGGCTGTGTCTCTGGCAACAAGTTTCAACGGAGCAAACAACAATCCAGCCACCAATGGAAAGGACGAACAAAAATTAGCAGCAGCTTATTTGAACAGATTGTCCAACAAGCGCTTCACAGACATTTTGCTTCAGCATAAAAAGGATTTCAATAAATACATGCAACGCGTTTCTCTTGATCTTGGTTCATCCGCCAATCAGCAATATCCAATTGATCAACGATTGAAGAAAATTGCTGCTGGTGAAGCAGACAACGGATTGATCTCTTTGTATTTTCAGTTTGGAAGATATTTAATGGTCAGTGGTTCGAGAACGAATGAAGCTCCGTTGAATTTACAGGGAATATGGAATGAGCAAGTGCGACCACCCTGGAGCAGTAACTATACCATCAATATCAATACGGAGATGAATTATTGGCCAGTAGAGTCCACCAATTTATCTGAATTTCATGCCCCTTTGTTGACATTCTTAAAGAGGCTTTCTGAAAATGGAAAATCCACCGCAAAAAATTTTTACGGTGTGAATGGATGGGTTGCACATCACAACTCTGATATATGGGCCATGTCAAATCCCGTTGGTGATTTTGGAAAGGGGCAACCTGTTTGGGCAAACTGGACCATGGGTGGAACATGGCTCAGTACTCATTTGTGGGAGCATTTTCTATTCACCAATGATACTTCATTTCTGAAGAAAGATGCATATCCCATCATGAAAGAAGCAGCAAAATTTTGCTTGGAATTTTTGGTGAAGGATGCAAGAGGGAATTTTTTAACTGCTCCGGCAACTTCACCGGAGAATATGTATATCAATGACAAAGGATTCGTGGGAAGTGTGCTCTATGGAGGGACGGCAGATCTTGCCATGATCAGGGAAATATTCCATCAAGTGATAGAGGCATCAAGAATGTTGAAAGTCGATCAGTCATTTGCTTTACAAATTGCTGATGCGCTTCAAAAACTTTATCCTTATCAGATTGGGAAGAAAGGAAATTTGCAAGAATGGTATTACGATTGGGACGACAATGACCCCAAACATCGTCACATATCACACCTGTTCGGGCTTTATCCGGGAACCAGCATCACTCTGTCAAAAAATCCCCAACTGGCAGATGCTGTTAAACGGTCGCTTGAACTGAGAACCAACAACGGAACGGGTTGGGCCATTGCGTGGAAAATAAATCTCTGGGCAAGGCTGCACAATGGGGAACGCGCTTTTGATGCGATTAAGAAAATCATGAACTATTATCCAGCTGATCAATCAGAAATTAAAATGGCAGGCGGGGGAACCTATCCCAATTTGTTTGATGCACACCCTCCATTTCAAATTGATGGAAATTTTGGAGCTACATCAGGAATCGCAGAAATGCTCATGCAAAGTCATGATGGATCAATTGAATTGTTGCCTGCATTGCCTGTTGAGTGGAAATCTGGTGCAGTCAAAGGGTTAAAGGCCAGAGGAGGATTTTCGGTGGACTTGATTTGGAAGGAGGGTGTATTGAAGTCCGCCACCATCAAGCCCTCTGTAAAAGCTGAAAAAATTATCCGCTATCAAGGACAAACATGGAAAATCAATTCGATGCAACCATTGGTGATCAATCTTTGAACAACTTGGTTGGGTACAATTATGTTGATTGAATCTTGATTTATTGATATTGTAACTTTGAAAAAAATAAAATGAGTAAAGTAATTGTGGCAGGGAGTGGAGTGATTGGACTCTGCACGGCATATTATCTACACAAAGCTGGGCATCATGTTACCGTAATTGATAGAGGCAATATACAACATGGAACTTCTTTTGGCAATGCGGGATATATTTCTCCCAGTCATTTTATTCCACTTGCTTCCCCAGGCATTGTTGCAAAAGGGTTGCAGTGGATGTTGAGTTCCAGCTCGCCGTTTTACATCAAACCAAGGTTGGATGTCGATCTTATCAAGTGGGGATTGACATTTTGGAGAAGGTCCTCCAAGTCAACCATGGAAAAAAATATTCCCCCTTTGAATGAAATCTTGCATCTGAGCAGGGCATTGACTTCAGAGATCAGGGATGAGTTGGGCAATCATTTTCGCATGGAAGAGGTAGGATGTTTCATGTTGTACAAGAGTGCAGTTACAGAGAAACATGAAATAGAATTGGCGAAAGAGGCTGCATCTATGGGCATCGAAACGAAAATTTTTGATGCCAAAGGAGTGCAGGAAATGGAACCGAATGTGGAGGTGAATGTGCGCGGCGGTATTTTATATCCAATCGATTGTCATTTGCATCCGGGTGATTTGATGCAAACTATCTATCAGCATCTCCAAACAAATGGGGTGCAATTTCAATTGAATACAACCATTGAAGGGTTTGAAAAAGAGGGACGCAGCGTTTCCAAAGTAATCACAGACAAAGGCGATTTCACGGCAGACGAATTTGTACTCGCAACCGGATCATGGTTGCCCATTGTAACCAAACAACTTGGAGTTGATTTATTATTGCAAGCAGGAAAGGGGTACAGCATGACTTTTGAAAATGTTGAAAGAAATCTTCGTCAACCTGCAATTTTGGTGGATGATCGAGTTGCCATGACTCCCATGGGATCTGATTTGCGCATGGGTGGAACCATGGAGATCAGTGGATTGCATTCTCCTATGCTGATCAAAAGGGTGCAAGCAATTTTCAAGGCAGCAAAAAACTATTATCCCAATTTGCCGGTTTCATTTCCAGCATCTGATAGAATATGGTGGGGGTGGAGACCTTTGAGTCCGGATGGATTGCCATATATTGGCCGACATTCAAAATTTGATAACTTGGTATTATCAGGCGGACATGCCATGTTAGGCTTATCACTTGCTGCTGCAACAGGAAAATTGGTGGAGGAAATAGTGAGCGAAAAACAATTGAGTATGAATATTGCAGCATTCAATGTCGAGCGGTACAATTAAATCATCAGATATGAAACAATGTTTTTTTATTTTTTTGGCAGTTGTTTTTTGCAACGCTGCTATTGCACAATCGCTCGAAAAATTATGGGCAACCGACAGTGTGTTGAGGGTTCCTGAATCAGTTTACTTCGATGAGAAAAATGAAAAAATATATGTTTCTAATATCGAAGGCAAGGGTCCCTGGGACAAAGACGGGAAAGGATCCATTGCATTGTTAACGTTGAATGGAAAAGTCTTGAATCCACAGTGGATCACCGGTTTGCACGCTCCCAAAGGAATGGCTTTGTACAAAGAGTTTTTGATGGTTGCAGATGTTGATTCAATTGTCATCATCGACATATTCAAAGGAATGGTTGTGAAGAAAGTTTTTGTCGATGGTGCGCAAGGACTCAATGATATCACCACTGATAGAATGGGAAATATTTTTGTGTCGGATTCCAAAACCAAAAAAATATTTTACATAGGATTGTTCAAGGGCGATGTAAAAGTATATACAGAGGGATTGGCAGGTCCCAATGGATTGTATTATTCAGATCACACACTCTATTTGGTTGATGCTGGCGGATTTTATCGATTGGGAAAGAACAGAGAGAAAATCCTGATTGTTGATGGGATGTCGACAGATACAGACGGCATCGAGCAAGTTGACGAGAAAAATTTCTTGGTATCCTGTTGGAGCGGGGTGGTATGGTTGATCAATACCAATGGACAAAAAACAAAGTTGTTGGATACCAAAGCAGAGAACGTGAATGCGGCAGATATTGGCTTTGATAAGAGAAATAAAATTGTATATGTTCCAACTTTCTGGAGGAACAATGTGGTAGCATATCAGTTCAAGTACTAATTCCAATAAATGCAAAACTATTTTTTGCGTGTCAGGTACAACGGTCAACATTATGCTGGATTCCAGATCCAGGAAAATGCCAAAACCATTCAAGGTGAAATTGAAAAGGCTTTGTTGGTTTATTTCAAACAACCCATCGCATTGACTGGGTCATCACGCACCGATGCAGGTGTGCATGCCAGGTGCAATTATTTCCATTTTCAAACAGATTTGGATTTGATAGAGGCTTCAGTCTACCATCTCAATGCTATACTCTCGGCTGATATATCCATTGAGGGAATTTTCAAAGTGCCTGTAGATGCACACTGCAGGTTTTCTGCGATTGCAAGAGGATATTCCTATCATATTTACAACAGGAAGAATCCATTTCTGGAAGGCTTGTCATGGTATTATCCATATCCCCTCGACATCAACAGGATGAATGATGCTGCCTCTGTATTTATTGGCGCACATGATTTCACCAGTTTTTCCAAGAAGCATACCCAGGTGTTTACCAATCATTGCAACATCGACGAGGCCCTGTGGGTAGCAGAGGGAGAGGAGTTGGTGTTCAAGGTAAGGGGGAATCGATTCTTAAGAGGGATGGTGCGGGCCTTGGTGGGAACCATGGTAAGAGTGGGAAGAGGGAAGTTGTTGCTGGCTGATGTAAAAGACATCTTGGAAGCGAGCAACAATGCAATGGCAGATTTTTCTGCACCAGCACATGGTTTGTTTTTGGAAGAGGTCATATATCCAGCTGATATACAAAGACAGCTGATCTGCTAAATTTATTTTTTCGTTGAAATCTGCGCTGCTATTGGGTTTCCTGTGTTGTGTGTAAAAACAGTTCATTTTATTTTGGTGGGAATGAAATTGTAAGCGTATATTTGCAGCCCGCTTTGAAAAAAGCGAAGTTCTTTTGATCGATTTTTCTTGAAAATTTTTAGTGATTCTCACTGAAAATAATTTTGTGAAATAAACTTATCCAGCTACCTTTGCACTCCCATTGAAAAATGGGCAGTCAATTTTGGCTGAAAGATCTTTGAAAGTTTGGAATGCAGAAACACTCAAATGATTGATTTTTAATCAGTCAGAGGTAAGGTAAGACGCTAATTTAACTTTGAAAATTGAGCAAATCAATTTCTACATTTTTTACAATGGAGAGTTTGATCCTG